>JACQGX010000118.1 GCA_016199265.1 Chloroflexota bacterium | reverse complement strand
TGCCGCCGGCGCCGTTCAGTCGCATGTTCTACGCCGGCGACGAGAAGGACCCCAACAACCGCTCGATGGACCCGGTGTTCGCCTTCGAGTCGTTCGCGTTGTACTTCCAGCAGTGGATGGGCGGCGTGACCGACATCCGCTTCCCGTGCGCGCAATACGACGCCGAGATCGCCTACGGCGATACGGCCCTGGCGCACGTGTTCAATCGCCTCGACGAGCTGGGCCTGAGCGACAGCACGCTCGTGATCGTCACCTCCGATCACGGCGAGGAGCTCGACGAGCACGGCTGCTGGTTCGACCACCACGGGCTGTACGAGACCAACGTCCATGTGCCGCTGCTGATGCGCCTGCCGGGCACGATCCCCGCCGGCCGGCGACTCTCGGGATTCGCCACGCTGATGGACATTGCGCCGACCATCCTGGAGGCGACCGGCGCCGGTCGCCTTGCCGAGGCGGAGCGGATGGAGGGGCAGAGCCTGTGGCCGCTGGTCACCGGCGGGACCGGGGAGACGCGGCGGCGCGTCGCGCGCGACGAGCTCTACTTCACCGAATGCACGTGGATGCGCAAGCGCGCCTGGCGCACGCCCGAGTGGAAGCTGATCCAGGCGCTCGAGCCCGACTTCCACAACATGCCACCGCTCGAACTCTACAACATGATCGGCGATCCGGAAGAAACGAACAACGTGGCGGACGCACGTCCCGACGTCGTCCAGGACTTGCTCGAACGGATGGAGCGCCACGCCGCGACACGGCTGGCGCAGACCGCGCTGCCCGATCCGCTGCAAACACAGTCGATCACGCTGCGCAAGATCGGCGAGTTGAAGACCGCCGTGCCAGAAAACCAGAAACTCGAGGCAGAGGCAAAGGACGAGTAAACCGCTTTGCGGTGCGATTCGTGCTCGCCGCTTCCGGTGCACGGGCCGGGCGGCGATGCTATACTGAGCATTGTCTAACCTGGAAACTGCCTCAAAGAGGGGGATAGCATGGGTTTTCTTAGCAAACTCTTCGGTGGCGGAAAGAAGGCGGAGTCGGGCGTGACGATCACGTACCGGACGGGTCCCGACGATACCTGCCGTAGCCTGGCCAAGAAGTTCTACGGCGACGAATCGCAGTGGGAGCGAATCTACAAGCCGAACGAGTGGCGTCTCAAGGATGAGGTGCAGTCCGGCTCAGACAAGATGCTTCCCGGCACCGAATTGACGATCAAGGACCCGAAGTACGACGCCAACGGCCAGCCGATCGCGGCCGCTACGGTCTAATCGTTTACCCGCCTCGCGACGATATTGAGCCGGACGTAGTCGATCTCCGGCTGAGGGAGATGGGCGGCGACCGCCTCGACGAACGGCGCCCGCGCCGCCTCCGGTAGCCGGCCCAGCAACTGCTCGGTCACACGTCCCGAGCCGCAGCCGGCGTCGAGCACGCGCTCATCTCCGGCCAGCTCGAGCCGGGCGAGTACGTCGACGCCCCACCGCGCCATCGGATCGGCCACCAGATCGTACGTCGCCGCATCCCAGTCCCGCGGCCGGCCCTGCTCTACCGTCACGCTCTGAATTGTGCCATTGGCTCGGGCGCTGACCTCACCCCCCGGCCCCTCCCCGCGACAGACGCGACATAATGTGCGCTATACTATAGAACGTATGTTCGATTTCCGTTCGACCGGCGCGGTCGATCTTTGCCGTTGCCTCGCTGGCCAATCCGCTCTGCGTCTCTTTGCGCCCCACTCTGCGTCTCTGCGGTGAAATGCTATGAAACCATCGTGCGCCCACCTTGACCCGCTATCAGAGGCCGACGATTTCGATCCGGAAGCGCTGCTCGATCCGCTGTCGACCGATAGCGGGTTGGACGACGAGCAACTCGAGCGTTTCGCGCTGCCGTTCTCACCACGCATCTCGCTGCAGCCGCGCACGTACCAGCGCGAGGCGCTGCGCAACTGGCTGGACAACGCCGGCCGCGGCGTGGTGGTGCTGCCGACCGGCGCCGGCAAGACCGTCGTCGCCTTCATGGCGCTCGAGCAGGTGCCGGTGCGTACCCTCGTCGTCGTGCCGACGATCGACCTCTTGCGCCAGTGGCGCGACGGCCTGATCGAGCGCGCCGGCGTGCCGGCCGCCGAGATTGGCGTCGTCGGCGGCGGCGAGCGCAGCGCCAAAGCCATCACCGTGATGACCTACGACTCGGCGGCGATGCCCCGGCGCAACCTGTCCGACTACGGCCTGCTCATCGTCGACGAGGTCCACCACCTGCCGGCGCCGACGTACCGCGCGATCGCCGCGCGCGCCGCGGCGCCGTGGCGTCTGGGCCTGAGCGCCACGCCGGAGCGCCAGGACGGCGCGCACGTCGACCTTCACTCGCTCGTCGGCCCAGAGGTCTACCGGCGCATGCCGGCCGAGCTGGCGCGCACGGGACACATCGCCAGCTACCAGGAGAAGCGCATCTTCGTCGATCTCTCGCCGAGCGAGCGCTACCGCTACGACTCGCTGATGGCCGAGTACAAGTGGTACATCGCCACGCGGCGCAGCCAGCTCATGCACGGCCAGCTCTTCGAAGAGCTGATCCGGCGCAGCGCGACCGACCCGGCCGCCCGACGCGCGCTCCAGGCGCACCACCAGGCGCGGATGATCGCCCTCAACGCCGAAGGGAAGCTCGCGCGCGTCGAAGAGTTGCTGCACAAGCACCACGCCGAGAACGTCATCGTCTTTTCCGAGTACAACGCGATGGTCCGCGTGCTGAGCCAACGCCTGGCGCTGCCGGCGATTACCTACCGCACCCATCCCCACGAGCGCCGCGCGATCTTGGAGCGTTTCCGCGCCGGGCGCTACAGCAAGCTCGTGACCGGCCGCGTGCTCAACGAGGGCGTCGACGTGCCCGACGCCAACGTTGCGATCGTCGTCAGCGGCAGCTCGGCCAGCCGCGAGTACATCCAGCGATTGGGGCGAGTGCTCCGGCCAAAGCCGCGCGGCGCGTGGCTCTACGAAGTCATCAGCCGCGGCACGACGGAAGCGCGCACCGCCCGCGCGCGGCGGCCGAAGGCGGCATAGGGCAATGACTTTCCCCCTCAAAGACGTCCGCTACACCACCCGGCGCACCGGCAACGATGACGAGCCGCTGCTCTATCCACGCCTGCTGCGCGACCGCTCGATCGTGCCCAAGATCGCCATCGCGGTGCAGTACTTCGAGTCGATGCGAGGACACGAGCGGCGCGAGTTTGACCCCGAAGTGCTCGTCCAATTCTTCGGCGACCATAAGCTGGCGCGCTGCGTGGTGACGTGCCTCGCCCGCAGCTACCGGTTCCGCGCGCCCAAGATCGACGAGATCGCGACCCAGACGGCGCTGCGTAAGCTCCAACGCGCCGGCTTGGATTCGCCGGTGGCGCTCCGCCTGTCGCTGTTCGACCGCGTCAACGACGACGGCGACGGCTTTCTGCGCGGCGAGGACCGTGACCCGGCGTACGCCGAGATCGAGCGGGTGTTCTCCCTGCGCGCGGGTGAGCTCGAACGGCTGCTGCGGCTCGACGACGAAGAGCACGCCGTACTCGTCAAGATCGGCGACACGCCGCCGCCGGAAGACGTCGTGGCGCAGTACAACTTCGGCGTGCTCGCGGCGCTGCTCCGCCACGCCGAGCAGATTGACCTTGTTTTGGCAGCGAGGGCACCGGAACAGGTGTCCGCCATCCGGCGTCTGTGTGCGGCGCACGGCGTCGACGTCAACGTAGGCGAGTCGGGTGCCGCGGGCAACGCTCGCCGGGTGACGCTGCACGGCCGGCAGGATGCGATGGGCGTCTGGGCACGCCACGGCCGCCGTGTAGCGCGCACCGCGGTACGGATCCTCGAGCGTTTCCGGTCGCTGGCGCAGGATGGATCGGCGAAAGTGGCCCTACGCGACCACCGGGCGCGGCTGCGGTTGACGTCAGAGGTCCTCGACCTGCTCGGCGGCCCCTCGAGCGCATCTGCCGGCTGGGACGAGATCTCGCCGTGGCACGACCTACTCGCCGGCGCCGCGGCCGGCCTGCGCGCCGCTCGCGGCGCCGGCGCCGCCGAGCCGGGCAAACGCCGGGGACGTGCCGGCCGCACAGACGACGCGGCCGGCGGAGACGTGCGCTGGACGATACGCCGCTTCCCCGACCCGCAGGCGTGGGCCGCCGGCGTGTTGGTGCCGGACCTGCTCGTCGAGGCCGGCGCCCGGCGGCTCTTGGTCTGCGCCGTCGACTCGCCGGCACACGGCACACGCATGACGTCGACGGCAAAGGCCGCGGCGGCAAACACACCGGTGCTGTTCGTCGGCGAGGCGAGCGCCGTGGCGCCGCTCCAGGCATCCGGCGCCACGGTATGCGCGCCGCTGGATGCCTCATCGAACGCGGCGAGCGCCGCCGTCGCAGCCGCGATCCGCGGTGCGCTGTTCGGTGCGCCGGCGCAGGAGACCGCCTGCGCTTGAGCTCACCACCGGTGTGCCACGCTTGTTCAGCCCGGGTGCGCGCAGTAATTCCGGATGCGGGGAGGATCTGTAGGGGCGTATGGCATACGCCCAGGGGTCGCGGGCGGGCGTATGCCATACGCCCCTACGACACGTCCTCCGTGCCCGGAACAATTGCCTGGTCCCGTTCAGTCCTGGCCCACCGCCCTGCGCGGCGGATACCATGAAGTGCAGACGTAATCGTCGATCAAACGTATAGGAACACACGTATGTTGACGCCAGAACAGGTTCGCGCCTATCACGACCAAGGGTTCGTCGCCATGACCGAGCCGCTGCTCACCGGCGCCGAAGTGGAGCGCCTGCGGCAGGCGCTGGACGAGGTCATCCGAGGCGAGAGTCCGGGCCGTCCCGTGCTGCTGCGCAACTTGGCGGGAGGCGACCTCCACAGCGATGCGGTGGTCATCCAGATTGTCAACATCTGGCAGGCGCATGCCGCGTTTGCCGAGCACGTGAGCCGCCCCGACCTGGTGGAGCTGGTCGCGCAGTTGTGCCCAACCGATACCTTGCGCGTCTGGCACGACCAGATCCAGTACAAGCCGCCGACCGTCGGCACGGCCACGCGCTGGCATCAAGACTTTCCGGCCTGGCCGGTGCTCACGCCGCCCGACCAGTGCACCGCGTGGGTCGCGCTCGACGACGTGACGGTGGCCAACGGCTGCCTCCGGTTCGTGCCGGGTTCGCACCGATGGGGAGCGCACCAGGGATTGGGCACGAACGACGACTTTTCGCCGCGCTACGACCCGGCGCAACTGCCGCCCGACGCCAGGGTGCGAGTGTCACTTGTAGAAGTGCCGCGCGGGGGGATCAGCTTCCATCACGCGATGACCTGGCACGGCAGCGCCCCCAACCCGACCCCCGCCCACCGTCGCGCCATCGCCGTCCACTACATGCCCGGCCACACGCGCTACGTCGCCGCCGGCAGGCACGTCATGTCGCCCTACATTACCGTCGGCAACGGCGACGTGATTGCGGGTGACGCCTTCCCGGTGGTGTGGCAGCGGACGGCCTGAAAGCGGTCCCCAACGCCCTGTAGCGGCGAAGTCGCCACCGTGCAGTCTCAGCGTAACCTGCATGCGTTCCTGGCCGTTCATCCTCACGGCGCCATAGGCGTGGCCTGACTCTTGCGAATCAGATGGGGTGAGGAGATAGTTAGACGATGCGAGTCTGGGCGGCATTTATCCGCCAGCAGCCCGGCGCTCCCTGGCGCCTGCGCGCGCTGGCATCGCTTTCGGCGGAGCGCGCCCGCGCGCTAGTCGAGCGCGAGCAGGTGCGCTCGGGCCTGGTCTGTTGCGATCTCATCGTTCGCGAGTTCGATTCAGTAAAGGCAGTGCCTTGGACACTCGAAGCCTGAGCGGCGCGCCGCCGGCCCACACGGTGCCGGCGGCGGAAAAGAGCATCACTCCGGAGGAACTGGCGGCCATCCGGGCGGCGGCCGAGCCCGGCCCCGCGGGGGAGATCATCGTACGGTTGGTGGACGAGATCGAGCGCCTGCGCCGTGCGCTGCAACACATCGCCGACCTGCCGGACATGTCGCTCTTTCGTCCCGTGAAGCGGATGGCGCAGCACGCGCTCGAGGGCCAGCCGCTGGAGACGACGAACACCGGCGAGCGCGAGTGAGACCACCATCACCTCTTTCTGCGGGAGGGGCGAAGCATTCGCTGTGAGGACGGTGGGTTGGGCACCAGCCGTTCGGCGAATGCGTCATGCGTCGCCCCTGCAGCCGCCCATCGTCCTGACGGCGACAGGCGAGCGCCGGCGCGCCCTATAATGGAGCCACGACGCGGCGGTGCTTGCGGTGCCGCGCCGGTAAGGGCCGGTTAGGGGAGAACGGTGTCATGGCGTTAGGCGGTGCGAGCTTGTTTGGGTCATCGGCGGCGCTGATCGGTAATCCGCAGTTCGGTGCGTCCAATCCCTTTTCACCCGGCGCCTCGCCGCTCGGCCAAGGTGGGTCGTTTCTCGGCCGTCTGCTCGCCGGCAACCGTGCCTCCGGCGGCCAGTTCGGCTTGGGCGACCACGTTACCGTTCCGGTCTCGCAGTATGAGGCGCAGTTCGCGGCCGGGCTGACGATCACCATCCCCGGACTGTACAGCCGCGCGCGCACCTTGCGGGAAGCGGCCGGACCGTTGATCAGTAACCTCGCCGGCACGATCGGCGAGGACACCCACGGCAGACTCATCGGCGGCAAGACCGGCCTGCTCGGCGCCGGCACCGGCGAGGGTGTGTTCAGCCGGCGCCGCGTCACCGTCGTGAGCATCTCGCCCAGCGATACGCCGCCGTCGGGTCACACCGCCGTCGCGGCCAAGGCTAAGAACGACGCCCGGCTCGCCCGGTACGCCATCGACGTGACGCAGCTCGCCACGGCAGACTTGCACACCGGTACCCAGCTCCTGTCCAGCGCGGCGACGACGATCTCCAATGGCAGTCAAGTCCGCATTACGATCACCTCGACGGGAACGACCTACGACACCGCGGTGGTGACGATCGCCGGCGACACGAATAGCAGTGCCCTCAGCAAAGTCGCCACCGCGATCAACGACGCCAACGCCGGCGTGACGGCCTCGGTCACAACCACCGGCGACGTCAGCAAGCTCGTCGTCACCGCGAACTCGACCGGCACAGACGCGGCCTTTACGATTGCAGATCTCGCCGCCGGTAACATCACGTCGGTAACGGGAATCGGCGCCGCGACGACCGCGGCGCAGGATGCAGCGCTCCGCATCAACGGCATCGAGCGCACCGAGCAGTCGAACCAGTTCAACATCGACCTGCCGTACGACGGCGCGTCGAGCAGCCTCGGGCGGGTGCAGCTCACGCTGCTTTCGGTCACGGAGTCGACGGCGACCGTCGACGTCGGCGTCGCCTTCGACGCCGATCAGATGGTGCACGCCACGCGCAGTCTCGTCGCCGCCGTGAATGATCTACGAGAGTACGTCTCCGACAAGCCCGACATCCTGACCGCGGGCTTGATCCGGCGGCTCGACGTCATGGTCGCCGAGCTCAAGTCGTCGCTGGAGAGCATCGGCGTCATCGCCGATGCTGCCTCCGGGGCGCTGTCGGTCGACGAGACCAAGCTGCGCAAAGCGGTGCAGGAGCGCCCCTACGAGGTCGAGCGCACGATCGGCTACGCCAACGGGCTGGCGTCGCGGACGCTCGGCGTCGCCAACACGGTGCTCAACGACCCGTCGATTGCCTTCGTGACGCTCCCGGTCCCCATCGGCCGCGAGTACGGCCGCTGGCTGGCCGCCGCCTCCATCGCCCACCACTTCCTCTTCAGCGGCCTCTTCGTCAACCTGGCGCTGTAACGGGGTGCGCTGGGGTAGTGTCTCCGGCGCGCGACGAAGGACGAAGGACGAACGATCATCAACAATTCGTCCAATGCGGGCCTGATCGGCCGGCCCAACGATCCGGTGTACTGCGCGAGCAAGCACGGCATCATCGGCCTCACCAAATCGATGGCGCTGCGCCACGGCCCGCAGAACGTGCGGGTGAATGCGATCTGCCCGGGACCCGTCGAATCGGAGATGATGGTCGAGGGCCGGCGGGCAATGGGCGACGCGGCGCAGTTCGACCGCCTGGCCGCGAGCCAAACCGCCCTCAAGCGCATCGCCCCGGCCGAAGAGGTCGCCGAGCTCGTCGCCTTCCTCGCCTCCGACGCCGCGCGCAACATCACCGGCGCCGCCATCCCCATCGACGGCGGCAAAGTCGCCGGCATCCTGCCCGGCCTGGTAGCGGCAGATTGACCTCAGCGCCGCGATCCCATCGCCGTGAACGACGTGATGTAGGTCGTGCCGGCCGGGCATTCGAGGCCGGAGATGGCACGATCCGCGGGGCGATGGACGAGCAGCCGGACCTGGCCCCATTCGGCGCCGATCTGCTGCACGCGCGTGGCGTCGCGCCGGATGAACCAGCCGGCAGCGAGCAGCGCGCTGCGGTAGAATTCGAGCACGTCCTCAATTGAGGCATCGGCCTGCCAGCAGACGTCGAGCGAGGGTGCACTGCCGGCGCGGTTATCGCCGATGCGCTCGTGGAGTCTCGACGCGCCCGGATACCGCAGCAGCGAGCGCTCGCCGTCACGGATGTGGTCGTACAGCTTGTCACGCTGTTCGGCCGCGCCGAGGCGGCGCGGGCTCAACCCGAAGAACTCGAGCGCGCGATCGAAGAACGCGATGAAGAAGACGCCCACGCGGGTCCCGGTGCACGCGCCCATCAGGCTGAATCCGGCGCCGTAGACCAACAGCAGCACCCATCGGCGTTGCAGCAGGTGCGGCGGCGCCAGTACTCTCCCACCGCAGGCGGGACAGCGGTCTACCTGCTCAGGCACCTTGGCGCGGCACGCCTCGCATTCGAGCATCGTCGTCGTCCCTCACGCGTTCATTGTGCACGACCAGCAAGATTCTGTCCTGCCGCAGCACCACGATCGCAGACATGAGACAATCGCTCGAGAACGCATGAAGCCAACGCCGCGCACCTCTCAGCCACCAGTTCAGCGATCGTTCCTCACGGCACCGGAGGCGGCCGCAATAGAACACCGTGTCCTCGCCGACGCCCCGCTCGCCGTCCGAATGCGGCCGCAGCACCTCGACGAGTTTGTCGGACAACAACACTTGCTGGGACCCGGCAAACCGCTGCGGCGGGCAGTCGAACAGGATCGCCTGGGCTCGATCATCCTGTGGGGACCGCCGGGCACGGGAAAGACGACCTTTGCGCTGCTCGCCGCCCGGCTGACGCGGGCGCACTTCGCGTCGCTGAGCGCCGTGACCGACGGCGTGGCCGACCTACGCCGGGTGATCGACGAGGCCAAGCGCTGCCGGCGCGCCGGAGAGCGGACAGTGCTGCTTGTCGACGAGGTGCATCGATGGTCAAAGGCGCAGCAGGACGCGCTGCTGCCGTACGTCGAGGACGGCACGATCACGCTGATCGGCGCGACGACCGAGAATCCGTACTTCGACGTGATCGCGCCGCTCCGCTCGCGCGTGCGCATCTTCCGCTTCGAGCCGCTCGACGACGAATCGCTGCGCCATCTGATCCGGCACGCGGTCGAAGACGAGCGCGGCCTCGGCGGGCGCGGTCTGTCGGTCGATCCGGAAGCGGTCGACGAGCTCGTCGCCATCAGCGGCGGCGACGCCCGCATCGCGCTCAACGCGCTGGAGGCGGCGGCAGGAGAGGGGTCGAAGACCATCACCTCCGGCATGGTGCGGGAGGCGGTGCAGCGGCGGCAGGTGCGGTACGACCGGGCGGGCGACGACCATTACCAGACGATCTCGGCATTCATCAAGAGTCTGCGCGGCTCCGATCCGGACGCCGCGGTGTTCTACCTCGCCAAGATGCTCGCCGCGGGCGAAGATCCACGGTTCGTCGCGCGCCGCATGGTCATCCTCGCCTCTGAGGACGTCGGCAACGCCGATCCGCAGGCGCTGCTGGTTGCCACCGCTGCGGCCCAAGCCGTCGAGCGCATCGGGCTGCCCGAGGCCGGGCTGAACCTGGCGCAGGCGGCGACGTACCTGGCCACCGCGCCCAAGAGCAATCGATCGGCCGTCGCACTCTGGCGGGCGCAGGCGGCGATCGAGGCCGGCGCCAACACCGAAGTGCCGCTGCACCTCCGCAACGCCTCGTTTTCTGGGGCGAAGGGGCTCGGCTACGGCCGCGACTATCGGTACGCGCACGACCACGAGGGTGCGTACGTCACCCAACGCTACCTGCCAGAAGGCGTGAACGAGCGCTTCTACGAGCCGGGCGACCAAGGCTACGAGCGCGAGATCGCGGAGCGGCTGCGCCGGTGGCGCATGGCCGACGGCTGACGGCCATCCAAACACTACGAATGGGCTATGCTCGCCGCGCGCATTTGACAGATTCTTCTTCTTGTATTTACACTGGCTTGCTCGTCGTTCTCCTGGCACTCCCGAGAGTTAGGTGAGCGGCGCAATACCTTCTTAGAGGAGGCCGGCAGCGCAGCCGGTACACAAAAGGAGTCACGCGGTGGTAGCGGAACTACACGAACTAGACGACCAAGAGGGAGGTGAGGTGACGCGCCGTGGCTTACTCGTGCGGGCAGGCACGAGCGCGGCTGCAGCCAGCCTGCTCTCGCTGGGTGGACCGGCGGCGGCGCTGGCGGCACCGGCGGCGCAGACGCAGTCTGGGGTGCTCCGGCTCAATCAAGGGTCCGAGCCACAGACAGTCGACCCACAGAAGGCGTCGTTTGTCGGCGAGATCGGCATTATCATGCGGGTCTTCCGCAACCTGCTGACGTTCGACAAGGACCAGAACCTGATCCCCGACCAGGCGGCCGATCTACCGGTAGTCGAGGATGACGGCACGACGCTCACGTTCACCCTCAAGCCGGACATCACGTTCTCGGATGGCGTGCCGGTCACGGCGCACCACTTCGAGTACGGCTGGAAGCGGCACCTGGACCCACTGGTGGCCGGCGACTACGCGTTTACCGGCTACAACATCGTCGGGGCCGAGGAGTACAACACCGCCAACACGAAAAGCCTCTCGGCCGCGCAGCTCCAAGCGCTGCGCGATGCAGTTGGCGTCACGGCGCTCGACGGCTCGACGATCCAGTTCCGGCTCAAGAGCGCAGCGCCGTGGTTCATGAGCGTGCTTGCTACCTGGTGTGGCTTGCCGGCGCGCCAGGATCTGATCTCGGCGGGCAACGGCGGGAACGAACACGAGAGCAAATGGACGGAGCCGGCGACCTACATCGGTAATGGGCCCTACATCCTTACCGAGTGGGAGCACCAGAACCGGATGCACATGCAGGCCAACCCCAACTTCCTGCCGGCACCGGCGCCGATCAAGGACATCGAGTTCGCCATGATCGTCGAGGATGCCGTCCAGTTCGCCGCGTACTTGAACGACGAGTTGGACGTGGCCGGCGTGAGCTCGCCGAACAAGCCGCGCGTCGACGGCGATCCGGTGCTGCGGTCGCAGTTCCATCAGTATCCCGGGAGCTGCGACTTCTACATTGGCATGAACACGCAGCGGCCGCCGTTCGATAACCAGAAGGTCCGTGCCGCCTTCTCCTATGCGCTCGACCGCACGGGGTTTGTACGGAACATCCTTGGCGGGCAGGGTATCCCGGCACGCCAGTTCGTCCCGCCGGGCTTCCCCGGCTACTACGAGTTCGAGCTCGAAGAGCAGACGTTCAACCCCACCGTTGCGCAGCGCCTGCTGGCGGAAGCCGGCTTCCCAGGCGGAAGGGGCCTGCCTCAGATCAAGATGAGCTTCAGCTCGACCGCGCTCAATCGGCTCCGCTCCGAGGCAATTGCCAGCGACTACAAGAAGCACCTCGGCGTAGATATCCTGCTCGATCCAGTCGAGTCAACCGCGTACACCGCCATGCTCAAAAAGCAGGAGACGACGCCGCAGATGTTCCGGCTCGGCTGGTGCCAGGACTACCCCGATCCGCAGAACTGGTACTCGACGGTCTTCCACTCGAAGTCGACGGTCAGCCACACCGGCTGGAAGAGCGCCGAGTTTGACCAACTCACCGAGCAGGCCGACATCGAGCAAGATCTCGACCGGCGGAAGGAACTCTACCGGCAAGCCGCGCAGATTCTGCTCAACGAGGCGCCGGTGGCGTTCCACTACTACAATGTAGCCTGGGCGTTGGTCAAGCCGCGCATCAAGAACTTCCGGCCCGACCCGCTCGAGTACTTCTTCGGCGAGCACAACCTCTACAACATGACGCTGGCCGACTAGGCGCCGCGACCAGGTGGGGGGCGCGTACAGAAGTTCCGGCTGCCGTAGGGGCCGACCTGTGTGTCGGCCCAGAGCGACCGGGCCGACACGCAGGTCGGCCCCTACGGCGTGTCTGGATCTGTTGTGTGCACCCACCAGGTGGCAAGTGTTCGGCGTGCCACCTGATACCATGTACGCATAGTGACGCATGCAGCGAGGAGCCGCCGCCTTCCTGGGCGGCGGCTCCTTCACGAAGCTGGGGCATTCGACCCGTCGCCGGCCCACACATTGCGATGCAGGCGCGCTTCTCACCTGAGAGCTGACCACTGAAAGCTGACCGCTGACTGCCATGTACCGCTACCTCATTCGCCGTCTATTGTGGATCGTGCCGGTGGTTTTGCTGATTTCCATCATCACGTTCGTGATGATGAAGCTGACGCCGGGCGGCCCTTTCGACACCACCGCCGGCGGCCGGGAACTGCCGAAGGAGATCGTCGAGGTCCTCAACCGCCGCTACCACCTCGACGAGCCGAACTGGAAACAGTACCTGATCTACATGGGGCTCTGGCCGAACACAAAGGAAGGCGAGGGGAAGCCCTGCTTCCTCGGTATCGCCGGTCCGCGCCGGTGCGCGGGCATACTCCAAGGCGATCTCGGCCCCTCGTACCAGTACAAGGGGCGCGGCGTCACCGAGATTCTGTTTGAGACACCCAAAGGCCGCCCGTGGTGGGAGAGCCGCTTCGGCCGCACGGCACAGTTGGGAGTGTTTGGTTTTCTGTTCGGCGCGCTCACCGGTATTCCGCTCGGCATCGTCTCGGCGCTGCGCCACAACACCTGGGCGGACTATCTCTCGCTCTTCGGCGCAACGATTTTCGTCGCCACGCCCGGCTTCGTGCTCGCCATCTTCCTGATGATCGTGTTCGGCCTGTGGCTCCACTGGCTGCCGATCGCGGCGAAAAACTGGAACACGATTCAGCCGTGGCTCTTGCCCACGTTCGCGCTCGGCGTTGGGCTGGCAGCGTTCACTGCCCGGTTGACCCGCGCGACGATGCTCGAAGTGCTGCGCCAGGACTACATCCGCACCGCGCGCGCCAAGGGATTGCGCGACCGCCTGGTAATGGTTCGCCACGCGCTGCGTAACGCCATGATCCCGGTAGCGACGGTGCTCGGCCCGGCTCTCGCCGGGTTGATCACCGGCAGCTTCTTCATCGAGCACATGTTTAGCTTCCCAGGCATGGGCCGGCTCTACGTCCAGGCCATCGCGGCGCGCGACTACTCGGTGATCCTGGGCACGACGTTGCTCTATACGTTCATGATCGCGCTGGCCAATCTTACGGTCGATCTCATCTACGCCTGGCTCGATCCGCGCATCTCGTATTCGTAGCGGTCAGCGGTCAGCTCTCAGCTCTCAGCTCTCAGCGATTCCTAAGACCACAAGCTGATCACTGACCGCTGAAAGCCGAAAGCTGATCACTGACCGCTGACCGCTGAAAGCTGACCGCTGAAAGCTAAAGGGCACTACCATGGCACAGCAGACCACCGCGACAGCCGGATCTATCAAACGCGCGACGGCCGTCGCGCCGGCGGAGCCGCTGGTGAGCCTGCGTTCGGCGAAGCCGCGCAGCCTGTGGACGGACGCGTGGTACCGGCTGACGCGGAACAAAATGGCGGTCGTCGGTATGGTCATCGTCGTCTTCTTCTGGCTCGTCGCGCTGCTGGCGCCCGCGCTCGCGCCGTATCACTTCAATTCGCAGAATCACTCGGCGGTGTACCGGCCGCCGGCGTGGACGAGTGGCGACTGGCGCTACATCCTCGGCACCGACGGCGTCGGGCGCGACGAGCTCAGCCGGCTGATCTGGGGCGCGCGCATCTCGATGGTTGTCGGCCTCGTGCCAGTCTCGATCCACCTACTCGTCGGCGGGCTCGTCGGCCTGATCGCGGGCTACCGCGGTGGCCGGACGGACAACCTGCTCATGCGCGTGGTCGACATCTTCTACGCGTTCCCCGGACTGCTGCTGATCATCATCATGAGCGCGGCCTTTCGGGACACGTGGCTGGGCCGGCAGATGGGCGGTTTGCTGCTGATGTTCACCGCACTGGCCATCGTCGGCTGGGAAGGCGCGGCGCGCCTCGTCCGCGGACAGGTGCTTTCGATCAAGCAGAAGGAGTACATCGAGGCGGCACGCACGATCGGCGCGAGCAATTTCCGAATCATGGTGAGGCACATCCTGCCGAACATCCTGGCGCCGCTGCTCGTCTCGATTGCGTTTGGCATTCCCGGCGCGATCTTCGCCGAAGCCGGCCTGTCGTTCATCGGCCTGGGCATCCGCCCGCCGACGGCGAGCTGGGGCAACATGATCCAGGACGGCTTCGCCTCGATCTACAGCAACCCCGTGCTCATCGTCGCCCCGGCTACCTGCGTCGGCCTCGTCCTGCTCGCCTTTACGTTCCTGGGCGACGGCCTGCGCGATGCGCTCGATCCGCGGATGAAGCAGTAGTCGGTCGTCGGCAGCTTGCCGCCCGCCGTACACTCGCAGTAGTTGGCAGCTATGTTGTTATGTTGTACGTCAGCACAGTAGGCAGCGTCTTTCGCGTCAACCCAGAGGATGGCGCAGTTGCGCATCTCGGGCCAGATGGCACGAGCACCGAAGCGTTGGCCGTGTCTGGCAACGCGATTGTTGCCGCCATCACACCGGACTACGGCCTGCCGATGCGCGGGCCGCTGCGGCCGAAGGGACACAAGGGCGCGATGCGCTCGACTGATGCCGGGCAGACGTGGCAGCCGGCCGGCGGCGCGCTCGCCGGGCAGCAGGTGACGGCGCTCGCGGCGGTGCCGCTGGGCGGTCAAGCTGGTGACGGTGCACCGGCCACGTTCGTCGCCGGCGTCGATCCGGCGGCGCTGTTCTTCAGCCGCGATGGCGGCGAGTCGTGGCAAGAGAGCGGCTCGCTGCGCGGGCTGCCCGGGTACGATCGCTGGAGCTATCCGCTGCCGCCGCACACGCCGCACGTGATGGTAATCGTCCCCGATCCTGCCCGGAGCAACGTGCTCTACGCCGGGATCGAGGTTGGCGGCATCGTCCGTTCGGACGACGGCGGCGCAACGTGGCGCGTGATCGGCGAGCAGCGGGGCAGCGCGGTCCACCCCGACATTCACGGGCTGGCCATCTGCCGCGCCAAGCCGGACGTGATCTACGCCGCGACGCCGCAGGGGGTCTACTGCTCCGAAGACGCCGGGGCGCACTGGCAGCAGCGCATCGACGGGCTCGAGCCGCTCTACTGCCGCCCGATTGTCGTCCATCCGGACGAGCCGGACGTGGCGGTCGTCGTCGCGACGCACGGCGCGAGCGGGTTCTTCGGCATCCCGGCCGAGCGCACCGGCGGCGCGGTCTTCCGCACCGAGAACGGTGGCAAGACGTGGCACGAGGCGATGCAGGGATTGCCCCACGCGATCGCTCCAACCCCCTCCATGGCGGCCGATCCCGCCGTTCCGGGCCGGTTCTATCTCCCCCTCTTCTCCGGCGAAGTCTACGTCACCGACGACGCCGGCGCCTCATGGCGCCAACTCGCGTCCGGCCTCCCGCCCATCCTCCGCGCCGTCGCGGTCTGAGGAGACGTTTCACCGCAGAGACGCAGAGACGCAGAGAGGGCGCAGACACGAATAGCCGCAGAGGCCACAGAGCGGGAATACCTCTGATTCCGATTCTCTGTCTCTTCTCTATCTCTGTGGTTTCTGTGGCCAAAACTCCAAGCTCTCCGCGTCTCTGCGTCTCTGCGGTGAACCCGTAAACTCCCTCTATGTGGGTGCGTCTGCTTGGTACGGGCACCAGCCACGGTATTCCCGTGATCGGCTGCGCCTGCCCGGTGTGTACGTCGCCGGATACTCGGAATAGCCGCACGCGGTCGTCGATCCTGGTCGAGTCCTTCGAGGGCCGCGTGGTAGTCGACACGACGCCCGAGTTCCGCCTCCAGGCGCTCGCGGCCGGCCTGGCGGAGCTCGACGCGGTACTGTTTACGCATTCGCATGCCGACCACATCTTCGGCCTCGACGACGTGCGCATCTTCAACTGGCGCACAAAGCAGCCGATGCCGATCTACGGCACCGCCGAGACACTGGAGACCATCCGGGACCGTTTTATCTACGTCTTCGAGGAGACGCAAGAGGGCGGCGGGAAGCCGAAGGTGACGCTCAATCCGATCGAGGGCCCGTTTGAAGTAGCCGGCCTGCACGTGACGCCGTTGGAGGTGCGCCACGGCGGGATGCCCGTGACCGCGTTTCGCTTCCGCGACCGCGACGGCGGTCCCGAGTTCGCCTACGTCACCGACTGTAACTACATTGCACCCGAGACGATGGCGCAGCTCGCCGGCCTCGATCTCCTCATCCTCGATGCGCTGGGCAAGCACCGGCACCCAACGCACTTCTCGCTCGAACAAGCAATCGAGGTCGCCCGCCAACTCCACCCCCGCCGCACCCTCTTCACCCACATCTCCCACTCCCTGGAGCACGCCGAAACTAACGCCCAACTCCCCCCGAGCATGGCGCTGGCGTACGACGGCCAGGTGGTAGAGCTGTAGCCTCTCAGCGCAACTGCCTCTTCAAGAGGCGCGTCACCTCATCCACCGCACTTGTAGGAATAAAGAGCGTCAGCGACGGTGCCGTGCCGCGTTGGAGCTTGCGGCCGTGGAGGACGATGGTGGTGTTGGAAGCCACCCAGCCCTTACCGGGGCGGACGGTGAAACGGCGGAAGGTCTTGTAGAGGCTGGGTACACCGCGGTTGAGGGCGACGCCGCTGTCGGTGAACACGTACCGCAGCGGCAGCATCAGGACCACGACGAGCCCGGCGAGCGCCGCGGGCTGCGTGCCGGGGAGGAACCACTGGTTCCCGGTGAGCGGCAGGCTGCCCAGTACGATGTAGAGCAGCACGAGGATAGCCTGTGTCCGGTGGATGAGCAGGCGCTGGATGGGCCCGAACGACACTTCGAGGAGCACCTTGCCCTCCCGCTTGGGCGCGAAGGGGAGCCACGCCTTCATCAGCATGAACGACAACATGAAGCTGATGAAAATGCTGCCGATGTATTGCTGCCAATTGGGTTCCACAGCGTCAGTCCAGTCTCAAACGCGCCTCGGTGCTCTACCGGCTCCTACACTCAGTCCAAAGTCCCAGGTCCAAAGTCCCAGGTCGTCCGCCAGATGCGACACTCTTTGGACGTTGGACTTTCGACTTTGGACCTGGTTTAGTAGCACACGCAGATGATAGCCGGAACCGGAACGTGCGCACGAAGAGCCACGAATAGCGCGGTGCGTATTGCCTCAGAATAGATCTGACCTGTGATCCTTAGGCGAAAGGCTGTCCGATGGAACACTATGGGCTGCTTGGCTTGGCCGCCGGTGTGCCGTGGGCATTGTGATCGCGGCCGTACAGGCGTGGCGCAAGCGGCAGGAACGGCCGCCGCGGCCGGCGCCGCGCCGGCCGCGGCGAGATCGTCGTCGCAAATAGGTCTCTGCAGTTCTGTTTCTGTTACTGTGAGAGAAGATGGCGACGCGAATCACTGCCGCCGAGCTCAATCGCAAGCTGTCTGAAATACTCAGCCGCGTGCGCTACCGCGGTGAAACGTTCCTCGTAGATCACAACGGTGAAACCGTCGCTACTATCGAGCCTGTTCGACCGGTCCCGAGTGGTAGTTGGCGTGCCTTTGCCGAACGCGTGCGCCACCTCCCGCGCGATCCGTCGTTTGCCGATGACCTGGAAACTATCCAGCAGGGCCAATCGCCCGCGCAGCACATCCGCGCACGAACCAGTTAACCTACGGTAGTCTCGCGGACTCCGGCGATTCTCAGCCCGTTAGCCGTAAAGACGTGCAGGTCTGCCGGATCGACGGTCAAACGCAAGGGTTGCCCAGCCGCGAAGCGCTCGGTGGTGCTCAGCTTCGCGGTGATCTCCAGTCCGATAGCCGGCGTTGCCGTCGCCGCCGACACCAGAGCGCACCGGACGAGTTGCTGTCGTTCGGCGATCAGCGGCTCGCTCACGATCACCTGGGCATCGATGACGATCTCGCCTTCCCAACCGTCGTCCGGGCCGCTAGCCTCATCTGCTTCCAATTGGAGCGCCTCCGGGCGGATGCCCACCGTCACGTGCTCTCCGGGCGCGAGGTGCGCCGCGATATCCGCGGGTAGCGGCAGCACGTGGGAGACCGACGGCAGGCGCACGCCCGCGGGCTCGACGGTGCCATCCAGCAGGTTCATCGATGGGCTGCCGAGGAAGCCGGCGACGAAGGCGCTCGCCGGGCGAGCGTAGAGCTCGCGATAGGGGCCGCACTGCTCGATGCGCCCGTGGCGCATCACCACCAGGCGGTCGCCGAGGGCGATAGCCTCCTGCTGATCATGGGTGACGTAGACGCTGGTGACGCCGAAGCGCCGGATCAGCCGCTTGATCTCCACCCGCGTCTGCGCGCGGAGCTTGGCGTCGAGATTGGCCAGCGGCTCGTCAAACAGGAAGACGCGCGGCTGGCGGATGATGCACCGTCCAATGGCGACGCGCTGCTGCTGGCCGCCGGAGAGTTCCTTCGGCCTGCGGTTCAGGAGCTCGCGAAAGCCCGGCCCCATGATCTGGCACACCGCGTCGACGCGCTCCGGCGATTCCTGCTCGCGCCGGTGCATTTTGAAGAAGAAGCTCAGGTTGCCCCGCGAATGCATGTTGGGATAGAGCGCGTAGTTCTGGAACACCATGCCGATACCCCGATCCTGCGCACCGACGTGGGTGATGTCCTGCCCGTCGAACCAGACCGTGCCGCTGTCGGGCGCCTCGAGGCCGGCGATGACGCGCAGCAGCGTCGTCTTGCCGCACCCCGACGGCCCGAGTACGGCGATGCACTCGCCGTCGGCGACATCGAGCGTCACCCCATCGAGCGCATGCACGATGCCCTCCGGATCACGCGCGGCCCCAGGCCAGCGCGCGACTTCCTCGGCCAGGCCCGGATCACGCGCCTGGAAGCGCTTGGTGACGTCTCTCAGAGCAACGCTGGTCATGCTCGTAAATGGTAAATGTATCGTGGGCTACCGATACGCTCGTTATTGCACGAAGAGTTGTCGCCCGTGGAGACCGTAGCGAGTGAGAACGTCTGGTGTCCAAGAAGCGGGAAGGCCGGTCACTTGCGGCGGTGCCGGCGAGGCGGCGAGGCGGTGCCGGCGCCTACGATCCAGGAGCCAGATTATAATTTGGCATCGAACTCGTCGATGAGTATGTCGGGCAGGCAACGAAGCAGGCAACGAAGACGGAGCGATAACAGCTATGTCCGGTCACAGTAAATGGGCGCAGATCAAACGACAGAAGGGCGCAAACGACGCCAAGCGCGGCCAGATGTTCACCAAGCTGGCACGCGAGATCATGGTGGCGGCGCGTGAAGGGGGCGGCGACCCGGAAACCAACTTCCGCCTTCGCCTGGCGATCCAACGCGCCCGCGCGCTCAACATGCCCCAGGAGAACATCCAGCGCGGTATTGCCCGTGCGACCGGCGCCGGCGAAGGTGACACGCAGCTCGAAGAGGTGACCTACGAGGGCTACGGGCCGGGTGGCGTCGCCATCTATGTAGAAGCGCTGACCGACAACCGCAACCGTACCGTCGCCGAAGTACGGAACGTCTTGAACCGCAACGGCGGGAACCTCGGCGAAAACGGGTCGGTGGCCTGGCTGTTCGAGCCCCGCGGTATCGTCGCGGTGAACCTCGACGATAAGGATGCCGACGAGGCGACGCTGACGGCGATCGACGCGGGCGCGGTCGACATTAACCAAGACGGCAGCATGCTCGAGGTCTATACGAACCTAGAAGACCTCGAAGCCGTCCGCCAGAGGCTCGAAGCCGCCGGGGCGAACATCGAGACCGCCGAGCGGACGTTTGTGCCGAAGACGATGGTCACGCTCGACAATCAGAAGTCGCAGCAGGTGATCCGCCTGATCGAGCGGTTGGAGGACCTGGACGACGTCCAGAACGTGAGCACAAACCTCGAACTGTCGCAGGAGCTGGTAGAGCAGCTCGCGTCGTGAGTCCATCGTGACGCGGTCACGCCTCGACGAGCTGACCGAACGGGCCCGGCGAACGATCGCCGCGTCCACTCCGCCTCTCCCAGAGGGAGAGGCCGCGCGGAGCGCGGGCGAGGGCAGCGGTGGTCTGGAGACGAGCGGCCGCCCTCATCCTGGCCCTCTCCTCCTGGGAGAAGGAACCACGAGCCATCCCCCTGACCATTTCCCGGGAGGAGAGGGGGCATCTGCGATTGTCCTCGGAATCGATCCTGGGACGGCGACGACGGGGTATGGTCTGGTGCGGGGGACGCTCGACGGCGACGGCGCATTCGAGGCGGTCGCTTATGGCGTGATCGAGACGCCCGCCGGCGAGCCGATGCCGGAGCGTCTGTTGCTCCTGTTTCAGCGGTTGAGGGAAATCATCCGCGAGCACCGGCCGACACAGGCGGCAGTGGAGAAGCTGTTTTTCGGCCGGAACACCACCACGGCAATCAGCGTGGGACAGGCGCGTGGCGTGGCATTGGTCGCAATCGCCGAGGCCGGCTTGCCCGTGACCGAATACACGGCGGTGGAAGTCAAACACGCGATGGCCGGTTTCGGCCGGGCGGACAAGACGCAGATGCAGCGGATGATGCAGGCGCTTCTGGGACTGGAGACCGTCCCGTCCCCAGACGATGCGGCCGACGCGCTGGCGATCGCGCTCTGCCACCTGCGCCTCGGCCGCATCCGCGCCATCGGCCTGCGCTGAACCAGAGAGATTTGGAACCACCGATGCACACCGATGCACACGGATGAGATAGTGCACAGTGTCACGCCATCTAGCTCCATCAGACCTCTTGCAGGATGGCCCATCGTGCGCGAGCACGGCACGCCGTCATCCGTTCTATCGGTGTGCATCGGTGTGCATCGGAGTGCATCTGTGGTTCCCAAAAGGGGTGGGGTAAGTGATTGTTTCGCTTGAGGGGACAGTGGCGGCGGTGGGGCAGGGGTTTGCCGTGATCGACGTCGGCGGCGTCGGGTTGCGTGCGCTCGTTCCGGCATCGACGACGGCCAAGCTGCCGGCGGTGGGGACACGGGCCAAGCTGTTTACACACCTGCTGGTGCGCGAAGATGCGCTAACCTTGTATGGGTTCGCTACTGCGGCTGAGTTGGAGCTGTTCGAGCGGTTGCTGAGCGTGAGCGGGCTGGGACCGGCCAAGGCACTGGCGCTCCTCTCCGGCTCGTCGGTGAACGCGCTGCGCGCCGACATCGCGCGCGAGAACACCGCCGCGTTGACACGCATCCCCGGCATCGGCCGGCGCATCGCGGCGCAGATCGTTCTGGATCTCAAGGACAAGGTGGGCCCCATCGAGACAGAGGCGGCGAGCGATACCGACGGCGAGGTACTGGCCTGGCTCACGGCGATGGGATTCCCCGCCACCGAATCGCAGGCCGCCGTCGCGAAGCTGCCGCCGGGCAACAGTCTGCCGGTCGAGGAGCGCGTGCGGCAGGCGCTGGCAATTCTGCGGCCGGAATGACCACTGACTGCGTATGACGATTGACCCAAGCACCCGCCTGATAAGCCCTATCGGCGACGACGACGACGAATCGCTGCGACCGAAGCGCCTGGCCGATTACGTCGGCCAGGAAACGATCAAAGAGCAGCTCGCGATCGCCATCGCCGCCGCCCGCGCGCGCGGCGAGGCGCTCGATCACGTCCTGCTGCACGGGCCGCCGGGCCTGGGCAAAACCACGCTTTCGCGCATCATCGCCAACGAGCTGGGCGTCAGCATCAAGACGACGTCGGGACCGGCGGTCGAGCACCAGGGGGCGCTCGCCAGCATGCTTACGTCGCTCAACTCGCGCGACGTGCTGTTCATCGACGAGATCCATCGACTCAACCGGATCGTCGAAGAGGCGCTCTACCCGGCGATGGAAGACTTCATGTTCGACATCGTCTCGGGGCGCGGCACGATGGCCAACGTCCTGCGCCTGCCGCTCAAGCGCTTTACCCTCATCGGCGCGACGACGCGCGCGGCGCTGCTCACCGGCCCGCTGCGCGACCGCTTCGGCCTCGTCTTCCGGCTCGACTGGTACGACCTGCCGGCGATGCAGCAACTGCTCGAGCGCGCCGCCCGCGTCTTGAAGGTGACAATGGAGGACCTCGGCGGGCAGGAGATCGCACAGCGCAGCCGGCGTACGCCGCGCGTCGCGTTGCGGCTGCTGCGCCGCGTGCGCGACTACGCCCAGGTCATGGCCGAGGGCATTATCACGCTGGAGGTCGCGCGTGATGCGCTCAAGGCGCTCGGCGTCGACGAGCTCGGCCTCGACGAGCTCGACCGGCGCATCCTCGACGTGATCCTCACCCGCTTCAAGGGCCGCCCCGTCGGGCTCGAGAACATCGCCGCCTCCATCGGCGAAGAGGCCGATACGATCATGGACGTCTACGAGCCGTACTTGATTCAGATCGGCTTTCTCCAGCGCACGCCACGCGGGCGCATCGCGACCGAAGAGGCCGCGCGCCACCTCGGCGTGCCCTACTACGACGCCAACGACCAACTCAGACTATTTTAGTTTGTGGATCTCCGTACCGAAGACTTTGACTACGACCTGCCGCCGGCGCTGATCGCGCAGGAACCGGTCGAGCCGCGCGACGCGTCGCGCCTGCTGGTGATCCACCGCACGACGGACACGACGGAACAGATCGAGCACCGGTGGTTCCGCGACATCGTGGAGTACCTACGGCCGGGTGATCTCCTCATCGCCAACGACAGCCGCGTCCTCCCGGGCCGCCTCTCGGCGCGCAAGCCGACCGGCGGCCGCGTCGAGCTGCTGCTCCTGCGCCCACTCGAAAACGGCTGGTGGGAAGCCCTCGCCCGCCCCGCACAGCGCCTCCGCCCCGGCCAGCACCTCACGCTCCAAAGTCCAAAGTCCAAAGTCCAAAGTCCAAAGTCCAAAGTCGTTGCCCCCATAACTTTGGACTTTGGACCTGGGGCCTGGGACCTAGAATTCGGCGAGCGCACCCCATCCGGCGGCATCCAGGTGCGCTTCGAAGCGCCGGTCGAAGAGGTGATGGCGGCGTACGGCGAAGTACCGCTGCCGCCGTACATCCACACGCCGCTGGCCGATCCGGAACGCTATCAGACGGTCTACTCACGAGTGACCGGCTCAGCCGCGGCGCCGACGGCCGGGCTGCACTTCACGCCGCAGTTGCTCGAGACGCTCGCCGCGATCGGCGTGCAGTTCGCCTTCGTCACGCTGCACGTCGGACCGGACACGTTCCGCCCGGTACGCGTCGAGCGCATCGTCGAGCACAAGATGCACGCCGAGTTCGTCTCGGTACCCGACGAGACGGCGCGCGCCATCGTCGCGGCGAAGCACGAAGGGCGCCGGGTGGTCGCCGTCGGCACGACGGCCGTACGGGCGCTGGAGTCGTGGGCGCGCGTGGTGGAGATCAGAGGCCGGGGACCGGGGGGGCCGGGGACAGAGGAGAGCGAGCGCCAAGAAACGGAGTCGCAGATGCTCTCCGGCACTGTCGAACCCAGAGTACATCCCGGCCTGCCGTCAAGCGATCCCATTAAGGTGATGTCTGCCCCTGAGGCGGGATCTCCCCGACCCCTCGGCTGGAGTGGCTGGACGCGCCTGTTCATCGTTCCCGGCTACCAGTTTCAGGTGGTCGACGCGTTGATCACGAACTTCCATCTGCCGCGTTCGACGCTGCTGATGCTGGTGAGCGCCTTCGCCGGACGCGACCTCATCCGCCGCGCCTACGAGGCAGCGATCGCCAAGCGCTACCGCTTCTACTCGTTCGGCGACGCCTCGCTGATCGTGTGAGCGTAACGCTGTCGCGGTGGGCGAATGTCGAGCCCGTCCGCCAGAAACTGCTGATCGAAGGTGTAGAGTGTGGTAAGCCCATGGCTTCGCGCGTCTGCGTTGATGAGCGCGTCCGCGAAGCTCACTCGTCCAGACGGCCGGCAAAGCAGCAGGGCCGAGATGGCGATTGCTTTATCGATCCCTGGCCCCCACCGCTCGGCTACCTCCGCTTCCCATGCCGCCTGTTTCGCAGCCGCCCAGTCGGTGATCGGCGGGCGGCCGTGCGCATACTTGCTGAGACTACCGGCCAGTGAACGATTGTGCTCCGGTGGCAAGAAGCGTACTTTGAGGCAGTCGCCCTCGACAGTCTGCACTGCAATCGAGCCTGGCTTGACCCCTAAGTGCTCCCGCACATCAGGATCGATCACCACCTGATATTCCGCGTCCACTTTGGCGGCCATATGATTGAGCCTTCCGTACAAGTCCTTTTAAAGTTTACCTGCCGCACTTCTATTGGAGAAATAGAATCTTTGTTCTATACTGGCGGCAATACGGTGCGGCCATCTCCGGTGTGAGCAGCACCTCCGGCGACACAGCAGGCACAACAGTGGCAGAGTTGATCCCTTTTCGGAGGGCGGACGAAGAGACGGCATCTGCCGGCGAGGCGCGGAGCGCTGCGCTCGAGCAGGTGATGGCCGACGTCCGCCACCGCTGGGGATACGGCAGCATCGTGCGGCTGGACGGTGCGGGCAGCCCGGGCGAGGCGCGCCCCCGCTCGCCGGAGGGGCGCGATTCGGCGGCGCGGCGCGCGAGGCGCCGGATCGAGGTGCCGCCGTGGTGGCCGCAGCCGGCGTACGGCGGCACGATGGTGCGGCCGAGGCTGCTGGAGCTGGCCGGCGCGCCGGGCAGCGGAAGACTCACCCTCGCGCTCACCTGGATGGCGGCGGCGCAGCCGGCACTCGCGGCGGTGGTAGACGTCGGCGGCGAATTGGCCGAAGGCCGAACGACGAACGACGAAGGACGAACGACGAAGCGGTACACAACGGACAACACCTTCGTCGTTCGTCGTTCGTCGTTCGTCGGGCAAGGCCGGTTCTACCCGCCGGCGGCGGTCGGCGCCGGTCTCGATGCCAAGCGATTCGTCGTTATCCGGCCGCCCGCCGGCGAGCCACGCGCTCCCCTGGATGCGGTAGCAGTGTTGCTGCGCAGCGAGGCATTTGACGTCGTCCTGTGTCCGCTGCCCGCCGGCACACGGATTGGGCTCACGTTCGGCAGCAAGCTGGCGACGCTGGCAGCGCGCTCCGGCACAACGCTGCTGTTGCTTTCGCCGGCGGCCGGCGGCCAGCGGCAACAGGCGAGCGCGCTGGCCGCGTTCGCCGATTACCGCGTACGCCTGGCCGCGCGCCGCTGGATGTGGCTAGACGGCGAACTCGCCGGCATGAGGCTGCGCGTGATGACCGAGCGTGCCCGCGTCGCTCGCACCGGCGCCGGCGAAAGTGCAGGTGACGGAGCGCTAGGGCTCGAGCACGAGCTCACGCTGCGCCTGCACCGGAGCGTGCGTGATGGCGGCCAGGGGATCGATCGGGGCAACAGAGGCAACGCACCGGATCTGCTGCGCCTGGAAAAGATCGTGCGTATCGAACGGGCCGCGCCAGTTGTACCGGCGGCCCCATCCGTTGCGCTTTCTTCGGCTGGCGAACGCTCGCTCGCTATCCTGTGAACGTCTGCGATGGCGCGAGGGACGAGCAGTTGAGAAGGCCGAAAGCACGTGTGCCCCGCAACGCCGTGGCATGGGAGATCATCTCCTGGCTGATCGTGCTCCCACCGCTCGCCATACTCCTGCTCTACTTCTGGGGCTACCTGCACCACGCCTGGAGCTTCGTACGCTTTCCCCACCAGATCGACTACGGCGAGATGCCGGAGCTCAACCGCGCGTGGCTGCTGGCACACGGCCGCCAGATCTACGTCGACTGGACGCACCCACCGTACCAGATGACCAACTACACGCCGTTGTATTCGGCCGTCGCGGCGCTCGGCGTCGTCCTCGCGGGTCCCCAGTTCTTCACCGGCCGGCTCATCTCGTTTGTGAGCGCGCTCGTCGCCGGCGTATCCATCGGCGTTGCCGCTGCTTCGCTCGGCGCGGGCCGCCGCGGCGCGCTGATCGCCGGCCTGTTGTACTTCGCCGGACATCCGGTATGGCACTGGACGGGGCTGCAGCGCGTCGACTCGTTCGCCGTCGCGCTCGAGCTGCTCGGCGTCGCCGTCTTCGCGGCCGGCTGGGTCCGCGCCCGCCGGACGTGGGCGGTGTGGGCGACGATACCTCTTTTTCTCGCCGCCGTCTACTCGCGCCAGACGGTCGTGGCGGGCGCCTTCGCCTGCTACGGCTACCTGCTTTCCCGCCGGCCGCGCCTGGCGCTGGCCGCGATCGCCGTCTTCGCCACCGTCGGGCTCGCCATTCTGAGCGCGCTCCAGATGGCGACCGCCGGCTGGTTCTGGCGCCACATCGTCGACGGCAACGTCAATCGCTGGACGTGGGAGCGGGTCGATCTCTTCTGGCAGCCGTTCTGGCGCCTGCTGCATTGGGCATTTCCGCTCGCCGCCGGCGCGGCCCTGCTCACGATCGCCCGCCGCCAAGCGCAGGTACCGCTGCTCTACTTCGTCGCCAGCGCTGCGACCGCGCTGACCATCGGCAAAATTGGCTCGAACGTCAACTATCTACTGCAGCTCTGGGCAGTGCTCGCGCTGCTCGCCGGCCTGACCACCGGCTACGTCGAGCACCTCGCCGCTCGGGCCCTGCGCGGGCGCTGGTACGCGGCGTTTGCGAGTAGCGTGCCTGCGCTCTGGCTGCTCGTCGGTCTGCAGCAGGCATACCACGTGCCGTACACGCTCGAACGCGGCGAGGTGCATCACCATGGCCCCGCCTGGATCTTCGACCGGCTGCGTTTTATACGCTGGCCGCTCTGGCGCCTCGATCCGTGGGCGGCGCAGGCTCACGCGCTCACGAGCGACTTCCGCCAGCGTTACCGCGCGATCCCCGATACATCCGATGCCGAGGACGCACGGCGCGCGCAGGAATACGTCGCGCGCCTGCCGGGCGACGTGCTCGCCGAAGACATGGTGTTCACCATCACCACCGGCAAGCGCATCTACCTCCAACCCTTCGAGTTCACTCAGCTCGCCGAGCAGGGCGATTGGGACCAGCGGCCACTGCTGGAGGACATCCAACACAAGCGCTTCAGTGCCGTCGTGCTGCGGTTCCGTCTCAGCGACGATCCATCGTGGCACCGCGAGCGCATCAACCAGCCGATGATCGATGCGCTCACCCAGGCCTACCGTCTCGACGCGACCTACGGGGACTACTTCCTCTACCGCCCGAGATAGCCGTTTGCGGCACCGGACTGCGTGCAGTCCGGTGCCGGCATTCAGGGCCGCAACTCAACAAACCCGGCTGCAGTAAAGTCTCCGATAGAGCCAGGCTCGTCGTCGTACCGCCCGACGAGCGCATCAACTGGATCTTCTATTGCGGAGCGACGCCCTAACTGCTCAGCGACAAATCGTCTGATCAGTGCGGCTTTCGAGGTATGTTCCTGCGCCGCCTGCAGCGCAAGCGCCTCGTCAAGGTCCTCTTCGATATAGATCTGCAACCGCTTCATGTGCAGAGTATACGTCTAAACCGCGACGTATACATCATCATCGCTGTACCGAACGTTAGCCTTGAGTAGCTCAGAATGGAACTTTTGTTCTATACTGATCGCAGAGGCGGCCGGTGTGTGGATGGTGTGCCATGAGCGGCGAGAGTGGTGAGAACGGCAGGCGCCGAATCGGTTGCGTCTGGCTGCCTCGATTCGGCCTAACCGTCGCCAGCCGCCTCGATCCCCTAAAGACACATCGCTCTTCACCCTTCACTCTCCACTCTCCACTCTCTTGCGTGGCGCTCTACCGGCCGGGAACGCGCTGGCAGGAGCTGCTGGAGTGCTCGCCCGATCTCGAGGCGATAGGAATCCGCCCCGGTATGCCGCTCAAGGAAGCGCAGTCGCGTTCGCCGGAGGCGAGGTACCTGCCGTGCGACGAAGCGGCGCTGGCGGCAATCGCACGAGCATTCGAAGCGGTAGTCGACGCGCTCGACGCCTTCAGTCCGATTGTGGAGCCGGCGCCACTGGAGGCACTCGGGTCGGGGCGAGCGGTGGCGTACCTCGACGTCGCCGGTCTGCAGCCCCTCTACGGCCCCGAGCCACGGCTCGCGGAGCGCCTGGCAGCCGCGGCCACTAGCGCTACCGCCGATCTAGGCGGTTGTCTGGCACGCGTTGGCATCGCCGCCAGCAAATTCACCGCCTGGGTCGCGGCGACACTGGCCGATTCGATGGTCGTTCCCCCTGGAGAAGAAGCCCTCTTCCTGGCACCGCTGCCGCTGGAAACGCTGCCGCTGCCGCTCCAGGCGAGATTAGCGTTGCAGCGGCTCGGCGTGCGCACGCTGGGCGACTACGCCCGATTGCCGGCGAACGCCGTCGTTCACCGTTACGGCGGCGCCGGCCGGCACGCACACTTGCTGGCGCAAGGGAATGATGATGAGCCGCTGCGGCCACGCCGGCCACAGCTGGCGGCGCGGGTGGAGATCGCCTTTGACTGGGAAGAGACCGAGCTCGACCGGCTGGTGTTTGCGCTCAAGATGCTGGCCGATCAACTCGCCGCGCGATTGGCGGCGCTGGATCAGTGGGCAGCCGGCAGTGGGCAATGGGCGGTGGAGGCGTTGCGGGTGATCTGGCGGCTGAGCGGCGGCGAAGAACGGGAAGCGCTGCTGCGCCTGGCCGAGCCGGCGTGCAGCGCCGCCGTGTTCACCGAGCACCTGCGCTGGCACGCCGAGGGGCTGGATCGGCTGCTGGCCAGGGACCAGGGACCAGGGGCCGGGGAAGAACTCCCTCTCCCCCTGGGAGAGGGCAGGGGTGAGGGCTCCGCCGCTCCCCCTCTCCCCTCGTGGGAGAGGGGGTTGGGGGGTGAGGGCTCCGCCCAGCTCTCTGCAAACGAGTTGGCATATGAGCCGATCGAGCAGCGGCTGGGGGTGATCGGCATCGCGCTCGAAGCGGTAGGCGTCCAGGTGCCCGGCGGGACACAGCTCAAGCTGCTGGCCAGCCCGCTCCAATGGGGAGGCGATGGAATGGGCGCCGTAGCGCGTCTCGATCCGGTGACGCGGGCGCAACAGGCCCGGCGGGCAATCGCCCGTTTCCAGGCGCGTTGGGGACCGGAGGCGGTCTGGCAGGCATCGCTCACCCAATCACGCCTACCGGAGCAGGCTTTTATCTCCGCACCACCGTCGATCGAGCTGCAAATCGACCCCGCCGCCACATCCGGCCCATCCCCCTTCATCAGCCACATACCCTTCTGGCTCGTCGATCCGCCGCAGGAGGTGCGTGTGCTACGGCCACGGCAGAAAGGGGGGCGGGCGGTGCTCTCGTTCGGGGCGGTGGCTCCCCTCACCCCCCACCCCCCTCTCCCACAAGGGGAGAGGGGGAGTGGCGTCACCGACACCACCGACGCCATTGCCCCCCCCATCCCCTTGTGGGGACGGGGCTTTCCCCAGGTACGAGGTGGGATGGTAGCGGCGCAGCCATCGCGCAAAAAGGGGCTGCGTATCGTGAAGTTCGGCGGTCCCTGGAGGTTGGTCGACCCGACGCACCTTACCACCGGCGAGCCGCTGCGCCGCGATTACTACCACGTGGAGACCGAGGATGGCCGCGCGTATCTCGTCTTCTGGGATCGCGTAGCCGACACCTGGTTCCTGCAGGGGGTCTTCGATTAGGTGGTGGAATACGCCGAGTTACACGCCCACACCAACTTTTCGCTCCTGGATGGGACGAGCGATCCGGAGGATATGGTCGAGTGCGCCTCCGGGCTGGCGCTGAAGGCGCTGGCGATCACCGATCACGACAGCCTTTCCGGCATTGTTCGTTTCGCCGCCGCCGCCAAACACCACGGCGTCCATGCCATCGTCGGGGTCGAGCTGACGGTTGCTCCTTCCATCCCCCTCACCCCCCTTCCCCCTCTCCCACTTAGGGGAGAGGGGGAGTCCAGCCGGCCGCGCGGGTCCATTCCCCTCTCCCCTGGTGGGAGAGGGGCTAGGGGTGAGGGGAAAAGACACATCACCCTCCTCGCCCAGGACCTCACCGGCTACCAGAACATCTGTGCGCTGCTGACGGCGGCGTACCGCCGTGGCGGGAAGGACAACCCGTACGTCCCGTTCGACGTGCTCGCCCAGCATACCGCCGGTCTGATCGCACTCTCCGGCTGCCCGCAGGGCGAGCTCGCGACCGCGCTGGCGCGCGGCGGCTGTAAGGCGGCGTTGGAGATTGCCGATCGCTACCGCAGCGCGTTTGGACACGAGCAGTATTACGTCGAGCTGCAGCACCACGCATTACAGACCGATGGACCGCGCAACGCCGGATTGCGCGCCGTCGCCAAGGCATTGGGTATCGGCTGCGTCGCGACCAATAATGCGCACTACCACAACACCGGTCGCGCGCTGCTCCACCACGTCGTCACGTGCATCCGCCACCAGACGACGCTGGAAGCTGCCGGCACGCTCCTACGCGGCAACGACGAGTATTACCTGAAATCGCCGGCACAGATGGCCCGAATCTTCGGCGAGGCGGTGCGCCTCGCCGCCGAGGAAGGGCGGCCCGAGCGCGATCCCATCCAAAACACCGTCGAGATCGCGCAGCGCTGTACCTTCAATCTGCGCGATCTCCGCTACGAGTTCCCTAAGCCCCAGATTCCATCGGGCGAGTCTGAGCTCTCGTTCCTCATGCGCCTGGTCCAGGCGGGTAAGGCGGTGTTCTATCCCAACGCGAGCCCGGAGGTGGAGCAGCGCCTGGCGCACGAGCTGGCGATCGTTCGTCAGCTCGACCTGGCGGGCTATCTCCTGGTATTCAAGGAGATCGTCGATTGGAGCCACGAGCAGAGCATTCTAGTCAGCATCCGCGGCTCGGCGCCGGCCTCGGCATTGCTCTACTGCCTCGGCCTCTGCCCGATCGATCCGGGCGAGCACAACCTGCTCTTCGAGCGCTTCTGCTCGCCCGAGCGGCAGGAGTATCCCGACATCGATCTCGACTTCGCCCACGAGCGGCGCGAAGAGGTGATCCAGCACGTCTACGAGAAGTACGGGCGCGACTACGCAGCGATGGTCTGCGAGGTCAACACCTACCGAATCAAGAGCGCGCTGCGCGACATCGCCAAGGTACTCGGCCTCTCGGCGCAACGCGCCCAGCAGCTCGCCGACCAGGTCGACTGGCACGACGCCGACCCGCGGGATCGGATTGTGCGGGAGGACAGCGGCCGAATGGCCGAGCTGCTGATCTCGCTGTCCAAACAGCTCCTGCACAGCCCGCGGCACCGTTCGATCCACGTCGGCGGGATGGTGATCTCGTCACAGCCGCTGGCAAACGTCGCGCCGATCGAGCCGGCGCGCATGCCCAACCGCACGATCCTGCCGTGGGACAAGGACGACCTCACGCTGCTGGCCGAAGAGTTCGGCGTGCAACTCATCAAGATGGACCTGCTCGGCCTGGGGATGCTCTCGGTCATCGGCCGCTGCTTCGGCGACGTCTACGAGCTCACCGGGCAGCGACTGCGGCTGCACGGCTTTCGTTATGACGAGCGGGCTTTCGACGTGCTGTGCGCCGCCGATACCGTCGGGCTCTTCCAGGTCGAGTCGCGCGCACAGCAGTCGTTCCTGCCCCGTCTCCGGCCGCGCGATCTGAGCGAAGTGGCCATCTCGGTCGGCGCGATCCGGCCGGGGCCGGGCGCGGCGCGCGCGGGCGAGCACATCGTGCGCCGGCGGCAAGGCAAGGAGCCGATCACCTACCCGGCGCCGGAATTGCGGCCGCCGCTCGAGGAAACCTACGGCGTGCTCCTCTGGCAGGAGCAGTGCATCCAGGTAGCAGTCATCGCCGCCGGCTACACGCCCGGCGAGGCCGACCAGCTCCGCCGCGCGATGAGCCACAAGCGCTCGTACGAGCGGATGAACGCGTTGTGCCAAGACCTGGTGGCGCGCATGCTGGCGCGGGGGTACCCACCGCGCGTGGCCGACGACGTACGCCAGATGATCGTCGGCTTTGCCGGCTACGGTTTCCCCCGGGCGCACGCCTATCCGTTCGCCCATCTGGCGCTCATCTCGGCCACGCTCCGCCTGCGCTACCCGGCGGCGTACTACGCCGCCATGCTCAACTGCCAGCCGATGGGTTTTTACGCACCCCACACGCTCGTCTGGGATGCCCACCGCCACGGTGTGCGGGTCCTGCCGGTGGACGTGAATCGCTCGTCGTGGGAATGTACGCTGGAGAGGGGGTTGGGGGGTGAGGGGGGTGTCGCCATCCGCCTCGGCTTTAAGGAAGTACACGGCCTCGGCCCGGCGGCGCGGGAGGTGCTCGAGCGCGAGCGGGCGAAGGGCCCCTTCTGGTCGTTGGCCGACTTCGTCGCACGCACCGGCTTCGACCGTGAAACACTCGAACGCCTGGCCGAGGTCGGAGCGTTTGTGTCGTTGGTGGGCAATGAGGACCTACCCACTCGCCCACTCGCCCACTCGGGGCAAGGGCGGCGGGCAGCCATCTGGGCGACGGGCGAGCTGGCCGGCTTCGGCGAGTGGCACTTACCGGGGTTAGCCGAGCAGGTCGTCGAGGCGGCGGACCTGGCACCGATGAGCGACTGGGAAGAGGCACAGGCCGACTATCGAGGGATCGGTTTCTCCATCGACCGGCACATCGTCGAGTACTTTCGACCTCGATTAGACAACAGGGGAGCGGTCACCGCCGATGAGCTGCACAAGCTACGTCGCGGGTCAGTCGTGTTACGGCGCGGGCTGGTGGTGCGCGCCGGCGGCCTAGTGATCGTGCGCCAGCGGCCGGAGACGGCGTCCAATCTCCTCTTCCTGACACTCGAAGACGAGACGGGACTGCTCAACGCCATCGTCTATCCACAAACGTACGAGCGTCTGCGCCGCGTCATCCGCGGCGAGCCGCTGCTGGTGATCGAAGGTCCCCTTCAAGTACAGGACGGCGTCACCCACATCCTCGTACGCCGCGCCTGGCCCCTCACCCGACACGCGTCAATCGCCCGCGTGCCGTCCCACGACTTTCATTAGGCACACCTGAGGCGCCGCGCACTTCAGTCTGCCAGCGCCAGCGTATCGGCGCCGTCGTCGTACCGTGTGAGCTTGATCAGTCCGTCGCGTGAGAGCGATTCGGCGAGATCGAGCAGCCACGCGAAGTCGGCTGCGGTATAGTCCGGCTTGATCTGCCGGCCCACCTCGACGAGATCGAGCGATGCGCCGGGTGGCAACGCACGCAGCGCGTCCACGATCCGCCCCCGATACCACCGCCGCGAGCCTTCAAACCGCTCGGCCGCACCATTGCGCAACCGCCCAGCCGCATACGGCACACGGCGCTCCGCAACCAGAGCAAGCGGCTGCGTCGACAGCGCACTCCCCTTCTCCCCGGCGTGGGAGAAGGGGCCGGGGGATGAGGGGGAGCCTTCCCACTCCGCCCGCGCGCTGCACCACGCCTGAACCGGGCACAGCAAGCACCGCGGCGCGCGCGACGTGCAGATCGTCGCCCCCAGGTCCATCAACGCCTGGTTCCACCCGTACACCTCCTCCGCCGCGGGCTCTCCTTGCCCCTTGCCCTTTACCCTTTGCCCCTTCGACGGCAGCGCCGCCGCCGCCAACTTCCAACCCAGCCGATCGTCCTCCATGGCGCCGGGCGCCTCGTGCACGAAGATGCGGCCCAGCACGCGGCGTACGTTGGTGTCGAGCACCGCCTCGGCCTGGCCGTAGGCGAAGCACGCGACGGCGGCCGCGGTGTACCGGCCGATGCCCTTGAGCGTGAGCAGCGCTTCCACGGTGCCCGGCAGCGTTCCACCGAAGCGTTCGACCGCCTGGCGGGCAATCTCGTGCAACCGAACGGCGCGCAGGTTGTAACCTAGCGGCGCCCAGTTGCGGATTACTTCGGCGCGTGGCGCGGCTGCCAGCGATTCCAGCGTGGGGTACCGTTCCAGGAACTCGAGATACTTCGGCAGCACACGGTCGACCTGCGTCTGCTGGAGCATGATCTCGGAGACTAAGATGGCGTACGGGTCGCGCGTGTGGCGCCACGGCAGATCTCGCCCCTCGCGCCGGTACCACGCGATAATGGCCTGCTGCACCGACGACGTCTTGCTCGGCGGCAGATCGACCTCAGGCGAGGGCGGCGATGGACACGTCCGGCCGGTACCGTTCGCGCGGGCAAGAGCCATTGCGCAAGTATAGCGTCGATAGTGGATCGACCGGATCAGATGGTCGGGAGCCTCTGGTAGCGCAGGTGTGCAGTATGCATAATGTGCAACCTGCACATGGCTGATCTCGTATGATTTGGCTGCATGTCCTCCACTAGACCGCTCTTTTCGTTCCGCCTGGAGGCCGTCGATCCGGAATCGGGCGCGCGGGCCGGGCGTTTCGAGACGCCGCACGGCGCGATTCTCACACCGGCGTTCATGCCGGTCGGCACGCAGGCCACCGTCAAGTCACTCTCGCCCGAAGAGCTCGAGCAGTTGGGCGCGCAGATCATCCTCTCCAACACGTACCACCTCTATCTGCGCCCCGGCACCGAAGCCATCGCCAAGCTTGGCGGGTTGCACCACTTCATGAACTGGCGGCGGCCGATCCTTACCGATTCGGGCGGTTTCCAGGTGTTCAGCTTATCGCACTTGCGGAAGGTGGACCAAGGCGGCGCCACCTTCCGCTCGCACATCGACGGCTCCGAGCAACGGCTGACGCCGGAACGCGCGATTCTCGCGCAGGAGCAGCTTGGCGCCGACGTCATCATGTGCTTCGACGAGTGCGTCGAACATCCGGCGACCTACGAGCGGACGCGGGAGGCGATGGAACGGACGCACCGGTGGGCTGCGCGGTGCCGCCGGGTACAGTCCCGCGCCGACCAGGCGCTGTTCGGCATCGTGCAGGGCGGCGGCTACGACGACCTGCGCGCCGAGAGCGCGGCGGCGCTCGTCGCGCTCGACTTCCCCGGGTATGCCATCGGCGGTGTCAGCGTGGGCGAAAGCAAGGAAGACTGCTGGCGGGTGACGGGGCAGGTCGCGCCGCTCCTGCCACAGGGCAAGCCTCGCTACCTGATGGGAGTGGGCTCACCGGAAGATCTGGTCGGGGGCGTCACGCGCGGCGTCGATCTCTTCGACTGCGTGCTGCCGACGCGTATCGCCCGGAACGGCACGATTCTCACCGACGACGGGCGCGTGACGGCCACGCGGAGCGCGCTGCGGCTGCAGGAGGCGCCGCTCGATCCAACGTGCGACTGCTATACCTGCACGCACTTTTCGGCTGCCTACGTGCATCACCTGTTCAAGGCGGAGGAACTGCTGGCGTATCGCCTCGCCAGCATTCACAACCTGCGCTACATGGCCCGGCTCTCGGCCCGCCTGCGCGAGGCGATCGTCGCCGGCCGGTTTGGCGCCTTCCGCCGCGAGTTCCTGGCACGCTACCGCGTGGCCGACGAGACCACACGGCAAGCGCAACGCGACAAGCGGCTGGCGGCTTGGGCGGCGGCGCGGCCGCGGCTAGACGAAGGACAAACGGCGAACGACGAAGGGCTAAAGCAAATGCAAAGTGCAAAGTGCAAAGTGCAAGGGGAACGTTCTGCTGACGACCAATCCCATGACCACGCGGTTACCTGAAGTCCGTAATGCCCGCGACGCCCGCGACGCGGTGACGGTGGGGGAGGCGCAGCGCGTCGTCCTCCCAGGCGCCCGCATCGCCGGCGGCGCGGCGGGACTGTCGCGCCGCCTGGCGTGGGCCACCTCGTTGCGCTCGCGGCCGCCCGCGTTTGAGCCACGCGGCGGCGGCGAGCTGGTGCTCGCCGCGCGCGAGGCGCTCGAAGGGCTGCGCCAGGTCGACTCCTCGCTCACCATCGTGCGCGTGCTCGAGGGATTGGCGCAGGCCGGTGCGGCGGCACTGGCGCTGCCGCCGCCGGTGCCAGACGACGCGGCCAGGCTGGCCGACGAGCTGCGCTTTCCGCTGATCGAGATCTCAGAAACCGTCTCGGTGCTCGACACCGAACGCGAGGTGATCCGCCTGGTGCTCGATCGCCACAACGAGCTCCAGGCGCGGGCGAGCCAATTCTACCGCGAGCTGGCGCACCTCTCGGTCGAGTCGCAGGGGCTCGACGCGATCCTGCGGGCGGCGGCCGCGGCCACCGGCTTGGTGGTGACGTTCGAGGACGGTCAGTTCCGCGTCCGTACCGTGGCCATTCCACCCGGCACGGCCGAGCCGCCGCTCGATAGCGCCGTCCTGTCGTCGGTCGACGAGCGGGGGCGCCTGGCCGAAGCCATGCGCACGCAGCCGCTGAGCAGCACGACGCCAACGGCGGTACCGGTCACGGCGGTGCGCTGGAAGATGGGGCGCTACGTCGCACCGGTGGTCACGCGCGAGCGGTTGCGGGGCTTCGTCTCGCTGTGCGGCCCGACGGAGCGCCTCACCGAATTCGATCAGCTCGCCACCAGCCGCCTGGCGGCGATTTGCACCATCGAGCTGGCCAAGGAGGACGCCGTCCTCGCGGCCGAGCAGCGCGGGCAGCGCGATCTTGTGGACGAGCTGCTCCAGCCGAGCGGGGACGTCGAGCTCGCCCGGCGACGGGCGGCGCAGACCGGCATCTCCCCAGATGGGGTGCAGGCAGTCATCGTACTGGCGCTCGAGCCGGGCGCCGGTCGTGGCGCCGAAGCCGCGCTGGCCGAGGCCGTACTGCGCTACCTGCGCCACGCAGCGGTGCCCGCGGCCATCCGTACGGATGGGACAGAGGTGACCGTGGTGTGTGAGGTAGCCGGCGATGCGAGCGCGGCTGATGGCCGGTTGCGTCAGACCAGCGATCAGGTATTTGCGGCGGCCTCGGATGAGGTAGGCGCGCGGTCGTTGAGCGCGGGAGCAAGCCGGCCACACGCCGGGCTGGCCGGCTTACCGCAGGCCGCGAGCGAGGCACGTGAGGCGCTGCGCATCGGGCGCCGGGTATACGGACCGGGCCGCCTCGTGCCGTACGCCGAGCTGGGGCTGTACCGGGTATTGCACGCGCTGCGTGACACCGCTGAGCTGCGGAGCTTCTACGAGCAGACGCTCGGACCGCTGGTCGAATACGACCGCCGGACGGGGCAGAGCCTGGTCGAGACGCTGGAGGCGTTTTTTGCCTGCAATGGTAATCTCAGCCAAACGGCGCAGCGCCTGCACCATCACCGCAACTCACTGCACTACCGCATCGGCCGCATCCAGGAGATTGCCGGCGTCGATCTCGAAGATCCCGATACCCGTCTCGCGCTGCAGGTAGCGCTCAAGGCGAGGCGGCTGCTGGCCTGACCATCTGCTACCACCACACCACAGTTCGGAAGGACATAGCATCTACATGACATCCACTGACCAAGAAGCACTCAAAGCCGACGTGCTCGCCCACGCCGAAAAGGAGGGCGTGCGCTACGTCAACCTCCAGTTCACCGACGTCGTCGGGATGGTCAAGAGCGTCACCATCCCCATCCACCAGTTCGCCGATTGCATCGACCACGGCAAGTGGTTCGACGGCAGCTCGATCGAGGGCTTCGCCCGCATCGCCGAGAGCGACATGTATCTCGATCCGGACCTCACCACCTTCGCGGTCATTCCGTGGGAGCGCAGCGCCGATACGACGGCGAAGGTGATCTGCGACGTCTACACGCCGGAAGGCGAGCCGTTCCCCGGTGACCCGCGCCACGTGCTGCGTCGCGCGCTCCGCGAGGCCGAGTCGATGGGCTATCACTTCAATACGGGGCCCGAGCTCGAGTTCTTCCTGCTGCGGCTCGAGCCCGACGGGACGGTCAGTCTCAACCCGCACGACGAGGGAGGCTACTTCGATCTCACCACCGACCTGGCGTCACACGTGCGTAAAGAGATGGTCAACGCGCTCGAGGCGCTGGGAATCACCGTCGAGACGAGCCATCACGAGGTCGCCGCCGGCCAGCACGAAATCGATTTTCAGTACGACGATGCGCTGCGCACTGCCGACAACGCGGTGACGTTCCGCTACGCGCTCAAGGCGGTGGCGCGCAAATTTGGCCTGCACGCGACGTTCATGCCCAAGCCGATCTACGGCACCAACGGCTCGGGCATGCACACCCACATGAGCCTGGCCGACCGAATTACCGGGCGGAACCTGTTCGCCGACCCGAGCGACGAGTACGGGCTCTCCGATCTAGCCAAGCGCTTCGCGGCGGGCGTGTTGGCGCACGCGCGCGGCATGAGCGCTGTGCTCTCGCCGCTGGTGAACTCGTACAAGCGACTGGTGCCGGGCTACGAGGCGCCGGTGTACATCTCCTGGGCGCGCGTCAACCGCTCGGCGCTCATCCGCATCCCCAAGATCTCGGCGGGCAAGCCGCAGAGCGCGCGGATCGAGCTGCGGTGTCCCGACCCAAGCTGCAACCCCTACCTGGCCTTCGCCGTCATGCTGCGCGCCGGCTTGGACGGTGTCCAACGCAATCTGCCGGTACCGGCGCCCGTCGAAGAGAACCTGTACGAGTTTGACGAGGCGATGCTGGCACGGCATAACGTGCAGATGCTGCCCGGAACACTCAAGGAGGCGCTGGATGAAATGGAAAGGGACGAGCTCGTGCGGGACACGCTGGGACCGCACGTGTACGAGCGGTTCGTGGAAGCCAAGCGCCTCGAGTGGGACGACTACCGCAAGCGCGTCAGCGCCTGGGAAATCGAACGCTACCTCGAAGTGTTCTAAGCCAAAGTCAAGGTGAACCCCGTAGGCCCCCTCATTTTGCATTTTGCATTTTTCACTTTGCATTTGGTTTAGGTTTCGCCGGCCGGGCACGAATATTGCACTACAGGGGCTTTCGACGCGGAAAGGGGGTAGATCGTATGGCTCGTAATGGTAGGGGTAAGGTACGGCGAGACGATTCCGATACCTTCGTCGAAGGCGGCCGTGCTCGTAAGAAGACAGGTATAGATCCGGTCGAGCCCGGCCGGACTGATGCACGACATACGTCGCGGGCGGGAGAGACGGATCGGGGGAGGCCTGAAATGGCGGGCGGTGCGGTGACCGGCGGAGTGGCCGGCACCGTCGCCGGTGGTCTTGCCGGCGGGCCCATCGGCGCGGCCATTGGCGGCGCCGGCGGTGCCGCCGCCGGGGCGGCGGCCGGCAAGCGCGTGCATGAGACGCGCCCGCCTAACCACGACGACAAGATGGGCGAGCACAGCCGGGTAGGCGGCGTTGCGGGAGCAATTACCGGCGCGGCGATCGGCACCGCCATCGCCGGTGCTCCCGGCACACTCATCGGCGGCGCGATCGGCGCGGCGGCCGGAATCGGCGCCGGCGCGGTATCGGGCGCCAAGACGCGCGACGACGACGCCGACGATGCCGGCACCGCCGGCGACGTAGCCGACATTCAAGAGCAGGGACGCCGCGTGAAGCGCACCTACGACGGCCGCATGTACGAAGAAGGCTCGCTCGCCGACGTGCGGCGCGACGACCAAATCTAGTTCCGAGTTCCTGGTTCCTAGCGAGCAGTCTCTACTAGGAACCAGGAACTCGGAACTTTCGCGCCTGGCACAACTTCTGCATGCTGGGCGGGTGATGGTTTCCTCACCTGATCGCGCAGACTATCCAGAAGAGACCGCCGGGCGCGCCTTACCGCCGGACCAGCCGGCGGCGGCGCAGACAGGGCAGCCCGAGCGGCCGTTTCGCGAGCTGGGGAGACGGGCGGCGGGCCGTGGCCGGCACGTGTACGTCGCCGGCGCGCTGGCGCTGACCGAGCCCGGCCCGGCGGCCGCCGGCATCGTCGTCGCCGACGAGCACGACCGCGTACTGGCGCAACGTGCCTACTACTTGGGCCCGATGACCCGCAGCGAAGCGACGGCCCAGGCGCTGCTCAGCGCGGCGCGCCTGGCGCTCGCCGGCGAGGGCGAGCCAATCCTGTGCGAGTGCGCCGACTTCACCTATCGCGGCATTCCGTGCAAGCACATCCTGGCGGTCGCCCGTGAGACCGGCGCACTGCAGCGCGTGTTTTATCCGCCGCCGAGCGCCACACCCGCGCCTGGGCGCCTTTCCTGATCTTCGATCTTCCTGTTCTCCCGGATGTACCTGGTATACTGTGGAGCGACCCACTCGTGTGGGTCGTGTGGCGGTGTGTGCCATCTTTCGAGGGCATCACGGCCGAGCTTCCTGCCCGGAGCGAAAAGCTCTAGGCAAACCCAGAGGGAGAAATCGTTCTTTGGCGCAACGTGCTTACGAAGCAATGGTCATCCTCAGCCCCAATACGGTTGAGGATGAGGTGAACGCTGCGGCGCAGCGAATTTCGGATCAGATTGCCGCGCGCGGCGGGCAGGTCGAGAAAATGGACGTGTGGGGACGCCGGCGCATGTACTACCCCGTCAAGCACTCAACCGATGGGCACTACGTGGTCTACACGTTCCGCATGGAACCGGCGGCGGTGCGTGACCTGGAAGGATCGTGGCGCATTGCCGAAGATGTGCTGCGCCATCTCGTGATTCGGTTGGACGACTAGCCGGCCGCCGTAAATCGTTCGACGGTGCGTAGCCATATGCAACCGCGCATGGCCAGACGGCACAGCCGGGTCGGTGAGAACCGCCAGTAAGGACGCGAAGCAGTAGGGACGCGAAGGAGGCAACGCCGCGAGGAGAGCACAACTTTATCGGTGGTTATCCGCCATCTATGTAGGATAGCTTGAGCTTTTACACAGAGAGGAATGCTATGGCGGGTTCGTTGAACAAGGTAATGCTGATCGGGAACGTCGGACGTGACCCCGAGATGCGCTACATCCAGAGCGGTGAGCCGGTAACGTCCTTCTCGTTGGCCACCAACCGGCGCTGGACCGGTGGCGATGGACAACTGAAGGAAGAGACGGAGTGGCACAACGTCGTGGCCTGGCGCCGTCTCGCCGAGCAGTGCAACGAGTACTTGAGCAAGGGGCGCAAGGTCTATATCGAGGGGCGGCTGCAGACCCGCTCGTGGGACGATCAGGCCACCGGCCAGAAACGCTACCGCACCGAGATTGTGGCCGAGCGGATGGTCATGCTCGATTCGCGCGACCAGCGCTCGCGCGAAGGCGGGGCGGGGTTTGACAATCCGGAAGCGCCCCATCCCGGCGAGAATGAGATCGACCTGGAAGACACACCGTTTTGACAGTAGCCGGTAGTCGGTTGTCAGTTGTGGTGGTTGAGTTGCCAACGCACGCTAGCCACGAACTGACGACTGACTACCGGCTACTGACTACTGACAACTCATCAGGAGTAGGGTTTTGGCAGATACGACACCACAAGAACGAGAGCAGGCGGCACCGGCACCGGCGGCTACGGAAACCGCGGCGCCGGCGGAGGAGCGCCAGCCATACTTCGGGCGGCCGCCCCGCCGCGAGGGCGGCCGCCCAGGTGGCCGCGAGTTCCGGCCACGCCGCAAGGTGTGCTCCTTCTGCATCGAAAAGGCGAAGGAGATCGACTACAAGGACGTGCCGCGCCTGCGCCGCTACCTTTCGGATCGCGGCAAGATCGATCCGCGCCGGAAGACCGGCACCTGCGCCAAACACCAGCGCCGCCTTTCGACCGCGCTCAAGCGCGCGCGCTTCATGGCGCTGCTGCCATACACCGGCGATCACGTCCGCACCGTCGAACGCGCCGAACGCGCCGAACGCGCCGAACGCACGGCCTAACGCCGCCTAACACGGTTTCACCGCCTTCGTTGTGTGAAAGCCCCACCCCCCGGCGGGGCTTTCTGCCGCGTGTCCAGTGCGGCCGCCCTCCTTTGGGCGTGATGAATCGCGCCCCCATAGTGTCTGCTGCCCACAGCTTACTGCTTACTGCCTACTGGTTCAGCAGGGCATCGCGGCGGAGCGATCGCGCAATCGCTTTAGTATGCTTTCGGCAGAGGCATTTCTCCAAAGGGATAGCGGCACGTATGCTAGGTTTACCAGTACGCCCCAGATCGCCGGCGCCGGCCGAGCAATCGCCGGAAGCGCACAGCGCCTCCGGCTGGGCCACGCGGGCGCAGCGGGGCACCGTCCGGACCGTCGCGCCGAGCCGCCTCCGGCGCTCGGCCGTTCTCGTTAGCGCGCGGCTCGACGGCCAGCCGCTGTTCTTTGGCTGGGGCGCCAATCTCTCGCGCGCGGAGAAGGAACGCGTCAAGGAGCGCGTCGCGCTCGTTGGCCTGTCGGGGCTGCTGGCACTCATCATCTTTCTGGTCGGCGGAGCGCTGCTTTGGGATAAGGTCATCTACGCCCAGCAACCGATGGTGCGTGTCGACGGACAGACGGTGGCGACACTCAGACAATATACCGACGTCCTGTCGTACAGGACGAACCTGCTTTTTGCGGAGTACCAGCAGATGCAGCAGTTGGCGGGCTCTGGCCAAGGGGAGAACAATCCCTTGGCCGCGTATGCCTTCCAGCGGCTGAACCAGTTGCAGGGGCAGATCCTCGGGCTGCAAGAGGGGCTGCTCGACGAATTTGCCGAGGATGTGCTCGTGCGCCGGGAGGCGGCGAAGCGTCAGATCGCCGTCACGCCCGAGGAGATCGACGCCGAGATTAAGCGCTTGATCGGCTACCAGGACCCGAACGTGACCGCCGCGGCGCCGGTCGGGCAGGAGACGGTGGCTGAGACCACGCCGGCCGCCTCGGCGACAACCGACTCTGCGG
>JACQGX010000117.1 GCA_016199265.1 Chloroflexota bacterium | reverse complement strand
GTGAGGGGCCCGTTCGGCAGCAGTGGCGTATGGCACCACGAATCGGCGGCGGCTTGGGTATGGTAGCGGCGGACCGGTTGCGATGCACAGGCCGATATGCATAGACTCCGGGCGACAAGGAGAAGGAACCGTGACGATTCGACTTGGCATTGTGGATTGCGACACCAGCCACGTGGTGGCGTTTACGCAGCGGCTCAACCATATGGAGATCGCGGAGGATCAGTGGGTCGACGGTGCAGAGGTGGTGGCGGCGGTGCCGCTGGCGTCGCAGATAAGCCCGGAGCGCGTCGGTCCGTTTACGGAACAACTGCGCGGCTACGGGGTGCCGATTCTGGAGCGGCCGGAGGAACTGCTCGGACGCATCGACGGGGTGCTGATCGAGGCGGTCGACGGCAGCGTGCACTACGAGCGGGCGATGCCGTTTATCGAAGCGGGGCTACCGGTCTGGATCGACAAACCGTTTACCTGCTCGACGGCGGAGGCAAAGGCGCTGGTCGAGGCGGCGCGGCGGAAGAACGTGCCGCTCTTGTCGGCTTCGTCGTTGCGCTATGACCTGCCGGTGCAGGAGGTGCTGGCGCAGCGCGAAGAGAACGGCCGGGTGCTGGGGGTGGACGCGTTCACGCCGGCCAGCGTGCATCCGCGCAACCCAGGACTTTTCCATTATGCGGTGCACGGGGTAGAGATGGTGTACGCGCTGATGGGCACGGGATGCGTCCGCGTGCGCGCGGTGCATCAAGAAGGCGTCGACTTCGCGGTGGGCGAGTGGGAGGACGGCCGCGTGGCCACGGTGCGCGGCTCGCGACAGGGACGGTACGGACTCGGGTTCTCGGCGTTCGCCGAGAACCGGGTGATCCAGGCGACGAGCAGCCGGTACTTCTACCGCGAGATGCTCAAGCAGATCGTGAAGATGTTCGAAACGGGCGAAAGCCCGGTCTCGGGCGAAGAGTTGATCGAGGTCGTCGCGTTCCAGGAGGCGGCAAACTCGTCGATGGACCGCGGCGGCGCGGCGGTGGCGCTGGCGGACATGGGACGGTAGGGCGGCCTCCACCAAAATTCAGATCAATAGTGCCCAACACCGGCAACTCATCGTCGTCGCGGAGCGCAAGGACGAGCCACTCCTCGAAAACTGTGCGCAGGTTGCGGCGGCACTCTTCTGGAGTTGCGCCCTCGGCCCACGGGCCACGAATCTCCTCGACGTGTCCGAAGTAGCGTCCGTCCTCCATCCGCTCGACGATGGCTCGCGCCATCGCCTCTTCCAGGTATGCGCTCAGCATCGGCGTCACCCTCATTCGCAGTGTAGCACAGGCCAAAGCCGGATCTGCACAGGTGGCTCCACCGCGATCCGCGGTATGGAAAGGGGTCTCGGGTGTTGAGGTTGGTGTTGAGGTACGGAGTCTATACTGAGCCTGCACGGCACACTACCTACGCCAAGGCGAAGGTGAAACCCACCGGCCTCCTCACTTCGCACTTGGTTCACGCAGTCCGGCAGGGTGCAGAAAGGAGACTTCAGGCATGGACAAGAGTAGGAAAATTGGGTTGGGTATGACGCGGCGGCGGATGTGGCAGGCGGGGACCGTGGTGGGCGTAGTGGGCGTTGTACCGGGACTGGCGGCGTGCGGCGCGCCGGCCGGCGGTGGGGGTGGCGGGCAGCCGGCGAAGCGCGCGGCGCCGGTGACGCTCCTGATGCTAACCGATCACGCTGGGCCGAACTTGGACGCACAAAAGGCCCTGTTCGCGCGCCACACCCAGGAGCATCCCACAGTCACGTTCGAGCTCTCGCCGAATGGACCGAAACAGGCCGCCCGCGACCGGGCCAAGGTAATGACGCAGGGTGGTACGCCTCCCGACTTCTGGGAGACGACCCGCGCCGCCTTTGGGGACATGCTCGTGCTGAATGTAATTGCTCCCATTAGCGAGTACATCAAACGGGACAAGATCCCTTTTGAAAAGATGTTCGTGCCCGACCACGTCAACCACATCACCGTACAGGGCAAGGTCTACGGCTGGCCGGTCGTCATCTCCGCCGATGCCCTGGCCTACAACAAGGACCTCTTTGACGCGCGTGGGCTGCCGTACCCTCCCACTAACACTGCCGACAAATCCTGGACGATGGAGAAATTCCTCGAACTGGCCCAGAAGCTGACCAAAGGCGATGGCCAGCAGTTCGGATTTGGGGGCACCCGCAGCGGTTTCGCGCGGCTCACGGACGGGACCAACTGGGGGCAGCCGCCGTGGGATGGCAAGGCCAAGTGCGCCTTCGATACGCCGCTGTGGCAGCAGGCCGAACAATTCTGGACGGACTGCCTCTACAAGTGGCACATCCAGCCGACCGCGGAAGAGCGCAAGCCGCTGGCACCGCCGAGCGGGCCATTCTTCTTCAATGGGAAGACCGCCATGGATGTGGTGTTTGGGTTGCCGCCCGCCAACATCAGCTTCAAATGGGGCCTGGCCACCGTGCCGTTCTCCAGCAAGGGGAAGAATGTCTCTGGGCGATTGGGGCTCCATTCGCTGCACATGGGGCAGGGCCAGCACAAGGATGCCGTGTGGCAGGTGTTCAGTTGGTTCCGGAACAAGGAGAACGCCGGTGCGTTTCCCATGACGTGGGGTTCTCCCGTTTCGCCGCTGCTGGCGGGCGGTGCCGATATCGCGCAGGCGGAGTACCGGCGTCGTACCGGCGTTGACCCCAAGGCGTTTTTGCTTACGGCTCTCAGCGCCAAGCGCTCCGGGTGGGGGTTGCAGAGCATGGTGAAGTTCCAGGACTACGATCCCGAGATCGTCAAGCTCTACAACTCCCTGTTCGCCAACACGATCTCGGTCAGCGAATACGCCCAGCAGGCCACGCCGATCATGAACCGTATGATCGAGGAATCGCAGAAGATCCTGCCGATCACGGGCAGCAAGATGTAGTTCCGAGTTCCTGGTCGGCAGCCGGACGCGCGGATGCCAACGGGCAACTAGGAACCAGGAACGCGGAACGCGTCAGTCGAGCCGGCGGCGGGTGGGGTCTTTGACGTACTGGCCCAACTGGAGGCTGCGCAGCACTTCGTCCCAGACAGAGATGAACCGGTCGGCGTCTTCCGGCCAGAAGTCGAGTGTGATGAAGGGCTGAACGTTCGAGCCGCGGGCGAGGCAGGCGCGGGTGCACGCCATGCGGCGTGTCGCGGGATCGGTGAACCAGATCTCTGTCCAGGCGTATTCCAGGTCAGGCCGCTCGACGTGGGTGATCGTGCCGCGGGCGATGATGTCGCGATGGTCGTCTTTGATGACGTGCTCGAGCAGCTCGGTTAGCGGCAGGCCTCTCCAGTCGACCGCCGGCGGGAGGTGCAGATACGAGACCTCGAGCCGGCAATTGTCGTCGGGTGGCGGCAGGTCGTGGAACTTGACGGACACACTGTCCGGGATCATGATCCAGTCGCGGGGCACGTCGAACCGGACGGCGCCCCGCTCGGCGACGAAGATCTTGTACCCCGGCTTGGCCTTCCAGCCGTGGTTCTTCTTCAGCTTGAGGGTCTGTTGTTTCCAGTTGGCCATGTCGACGTCACCGGTGCGGACAAGGGCGGTGTCGCCAGCGGGCGAGGGTCAATGGTTGGAGTGTAGAGCCAGAAAGGCTACCCGTGCCAGGCTGCGGGTGCGGGCAAGAACCCGGATCACTCGCTAGGGCGGAGCGATGAAGGGAGGGTTGGTTTGCGTGCGCAGCAGCGGCTACACTACGGCGGCGGAAGGAGGTCACAAAATGACGAGAGTAAGCGGATCGTTGACGCGGCGCCGGATGGTCTTCGGCGGAGCCGGCGCTGCGGCGCTGGTGCTGAGCGCAGCCGGCTGCGCCGGTCCCGGTGCCGGGGAAGGCGGCCAGCAGGCCGGCAGTGGGGCCGCCCCGGCAGTCGGCAACCGCGACGTAACCTTGCAGTTCATGTACGGTGGCGAGCCGACCGTGCCGGACACGCATCGCGCCATGTCCGAGCCGTTCACGCAGCGCTACCCAAAGGTGAAGGTCGAGCACGTCCACGTGTCCTCCCAGTACGTAGACAAGGTGCTCAACCTGATGGTCGCCGGCACACCGCCGGACGTCTTCTGGGCCGGCGGCTCGGACATGATCGAGTTCGCCGACCGGGGCATGTTGCTGCCGCTTCGCCCCTTGATGCGGCGCGACAAGCTCGAGACCTCCGACTTGTACCCGGCAGCGCTCGCTCATTACGAATGGAAGGGCGAGCAATACGGCCTGCCGCGGGACTGGGCGGCGCGCATACTCTTCTACAACGTCGACGCCTTCAAGAAGGCCGGCGTGCGCCGGCCGGCGGCCACTTGGAAGGACCTGGGCTGGACGTGGGATGCCTTCCTCGAGGCCGCGCGGAAGCTCACCGTGCGCGAAGGCGACCAGGTTTCCCAATACGGTGCGGACGTGCAGGGCGGCTACCGCATCTGGAGCGCTTGGCCCTACAACAACGGCGGCCAGATCGTCGACACGACGCGCATGGCCTGCCGGATGAGCGATGCGCCCACCGTCGAGGCGCTGCAGTTCCTCCAGGACGCCATCCACAAGCACCGCGTCGCCGTCCCGCGCGACGTGCTGCAGAAGGAGGGCGCGCGGAATCTGTTCGTGAACGGCCGGGTCGCCATCCAGGAAGGCACCTACGGCTACATGGTGCCGTACAAGAACTTCCAGCTCTTTGAATGGGACATCGCCTACATGCCCGTCAACCACCGTCGGGAAGCTTCGGTCGGCGGTGGTGGCGTCTGTTTCATGGCGGCCAAGGCCGGCAAGTTCCCGGAGGAGGCGTGGGCCTTCCTCAAGCACCTCATCGCCTTCGACACGCAGCTCGTCATGGCCCGCATGGGCGGCGGCGCGAGCTGCTTGCGCCGCGTCATGAGCCACGCCGACGTCGCCCGCCAGCGCCCGCCGGAGCACTTCAACATCTTCGTCGAGGCCGGCGACCACGTGAAGATCGATCCACCGGTGCTGCGGTGGAGCCAGATCAACGGCGTGATCAACAAGGAATTCGCCGACCTCTGGGATGGCAAGCGCACTGCCAAGGACGTGGCCGCGGCCATTTGCCAGGGGATCGAGCCGTACCTGGCCGAGCCGCGTCGGTGAGGACCCTCGTGAGCGCAATGAATACGCAAGACCGACCGAACGTGCTCGTCGTCATGTGCGACGAGCTTAAAGCGACCGCCCTCGGGCTCTACGGAAATCCGGTGCTGCGCACCCCGGCGCTCGAGCGGCTCGCGGACGAGGGCATTCTCTACGAGTGCGCCTTCACGCCGCACCCGCTCTGCGTCCCGGCGCGGGCCGCCTTCTGGTCGGGCCGCTACCCTCATAGTACCGGCGCGCGAACCAACCAGACCTTCTTGCCGCCGGACGGATCCGTCAGGCACATGGCTCGCGTTTGGTGGGAGGCCGGTTACACCACCGGTGTCATCGGTAAGAACCACTGCTTTGTAGGCGAGGACGAGGCCCGGCTGGGCGTTATCGCCGACGGGTGGGGCCAGCGTCCCGGTACGACGCCCGATTCGGCGGTGGCTGCTGCGCGCGCCGCGCGCCCGTCGCACGGCTTTGCCGGCGCCGCCGATAGCTGGGTCGCGCCGTACCGGCCGGAGCACTCGGGCACCTGGCAGATCGCCCACCGCACGGTCGAGTTCCTCGAAGCCCGAGCGGCGGAGGGCGCCGCCGGCGCGCCCTGGGGATTGTGGGTCTCGTTTCCTGATCCGCACCCGATGTTTCAGGCGCCTGAACCATACGCCTCGCGCTTCCCGCCCGAGCGTGTACCCCTACCTCGCTGGCGGCCGAATGAGTTCGCGGATAAGCCCCAGCGCCAGCGCGTCTTCTCGGCCATGATGGGCCTCGAGAGCGTACCCGAAGAGGACGTGCGGCGGGTGATAGGTATCTACTACGCCATGACGGCGCAGATCGACGACGCGCTGGGATACATCCTGGACGCGCTCGTGCGGCTTGACCTCCACCGACGGACGATTGTGGTGTTCACCGCCGACCACGGCGACTTCATCGGCGAGCACTGTCTGATGGAGAAGGGCGGCATGCTCTACGACGCCCTGGTGCGCGTGCCGCTCCTGGTTGCCTGGCCGAAGCACCTGCCCGGCGGACGGCGCATACGCGACTTGGTGAGCTTGGTCGATGTGATGCCGTCGCTCTTGTGGTTGCAGGGGCTACCTGTCCCGCACGACGTGCAAGGCCAGCGACTTCCCGGCATCCCATGGCGCGATTTCGGCGCGCCGCAGTTAGAGCCGGCGTCGCGTTACCGCGAGCGCGCCGAGGCGCGCGGCTTTCGCCCGCGGCTCCGCCCACGTGCGCCAGGTGAGACCACGGCGCCCGAGGCGCCGATCTCCTTCGCCGAGCTGGCGTGGGCCCAGCCCGGCGCGCCGCCGGCGGCGCGCCGGGCGGTCTTCGCCGAATACGGCGCGGGCGGGCCACCGGTGACGCTGGAGCGTCTGGCGCACGTGGCGGCGTCCTGGCCGGCCAACCGGCGCCGCGTGCACATGCTCCTGCTGGAACGTGAGGCCGAAGGGCGCCCAAAGATGGTGCGCACGCAGCGCTGGAAGTACGTCTACGACCCGCTCGACCCGGACGGCATCGACGAGCTCTACGATCTCGAGACCGACCTGAGCGAGCTGGACAACCTCGCCGCCAGCCCCGACCCGACCCACCGGGCCGCGCGTGCCGAGCTGCGCGACATCCTCCTGGATTGGTCGCTCACCACCGAAGATTCCGTGCCGGTCCCGTTCGCCTTCTGAGCGCAGCGAAGGATCGTGTGGCCTGGCCACCGGCGATATCCAGTGCAGCCGATCCTTGTCTATTCACCTAGAGCAACACGTCGCTCACCTTGTGGAAGGCGCGGACGGCGCCGTCGAGGTGGGCGTCGGTGAGGTGGGTGCTGCTGACGTCGAGGGAGACGGCGCGGGCGAGCAGGGCCTCGGTGCGGGGACACATGCCCATCTCGTACTCGATTGGCGGGCCATACGGCCCTCCAACGGGCACGAGCGGGCGCCGCGCCGCGTCTTCGTCGTCGACGGCCCAGCTTGGGCGGCGATGGAGAATCTGGCCGGCCTCGTAGACGGGCTTGCCGCCGTAGACGTTGGAGACGGGGACACCCTCGGCACGCATCGCGCGGCAGAAGGCTTCGGTGCGCGAGGGATCGTCGAGGATGACGCCGATGCGGATGCCGGCGTCGCCTGCCGGATCGGGAATCTCGCGGAAGCGGAGGCCCTTGCCTTCGAGACCGGCGATGCCGTCGGACACCCGCCGCTTGTTCGCGCGCGCCTTGGCCATGATTCGGTCGGCCTTGCGGAACTGCGCCAGCGCGACGGCGCCGGCGAGTTCGCCCATGCGGTAGACCTCGCCGACGATGGGCGCGAGCTGCGCCGGCGGCGGCGCGTTCTCTTCGGCGCCGGCGGCTTCGGTCGAGCCGCTGACGCGCACGCCCTCGCGGCCGTAGCGGTAGCCGCCCTGGTCGTGGTAGCGGAACGACCGCTCGTAGACGACCGGATCGCTCGTGGAAATGAGCCCACCTTCGCCGGCGGTGAAGATCTTTTGGAGCTGGAGCGAGAACGCGCCGGCGTCGCCGATGCTGCCGACCTTCTTCCCCTTGTATGAGGCGCCGCCGGACTGGGCGCAGTCCTCGATCACCTTGACGTCGCGGGCACGGGCGACGGCCATCACCTCGTCCATCTTGCACGGCACGCCGCCGAGGTGGACCGGCATGATGGCTTTGGTGCGCGGCGTGATCTTGCGCGCGACGTCGTCGGGGTCGAGGCCGAACGACTCGTCGCACTCGGCGAAGACGCAGTAGGCGCGGTGCGAGAGGACGGCGCCGGCCGAGGCGATGAAGGTGATGGCGGGGACGATCACCTCGTCGCCGGGGCCGATGCCCAGGCCGACGAGCGCAACCTTGAGGGCGGCGGTACCGGAGGTGACGCCCAGCGCCCAGCGGGTGCCGATGTAGGCGGCGAATTCGCGCTCGAGCGTCGCGACCTTGTCGGGCTTCTGCGGGCCGTAGAACCGGTAGAGGCTCTTACGGTCGAGCACGTCGAGGATTTCGCGTCTCTCGTCCTCGTCGATCCACTGCGCGCCGGTGCTGCCGGTCGTCCAGGGCAGGGTGACGGCGGGCGTGCCGCCCTCAATCGCAAGTGTGTCGGTACGTACCACGGTGGTCATGTGAGCCTCCTACGGAGATGGAGTGTACTAGTTGGGGGAGTTCGGTGTGAGCGGCACAGACACTTGAGCATCGAAGGAAGGAACCGTTTGCACCAGCCGGAGAAAGGATAGAGTGGGGCTACCAAAGGGAGAGGGGACGAAGGACGAAGGCTGTTCGCCTGCGAGGCGTTTCGTCCTTCGTCCTTCGTCGTCGGTCACGCGCCGGCGTACGTTAGGCCGCGCGGGTGGTCGGGCTCGTTTCGGTGGGTGCGGGGGGCGCGCTGAGCACCTCCTCGAGGGTGGCGTGCTTGCCCGGCGCCGAGGCCTTGCCTTCTTCGATCAGCGACTTGAGGCGGACGAGATCCTCGTCCAACGCCGTCTTGAGATCGCTGTGGAGGAAGGCCGCGACGGCGTGGCCGATCGCGCCGGCCGGCGGGTTGTACGACATGCGGATGTCGACCCGCGTGCTCCCGTCGGGGTTGGGATCAAAGTGGATGATGCCCGCGTTCTCGATCGTCGAGCCCTCCACGCTCTTCCAGGCGAGCAAGCGATTCGGCTCGGCCTTCGTGACGATGGCGTCCCACCGGACCGTCGCGCCCGCGGGACCAACCGCCACCCAGTGCGACCGCCCATCACCGATGATCCGCACCTCACGCAGGTGCGACATGAAGCGCGGGAAGTTCTCGAACTGGCTCCAGAAGGCGTAGACGCGATCGACCGGCGCGTTGATGTTGATCGTCTTGTGGACGTCGATCGCGCGGCGGCCGCCGAATCCGAGCAGCCGTCTCAACTCGGCATTGGTGACGCCGCGGGCGAGGGCCGCACCACCGAGCAGCGCGAGGGCCGTTCCCGCAAGCCCGCCCAAACCGAGGCCGTACAGGGCCAGGCCACCACCGGCGGCGCTGACCAGCAGCCGCGTCGTCGGCGACCAGTTCCGCTGCATGATGTCCGGTCGAAGGCCGGGCTGCGGGGCGCCGCCTTGCAGCGCCGGTTTACCGCCGGCCCGCTCGTAGATCTCCAGGCGATCCTCGACGTCCTTGACGCCACGGATCGTCCGGATGGCGTTGAGCAACGAATCCCGCTCGCCGGTGGGGATCGGCCCGCGCAGCGTGATCCGGCCGTTCGTGGCCGCGACTTCGATGGCGCTTGGGTGGGAGGCAATGCGCCCAATCCGGGCGCGAACTCGCTCGACGAGGACGGCATCGTCGATCGACCTACCCATCCAGCCTTCCCCGATCCATGCGCGCGTCTCGGCGATGGTTCCCTGCGCGCGGTGGCTCAGGTCGCGCGACGTCGCGCCGGCGCCGTCACGGAACATGCGCATGAAGTGCACGGATTTATGGCGGACGAGCGCGCGCCGCCGCCGCCCGCGTTCGGGATCCAAGAAATACATCATCGCGGCGCCGAGGCTAAGCGCGCTCGCCGTCGACATCTGTCCTTTCATTCGCCGCTCTCCTTTCACGATGTGTGTGCCGTCAGTGTGCCGTTTCTGTGCCGTCACTCATCATTAACGGAACAGGTGCACCGGACGATGGTCACGCCTACGGGATCGACTCGGCCGGCCGGGTGTGGTCGTGGATGTGCGCCATCTTTTCGTGCTCGCGCCGCTCGGCCTCCTCGTCGCGGTTCTTGTGCGCGTGCATAAGACCAGGGTGGTTGTGCTCGTGGCTGTGGTAATGGGCCTTGTGCTCGAAACGGTCACCCGACTCGTCGCCCACGTGCTGATGAGAGACGTGGTAGTGGTCGTGGGTATGGGTGATCGGCGGGTGGAAATGATCGTGCTCTTTGTCGCCGACGACCGTCTGCTCGACCGGCTTGACTTGACTCGGAGCGCGTTCCCTGGTGGTTGTGGCCATGGGTTTCCTCCTTTGCTTATGGCTTCGACCGGTTGAACGTGCCTGTCTCGGTCTTCGAGACGACCCAGACGGATGTCCGGGCCAAGAACCAACCCCGCAACATGTGTGCCAACTATCGGTCATCTTTCAGGAGCGAGACTGTCCCAAAATGAGTAAGGTCGTCTACAGGCCGTGCCCGCCGGGGGCTCAAGCCGCCCGGCTGAGTCGGCGAAGGACGCTCAAGCGCCCTCCAGAGAGCCTGCTTGAGCTGGCTTCGTTCACGTAGCCGGGCGGCTTGAGCCCCCGGCGGTGGTGGGCGACGGTAGGCCGGCCCACGTTACTGACTTGGGGACAGTCTCTCAGGAGCTTCTCGGTGCGTGGCGTCAGGCAGGAGAACTGGAACGTCGCGGAGGCCCTCGACGATGTCGAAAGGTTCTACGGCCCGGCTTGGTAGCATGAGCAGCGGAGCACGCCAATAATTGAGAGGAGGAGCGCATGATCAAGCTGGCGTTCTTGTCGTCCACGTGTCCGGAGTGGACGTTCGAGCAGATGGTGGAGGCGGCGAAGAAGTACGGGTACGAAGGGGTGGACTTACGGACGCAGTGGGGCCACGGGCACGGGTTGGAGCTGGATTCGACCACGCAGGCGCGGCGGCAGGCACGCGAACGCGCCGCGGCGCAGGGAATCGCCATCAGTTGCGTGGCGATCAGCGCCCGGTTCGCACGTGCGACCGACGCGGAGCGGAACGACGCCGTCGACGAGGTCCGGCGCTGCGCTGAGCTGGCGGCTGATCTGGGGAGCCCGTTGCTGCGCGTCTTCGGCGGGCCGATTCCAGAGGGGCACACGATGGAAGAGCTGCGCCCGCGTACCGCCGAGGCGCTGGGGCGCGCCGGCGAGGCGGCGGCGCAGTTCGGCGTGATGCCGTGCCTCGAGGTCCACGACCAGCACAACAATCCGGAGGACGTGGCGTGGATTGTGGAGCACGCCGGGCAGAAGAACGCCGGCGTGGTCTGGCACCCGGCGCACCACCGGCGGCTGGGCATCTTGGTCGACGACGCCTACCCCCCGCTCAAGGCCTGGGTGCGGCACCTGCACCTGCAGGACTTGCCCAAGGCCTACACACCGGGCGAGCGGGCGCCATTTGTGCCCATGGGCGAAGGCGACCAACACTTGGCGCGCGTCTTCGAGCTGCTCGAGCGCGATGGCTACGATGGCTACGCCGCGAACGAGTGGATCATCAAGAAGCACGCCGAGCTCGACCCTGACGTGTACCTGCCGGGCGCGGCGAAACACCTGCACGCCTGGCGTGAGGCGGCGCGGGCAGCGGCGGGGGCATAGTTACGCTCCTATTGGCCATGCCACGCTTGGCGTAGGCGGCGGGCGTGGTCGACGTTGCGGCGGCTGTGCTCTTCGGCCTGCTGCCAGCGACGGGCGTTCTCGGCGGCTTGGTCGGCGGCTTGGCGTTCGATCTTCTGGCGGTGCTGGTCGCTCATCTGGCGCATCTCGTCGGTGAGGCCGCCGGGGAACGGCGGGACGGGTGTGGGCGGGAGGATGGGAACGACGCCGAGATCGCCGAGGCGGAGCGGCAAGCGCTGCGCGACGGGGAGGACGTCGAACGGCTTGCTCGGGAAAGTCTGGTACCAGTAGGCGGTCGAGGCCCAGTCGTTGGCCGAGTGGTTGCCGTGGCCGTGTTCCATGGTCACGCGGATGCTCTTGGTGAAGCGCACCGGATCGACGAGGTGGAAGCGGTAGCTTGTCTGGTAGCCGGGCTTATGGCCCTCATAGATGGAGGAGCCGTTGAAGGGGAAGGCGTTGCCCTGCATCCCCCACGCCTGGTTGAAGTAGTCCTCCGAGCCGGTGCCGTGGAGGGAGGGCGGCCACGCTTCGCCGTCGACGAAGATCATGTCGTCACCTTCGCCCCACCAGGTGCCTTGAAAGTTGGTGACTGACAGGTTGCAGCCGACGTAGTGGCCGCGGCCCTCGGCATCGAGGATGCGGTAATTGTTCCGGCTTTCGGGCTCGAGGGTGACGACGTTGGCCTCGGGACTGTTGACGATGATCCGCGAGTCCCAGCCGGCGGCTGGGTTCTCGCGCCGCCACTGGGCGTGGAAGTAGACGGTGTCGTCGGGTAGATCGTCGCGGTACAGTTCGTAATCGACGTAGTAGTACTGCCGGTAGGGCACGTCGTTCTCGTTGGTGAGCTCGACGCGGGCGCGCTTACGGAAGGGCATCTGGAAGTAGCAATTGAGGGCCGCCGCGCCGCCGAACTTGTAGGTCTGCTCCGGCCTCACCGAGGCGGTGAAGGGGAGCGAGGCAAAGCTGTTGGCGAGGGAGTGCCCCAGACAGAAGAAGTCGCCGAGGGGGACGAGTACGCTGGGGTGCGCCTGATCGTCCCAGTAGATCTTGAGCAGGACCTTGCGGTAGTAGTCCGGATCGGTCACCAGCCGGTCGGCAAAGAGGCGCTGGCACGACTGCGTCATCCAGATGTGGGTGATGCAGCCGGGACCCTCGATCTCGGCCAGCGTGATCGTCTGTCCCGCGTCGATCAGCCACGCGTCCTGGTTGCGGCCGGTCTGGTCCCAGCTCGAGAAGCGCGCCGAGCGCGCATCGCGTGCCCGCGTCAGCTCGCCGAAGACTCCGCCCAATGGTCCTGCGCTCATCGATTTCCCCCAACTCCTCATTGTCGATCCCGGTTCGCTGCGGCCATGGCCGGCAGCGAACCGGGAGTTATACCGAATCAAGGTGGCGCGCAAGGCGAGCCGTGGCGCCCGAGCGGGCCGGTGCAGATGTGGCCGAGGCAATGTAGGGGCGAAGCATTCGCCGAGCGATTGGCTCGCCCCCATGGCTGTGGCAGCGAATGCCTCGCCCCTACGGCCGTCCGTGGGTAGGTGAACCGGAGGCGAGGGGCAGCGTCACGGGTGCGTCGGCGGCTGCGGCCGAGTAGATGGCGAGGATGATCTCGAGC
>JACQGX010000003.1 GCA_016199265.1 Chloroflexota bacterium | reverse complement strand
GGATACGGTACGGCCCCTGCAACTCGAACACGGTGTCGTTCTTGGCCTGCTGATAGGTCTCGTTGAGCCCCGCTCTGCCGTCCGCTCTGGCCTGCATGATGCCGCGCTTGAGCAGGTCGAGGTAGAGCTCCATCACGAGGAGCATCTCCGGCGTGTCTGCCGTGATCTTCTTGCTGTCCTTGGTGATGATGTGCCCGCCGGTGGTGCCCAGCCAGTGGCGCCACGTCCCGGCCCACGCCATCGACAGCGGGAGCAGGCCGGGACGGACGAACTTCTGCGCCGTCGCCTTGAAGTCGTCCCACGTCCAGCCCTGCTTGGGCGGCGCCACGCCCGCCTGCTGCAGCAGCCCGGTGTTGTAGATGATGCCCTGGTTGTTGGTGTACCCCGGCATGCCGGCCAGTTTGCCATCCCACATGCTGCTCTCGAGCATCGGTGGGAAGATGTCGGCGCGCTGCTTCCCCCAGTCCTTCTCGGCCTTGAGCTCGCTGTCGACGTCGATGGTCATGCCCGTCAGCAAGAACTCGGCGACGAAGTAGTAGGCGGTGTAGTACAGATCGGGCGGCGTGCCGGCCGCGGCGAGCGTCTTCAGCTTGTCGTTGTTCGTGCTGCCCTTGGCTTCGGCGACGTTCACCGTGATCTGCAGTCCGTTGGTCTTGCCGAACTCGTCCAGCAGCGACAACCTGGCTTCGCCCTCCGGATGGGTTTCGGGAAGGTTGGACATGTACGTCACCGTTACCGGCCCGGCCGTCTTCTTGGGGGCCGCCTCCTGGCCCACCGCGCCACACGCGGCCAGCGTCGCCGCCGTCACGGCTCCCGCGGAGATCCGGAGGGCAGCCACACCAAGCGCTCTTCGGGTCGGCTTCCCATGGGGTGATCCGGGCTCGGTGGTTTCGGTGGTTGTAGTAGCCATGGTCGAGAGAACCTCCTCACGTATTCATCGCTATGTCACTTGGCAGGGTCAGGGGTCAAGCCGCCTTTTTCCGCCTCACCGCTTGGAGCGTACATCCGGGAACCGCCAACGTCAATGGATGCCTGCGGCAGGGTGCCCGTCAGGTTTTTGCGTCCGGGTGCTCCCCCTCACCCCCCGGCCCCTCTCTCACGTTGGGGAGAGGGAGAGTCCGCCGTTCCCCTCTCCCCTGGTGGGAGAGGGGCTAGGGGTGAGGGGGCACCCCCTCCGGCTGTTACCAGTCGATCGCCGCCCCATCCTCGGCCCACGCCTTGGGGTTCTGCCAGTCGTGGTCGATCTTGTCGGCCAGCGCGTCTTCGTCGAGCTCGATGCCCAGGCCGGGCGCGGTGGGCAGCGGCACGTAGCCGGCCTCGTGGCGGAACGGCACCTTGAGGTAGCCGTCCATCGCCGGCGTCGCGTGGCGGCCGCCTTCCTGGCAGAGGAAGTTGGGGATCGCGGCGTCGAGCTGCAGGCACGAGGCGAAGGCGATGGGGCCCAGCGGGCAGTGCGGCGCGATCCCGGCATAGTACGCCTCCGCCATCCCGGCGATGAGGCGCGTCTCCATGATGCCGCCGGCGTGCGAGAGATCGGGCTGCAGGATCGACGCGGCCCGCTTCTCGAGCACGTCGCGGAAGCCCCACTTGGTGAACAGCCGCTCGCCGGTGGCGATCGGTACCGACGTCGAGTGCGCGATGTCGGCCAGCACGTCGACGTTCTGGCACTGCACCGGCTCCTCGATAAAGAATGGATGCAGCGGCTCGAGCGCCTTCACCAGCCGCTTGGCGGTCTGGGGTGAGACGGCGCCGTGGAAGTCGATCGCGATGTCGACCTCGGGACCCGCCGCCTCGCGCATCGCGGCGAAGATCTCGACGACGCGCTCGGTATGGCCGGGAGACTCGATCATGCGGCCACGACCGCGGCCGGTGCCGGTCTTGAGCGCGTTGAAGCCCAGCGCCACGGCGTCGCGCACGCTGCGCGCGGCGCTCTCCGAATCACGCCCGCCGGCCGTGCCATAGACGCGGATCTTGTCGCGCGTCGGGCCACCCAGCAGCTTGTACACCGGCACACCCAGCCACTTGCCGTAGATGTCCCACAGCGCCTGCTCGACCCCCGACAGCGCGCTGGTCAGGATCGGTCCGCCGCGGTAGAACGTGTGCTTGTACATCGCCTGCCACAAATGCACCACTCTCGTGGGATCCTCGCCGATCAGCCACGGCTCGAGCTCCTTGACCGCTGTTTGACACGTCAAGGACCGCCCTTCCAGGATCGGCTCCCCCAACCCGACGATCCCCTCGTCGGTGTGCATCTTCAAGAACAGCCACCGCGGCTTGACCAGAAACGTCTCGAGCTTCGTGATCCGAAGCTGCCGCCGCTCGAAGCGGCCGGCCGGCTCAAACGGTGCGGATTCAAAGAGTTTTGACATAGCGCGGATTGTAGCGGTGTTGAACAAGGACAGGGGAGAGGGAACTTCTGCCTACTGCCTACCGCCCACCGCCTACTCGCCTGTTCGCATGAACAGCGGATTCGTCCACGCGCAGCGCCCGCGGTCGTCCTCGACCTGGATGCGCGCGTAGCGTTCGATTCCGGCGAGCGTGAACTCGGCACCGGTGAGCAGCTCGCCGTCGACGATGCCCTGGGGGTTCTGGCCGGCCGGCTTCAGGCGCCGGGCGTTGCGCGCCATGCCGAACGTCCCGGCGTTGAGCCGCCCGCCGCGCGTCGGATCGGCGACGAGCGAGATCGACCGCGCGGGGCCGCAGCGCACCGTCACCGTGCCGGCGTACGGCCGCTCGCTGCCTTCGCCGTTGAGCGCGAGCTGTACGTCGTAGATTTCCGGTCCGGTGGAGGCGTAGAAGTGGCCCGCGCGCAGTGCGGCCATGATCGCCGCCGGCGAGCGGTCGGGCGCGCGCACGACCGTCCAGGCGCGCAGGCTGTCCTGGCCCGGCCGGTGGCAGTCGTCGACCGCGACCGCCAGTGTGGGGATGCCGTGTGAGAGCAGATCGTCCCACAGCATCTGCGAATTGCCGCGCCCGATGTGCACCTCGGTATCGGTGTTGTACACCTCGATCGCCAGGTGTCCGCACACCGTCGCCACGTCACGCAGCGTCAGTCCGCTCCAGTAGGGGTGGGCAATCGTCGCTTCGCCCCCTTGTTCGCGAATCGCGTCGACGTACCACTGCGCCGCGGCCGCGCCGTTCTGCGCCTCCCGGCGGGGCGGCGCCTCCTGCACGTTGATCCCGACGATGTGGTAATTGGTGCCGGCCTCCGTCGAGCCCGGCGCCGTGCCCACCTCGATGCCCGGTATCACGGTGATGCCGGCGGTGACCGGGCTCGGCGCCGGCAGTTCGGTCACTTTCCAGTGATCGGTCAGCGCGATGAAGTCCCAACCGGCGTAGGCATAGTGCGCCACCAGCTTCTCCGGCGGCATCGCACCGTCCGAATTGGTCGTGTGAACGTGCAGGTTGCCCCGGAACCACTGTCCCGGAACGGCGAACGGATTGGCGAGTCTCGGCATGGCGCGTCCTTACTTGTCCTCTACTTGTCCTCAAGAGCTAGCTGCACGTGCAGTTCTACCAGACGAAGGCCGGAAGGCGAAGGATAGCATCGGCGTTCATCGGCGGTTTCATGCTCCCTCGACACGCGGCACTCACGTTGCATAGCATCAGGTGCAGCAGCTTGCCATCTGCGCCGCACAATCCCATGCTCACCGTCGCCAGGCACGTGCTCCTGGGGAGCAAGCTCAACCTCTTGCTCCTGTTCATTCCGGTTGCCCTGACGCTGGAGTGGCTGCACCTGGGCGACGTCTGGGTGTTCGTATCGGCCGCGCTCGCCATCGTGCCCCTGGCCGGCATGATCGGCTACGCCACCGAGCAGCTCTCGCTGCGTTCGGGACCGGGCGTTGGCGGACTGCTCAACGCCACGTTCGGTAACGGCGCCGAGCTGCTCATCGCCGGGTTCGCCCTCGTCGCCGGCCTGCCCGACGTCGTCAAGGCCTCGCTCTCCGGCTCGATTTTGGGCAACATCCTGCTCGTCCTGGGCGCGGCCGCGTTCGTCGGTGGGTTGGGGCGCCGGAAACAGACGTTTAGCGCCACCGGCGCGAGCGCCAAGACGCTCATGTTGTTCATCGCCGTCGCCGGGTTAGTCATGCCGGCAGTGTTCGACCTGATCGTGCTGGGCAGCCTGCGGGCGACGAGTCCGCAGCTTGAAGAGCTCAGTCTGCTGACGGCGCTGGTGCTGCTCTTCGCCTACGTCGCCGGCCTCGTCTTCTCGCTGCGCACCCATTCTGACATCTTCACCGAGGTCGACGCCGCGCGCGCGCAGCACGAGGTCCCGGTGCTGTCGGCGGGACAGGCGACCATCACGCTGCTTGCCGCGACCGCATTCACCGCGCTCGTGGCCGAAACCCTCGTCGGCGCCGTCGAAGGCGCGGCGCATACGCTGGGCATGACCGATCTCTTCGTCGGCTTCATCGTCGTCGCCATCGTCGGCAACGCCGCCGAGCACTTCTCGGCGATCGTCTTCGCCAAGAAGGATCAGATGCAATTGGCGATCAACATCGCCAAGGACTCGAGCGTGCAGATCGCGCTGCTCGTCGCACCGGTGCTGGTGATCTTCTCGTTCCTCCTCGGCACGCCGATGAACCTGGTCTTCCACCCCTTCGAGCTGTTCGGGCTGGCGCTCGCCGTGCTCGCCGTCGCCTTCGCCTCGATCGACGGCGAATCGAACTGGTACGAGGGGATTCTGCTCCTCTCGCTCTACGCCATCGTCGCGCTGGCGACGTACTTCGTGCCCGCGTAGCGCCGTTTCTGCCGGCCCGCGGGGGGAGTGCCTCGTTACCGCGCTCAACCGGCACGGCGAGGTCCACGTCCCCCGCGGCGCGTGTAGCCACGTGTCGCCCGGCAGCACCGTCCTCAGGCAAACGTCGATCAGACAAACGTCGAAAGGACCAGCACGACGGGAAAGCCGGCGCCGGCAATGCTGCACCGGCTGTTCCACGCTGCAATGGGCGTGCCGCTCTGAACCGCCCGAGGGATGGTTCACCAACCGGCAGAGATTGGGTAACAGTTCGCGCGCGCCAATCGGGCCGAGCCAGGTCAGCGGGCCTGGCTGGCGCGCCCACACTGTTACCCGATTTGCCCGTCCTGGTAAACCATCCCCCTCCCGACCCGACTCGTTCGAGCGCGATTCAGCCCGAACGCTCGCCGGCGTAGAAGACGTACCGGTTGGTGAGCTTGATCACCACCGCCAGGATCAGAAAGATCATGGCGAAGTAGATCCAGCCGAGCGCGGCGGCGTAGCCGAGGCGGAAGCCCCCGGCGAACGCGGTCTGCTGGATGTAGGTCAGCACCTC
>JACQGX010000113.1 GCA_016199265.1 Chloroflexota bacterium | reverse complement strand
CGAAGGGGAGTAGGGACTCCCCCTCATCCCCCAGGCCCTTCTCCCCCACGGGGGAGAAGGGGAGTAGGTTGTCAGTAGACGACCGCGCATTACTCGAAGAACCGATACCGCACGAGGGTAAACCAGGCGTGAAAGGCGTCCGTCCAACGGATTTTCTTCCCTTCGTTGGTGCCACGGCCGCGGTAGGCGATCGGCACTTCACGGATGGCGATGCCGCGGCGGAGCACCTTGGACGTGACCTCCGGGCAGAAATCGAAGCGCTCGGCGCGCAGGTCGAGCTCGGCGAGCAGCGACCGATGGAGCACCTTGTAGCACGTCGCTTCGTCGGTCACCCGGCGGGCGAAGAGCGCCGACGCCGTCCACGACAGGAGCTTGTTGCACACCCAGTTTGCCGGGTGCATCCCGGGTGGGCGCGCCAACGGCGGCTGTCCGAGGAAACGGGACCCGTAGACGACGCGCGCCTCACCCATCAAGATTGGGGCGAGCAGCTTGGGGTAATCGGCCGGATCGTATTCGAGGTCGGCATCCTGGATGAGCACGACGTCGCCGGAGGCGTGTGCCAGGCCGGTGCGGATCGCCGCCCCCTTGCCGCGATTACCGGCGTGCCGGATGAGCCGTAGGTCCGGGAACGCGAGACGGCTTTCCGGTTGTTCGAGGAAGTCGACGCCGCCGTCGTTCGAGCAGTCGTCGACGACAATGACCTCGAGCTCGACCGGCCGGCCCTGCCACGCGAGCGGCTGGGCGCAGACCAGCTCGAGCAGCTCACGCAGCGTGTTCTTCTCGTTGTAGACGGGGATGATCACCGACAGCCGCGCGGCCGCACCGGCGGCGATGGGCGGCAGCGGTGGCGTCGCCGTGGACGCCGCGGCCGCGATAGGCCGGGCGGCGTGCGCCGGCCGGTCAGCCTTGACGCTCGTCATATCGGGACCGACTCCAGTTCCGCCGGCATGCCAGATCGCGACTCGGCGGCAATCGACGGCTCGCGCTCACCGGCGCTGAGCCAGACGCGCCGGCCGAGCGGGATCAGCGCCACGGCCAGCCACCAGGCGATCAGCGCGCTCCAGTACTCTAAGAACGGTGTCCGATCGCGGATGGCCGCGAACCAGAAGGCATAGCCAAACGCACGCTCGGGCGCTTCCGGCCAGACATCCGGGTAGCGCGCTGCCCACGGATACGCGCGACGATAGGGGTTGTCCGCCGATGAACGCTCGGGCTTGCCCGATCCGAGGCCGGCAGCCAGGCCGTACGCGCTCGCCTTGAACAGCCACAAGTGGCCGCCGAGTGGCGAGAACTCCGGTACGAGGCGCGCTTCGACGACGTCGGCGCCGCGCCCAACCTGGAACGATACGACGCTGTAGTACGCACCGTAGTCAATCGCCACGCCGAGGAACGAAACGACTACGCCGGCGGCGACGACGAGCAGGGACGCGGCGCGCACGGACAACCGGAGCGTCCGCCAGCGGGCAAAGAGCGGTCCCCAGCCGAGCATGACGAAGGGCACCGTGACGTACAGATAGCGCGGACCCCAGCACCAGTCGCCGTGCCAGGCCCACCACCGCGCATAGTACACCAGCTCGACGGCGAACACGAGCACCGCAACGCCGGCTTCGAGCCGGTGCCGCCGGCCATACGCCAGCAGCGCGAGCAGCGCGACGAGCCCCACGACAGCCGGCGCGGAGAAGAACACCAGCCCCTTGCCAGAGCTGAACAGCAGGTAGCGCACACCGTCGAGGAGCGGCGTGGTGAACCCGGTGGCCGGCTCGTTGCCGTAGCCAAACTCGGTCACGCTTCCAAAGCGGTAGAAGTTCAGCGCTGCCTGGAACAGCGCGAAGGCGCCGAATGGGAGCGCGGCGGCCGCTACCGTCTTCACGGCTTCGGGCGCTGAAGCGCGAAGGGCGGCGAGCGGAGAGCGACCAGGCGCGAGGGCCCCGACGTACCGCTCCCAGAACGCCACCGCGAAGTAGAGAGCGAGGGGCGGCAGCAAGATGGCCGCGGCGGCTTTGGTGACGACCGCGAAGCCGGCGGCGGTGCCGGCGACGCACGCCCAGCGCAGCGCGGGCGCGCGTCGCCAGCGCACGAGCGCGTAGAACGCGAGGAGCACGCTTGTCGCTTGAAGTGGCTCCGAGAAGTCGGTGCGAGCGTACGGCCAGAGGAGCGTGGCGACGCCGAATGCGAGCGCGGCGGCGGTCGCGGCCGGCCGCGGACACGCCAGCGCGCGGAGCAGCGACCAGAAGACCGCGACGAGCGCGACGGTGACGAAGCTGTTGGTCATCCCGACGGCGAAGCGCGCCGGGCGGTCGTCGGCCGCGCCGAACAGGTTTCCCAGTTGGTATCCAGTGGCAAAGAAGGGCGCCTGCGCCAGCGACTGACCGAGACCGTACTTGCTGTATGAGCGTCCGCCGCGGCCGGTCGCGGTCTCCGGCCGCGGCTCGATGCTGAGCTGCGCGCGGGTCAGCAGCGACTTGGTCGTGAGGTACATCGCCTCGCCGTCGCCGCTGGTTAGCCGGCCGGCCATCGTGTGGAGATAGAGCGCGAGCAGGAGCAGGCAGAGCCGCGCCAAGCAGCGGCGATCGGCGTGAGGGAGCGGGCGCGTGACCGGTGCGGTTACTTGCGTTGCCTGGGCAGCGCCCGCCGAACGACGCGATGAGGGCGACCAGAGCGCAGAACCGGCAGACATCTCAGCGGCCGGTGCGCTCCACACGCCGCACGCGGCCGGCACCGCCGAGAGGGCCCCAGCGGCCGCGGCCACGCCACCACGCCGCGGCGGCACCGTTGGCAACGAGCGCGAACGCGCTCACGACGAAACTCATCTTGACGCTCGGTGGGTCGAACCACAGCCGGATGCGGTGCGTGCCTTCGGGGACGGACACGCCGCGGAAGAGCACGTTGGCGCGTACGACCGGCGCCGGCCGGCCGTCGACCGCTGCCCGCCAACCGGGATAGTGACTGTCGGTCATGACGAGCAGCGAAGGCATCGACGAGCGCGTCTCGACCTCGACCTCATGCGCACTATAACGCGTGATGCGCGCGAATCGCGTCAACTGTGCCTCTGGCGTAGAGGGTGGGGCAGACGGTGCGGCCCCGGAGGCCGGAGGCGTCGCCGGCAACGGCCGCTCGACGATCGCGGCGCGGGTGAGATCGAGGTGCGCCATCCGCCGCACGGCAGCGGCTGCATCCGGCTCGACGATCACTTGATCGACGAGCAAGGCTCGGCCGGCGACGCTCGGGTTTTCGAAGAGCCAGGCGGCGCCGGGTGCGTTGTCAATCCGCCGCCACGCTGCACCCGGCGCGCCGTTCCGGCCATCGGAAACCAGGAAACGGACGTGCAGCGCGGCGAGCAGCGCGGCATCGGCGCGTCCCGCCAGTTGTGGCGGCAGCGTGAAATGGGGCACCGGTGGCTCGCCCGTGACCAGCAGCGACTTGAGCTGAGCGAAGTCGCGCAGCGGCAGCAGACCGCCGTCGTAGCCGTCGATCGTCGCCAAGCCGTACACCATGCCCAGGTTGGGCTTGAGCGACTCGCGCATCGAGGCATAGCGCAAATAGTCGGAATCGCGTCCCGGCACGCCGCGGCGCAGGCGCTCCGGATCGAGGCGCTCTTCGACGGCGACGCTCAGCACGCGCTCGGGTGCCTCGTCGCGCTCGTTCGACCGGCCGCTCCGGTCTGCCGGCTGCACGCGGTCGCGCAGATACGCGGCGAGCGCCGGTTGGTCGCGGTAGACGTCGGACGCTACCGGGAAGTTGTACTCCATCTCGCGCGCCGCCAACAGTAGCTCGATCGCGAGGACGGCCGCGAGCGCGACGCGCGGCCAGCCCAAGCGGCTGAAAATGCCGGCCAGGCCGAGCGCGGTAGCGCACAGCGCCGCAAGGCCCCACAACGCCATCACCCGGCCGTGGGGCAGCCACTGGATCGCGTGGACGGCTTCTGAGCGCCAGATGAACAACGCCAGGAGGGCGCCGCCGGCGGCGAGCGCGAGCCCATACCCCATCGCGACGCGCTCGCGGGACTCGGCCGACCGCCGGCGGCGCAAGGCCGTGGCGCCGTGCGCCGCCAGGCCGGCGAGCGCGAACGTCGACACGAGCAGCCAGCGGCCGGGGGCGCGGAAGCTGCCGAAGAGAGGCACCCATTCATAGAGCACGCCGAAGAGCGGCGTATAGGCGCCGAGACTCACGGTGATGGCGAACACCGCGAGCGCGGCGAGCGCGAGCACCTGCCGGCGCGCGGTCGAAGCGCCGAACGCCGCCGCAATCAGCGGCAGCGCCGCAACTCCAACGTAGCCGGTGACCTCCTGGCTGGGCAGCGAGTAGAACGTCGGCAGCAGGCTCTCGAGGATGTGCGTGCGCTCGACGGAATAGCCCAGGGCCTCTTCGAGCGCCAGTCCGCCCTGGCGGTAGGACAGCCGGGACAGCTCAACGGCCGGCAAGAGCTGCGCCGCCGCCAGGACGGCGCCATTGAGGACGATCGCGCCGAGCGCGGGCAGGTGTGTCCAGCGCACCGGGCACCGCGCCGGCGGCCAGGCAGTAAAGCCGAGCGCCAGGAGACCGGCGGCGAAGAGACTGTAGTACGCCTCCTGCGTGTGGCCGGCGGTGAGCATGAGTGCGACGACGGCGCCGCCGGCGACGAGCCAGGCAGCGCTCCTCCCCTCACTCATCGCCAGTCGCGTGCTGCACAGCACAACCCATGGCAGCCAGACGCCGGCGTGCACCTGGTTGAGGTGACCCATGTGCGCGCCGAAGAACCCACTGCCACCGAAGGTGAGTGCGCCGATCAACGCACCGCTGGTGTCGAGGCCCCAGCCGCGGCGGCACATCATGTACATGCCGGCCGCGCCGATCGTCAGATGGAGCCACTGGCTGACCGCGACTGCGCGCGGGAACTCGAGCAGCGCGAAGAGAAGGTCTAGAGGGTAGAGCGCCGCCATTTGGATGTTGGCCAGAAACGGCGCGCCGAAGAAGATATACGGGTTCCACAGCGGCAGCTCACCCCGCCGGAGCGCATCGGCCGCGTATACCTTTGCCGGGTAGAAGAAGTTGAACAGGTCGTAGCCGACCATCGCACCGCCCTGCAGCAGCGTCTTGCGCAGCAGCACGGCGGCGAAGACGGCAATACCAGCGAGCGCGAGGGCGTCTTTGAGACGAGACGAACGACGAACGACGAACGACGAAGGCCCTCTTGGCGGCACTGGAGCGCCGCCGATGGGCTCATTTTCGCCATTCGTCATGCGTCTTTCGTCTTTGGTCGTCGCCTCCGCGACGGCGATGGCAAATCGGCGTACTGGCACCACACTCTCATAACGGGGCGAGCGTTCTGCCAGAATCTACGGCATGAGTACCCAGGACCCGCTCGCACCCGACGCACGGTCTGTCTCGCTGCCGGCCGGCGACGGCGGCGGGCGCACCGGCACGGCGATAGACGGCCCCGCGGGCGACCGCACGCCTGCCCCGGCGACCGCAGGCGTACCCGCGGCGCCTACCGAGCCGCTGGCGAAGCGCCCGTCGGAGACGTCGATCACGATGAGCCAGCTCATGCTGCCGCCCGACGCCAATCCATGGGGCAACGTGCACGGTGGCACGATCATGAAGCTCGTCGATTCGGCGGCCGGTGTCGTCGCCACGCGTCACTGCCGGACGCGCGTCGTCACCGCGCGCATCGACGAGATGAGCTTCCTGAAGCCCGTCTTCATCGGCAATGTGGTCACGCTCAAGGCCTCGGTGAACGATACGGGACGCACGTCGCTCGAGGTCGGCGTGCGGGTCGAGGCGGAGGACCTGACGCGTGGGGAGACGTGGCACGTGGGGAGCGCGTATCTCGTCTTTGTCGCGCTCGACTCGGAGGGCCGGCCGACGCTCGTGCCGCCGCTGCACGTCGAGACGCCAGACGAGCGGCGGCGCCAGGCCGAGGCGGCCGCCCGCCGCGCCCGCCGGCAACAGTCTCGACCGCTCCAGCAGTAGAGTCGGAGAAAAACCGGAGCGGCGGCCGTGGCGGGCCGCCGCTCCGGGGCGAGTGAGGAGAAGGAAGGAGAGAGAGGTTTAGTCCAGGTTTGCGCTACTCCGCGCGCAGCGAGTCCATCCGCAGCACCGGATGCTGTTCGAGCACGACGTGCTCGGCAGCCCGGCGCGAGTCAATAAAATCGAGATCGCACACGGGACAGTGATAGGCGTTTCCCAACCACCACGTCGGACGCTGCTTGAGGACCGCGAGCTTGAGATCGTCGAGCGTCTCAAACCCGAGTTCCCGTGCGCGCGCTGACAGGTGGGGATGCCGGCGGCTGCCGGAATCTCGTGCCTGGATTGCTTCGTCGGCTGGTGTCCAAACTCGTGCCATATTCCTTGTTGAACCTGTGAATTTTGCGGAAAAAAAGAAAAACGACCGAAGGAATAGGCTCCGGTCGTTGGTGCGCGCTACTCCTCTTTCAGTCGCCTACGGGGTTAGCTGACGGGTTCGGGCTGAAAGAGTTGCCCTATCCCTCCCCCTGGAGGGAATACACCCCGAAGAACCTGGTGGGTCCCCCGCTCCCGCACCTGCGGGATTCGGCCGCGTATTCGATTTTCCGCTGTGCCCTCGGGTGTAGAGTATACTACGTGCACCCGCTGGCACTCTTCACTATAGCGGTGCGGCGCCCCGCCGTCAAGTGGTTATTTTTCCATGAGTCACCAATTTAGCGCTCTTAACGTCTCATTCTGTGACCTGCGTCCGCCCGGGAGCGGTCCAGGGGCGGCCGAAGAGGCGGCCGAAGAGGCAAGAGAGGTCCAAAGGAGAACGCGCGGTGGCACGCCGCCTGGTTCACGTGATCAATCCCAAGGATAATGTGGCGACGGCGCTCGTCGACCTCGCGCCCGGTACACGAGTGGCGCTCGACGTCCGGGACGGCGACAAGGGCGAAACGGCGCTCGAGGTGCGCGCGGCCGTTCCCTTCGGCCACAAGATCGCGCTCGCCGCGATTCCCAAGGGTCAGCCGGTCGTCAAATACGGCGAGGTGATCGGCCTCGCGACGGTCGACATCGCCCCCGGCGACCACGTCCACGTGCACAACGTGGAATCGCAACGCGGCCGGGGGGACCTGGCGGAGGGGCCGGGGGGTAGGGAGTCGGGGTAGTGCCTCCCGGCTGTCGTCTCGTGCACAGCGGCTGCCCTCACCCTAACCCTCTCCCAAAGGGAGAGGGGGCGAAAGGGCGGCGCAGTACCGGCTTGGCCACCCGACACCCGCCTACTGCCTACTGCCTACTGCCTACTTCGTCACGAATGGCGGGCCGAGGCGGCCTTGGGGATCGAACTGCATGGGTGCGGGTGGTTGGATGACTTCCAGTGAAGGATTTTGGGCGACTTCGGGCAGGAGGGCTTCGGCGACGTAGAACTCTTCGAGCCGGAGCGTGCTGTGAATGCGCGCCAGCCGGACGTCGTCGGTCGCGGCCGAGGTTTTGATCGCCGCCTCGATCGCCGCTCGGTCGGTCGGCAGCGTGATGGGGATGCGCGCCACGTCTGGTGCGTTGGCCGTCAGGCAGTTCATATACATCGCGTCGAAGTCGATCGCGTCGACCAGGCGGCGGGTAGTGAAGTCGGCCCAGCCGATGCCGATCGCGTTGCCGTGCGACTCGGGCGTAACGTCGCGTGCGACGATGCGGCGGTAATCGGGCCGGCGCTCGCCGCCCAGCCGGCGCCACATACCGATGACGTTGGCGTCCATGCCACTGCCGGAGATGTTCTTGCCGATCCAGTCGACGACGAGCACGTCGAGGTGGTCGAACGGGATGCGGGGCAGGAAGGCGTTGCTGAGCTCGAGCAGCTCACGATCGGCCTGGTGGAACTGCTCGGGCGCGACCGCGACGATGCGGTACGGCTCGTCGGCGCCGTTTTCGACGATCGCCAGGCCGAGCACGACCTTCCCGCCGGCAAGCGCGACCGCAGCCGCCTGCGGAATCGTTTGGGCGAGGCCCGCGGCGTGCATCGTTTCGGCGCCACGCTGCTTGCCAAGCCCAACGGCGAGCATCTTGCACAGGCCGCTCTCGATTGGCGCCTTGAACGCGGTGTGCGCCTTAACGCGCCCGCATACCAGCACGCCGTCGGCCTCGAACGCGTGCCGATCCATGTAGACCGGCACGCCCTGTGGCGTGCGGCCGATCTCGACGACCTGCATCGTCGCGTGCACCGGCGCGCCGACCGACGCCTCGTCGATACCGTAGCCGGCCAGCACCTCGCGCTGGCCTTCGGCGGTAGCGCCGCCGTGGCTGCCCATCGCCGGCACAAGAAACGGCTCGGCGCCGAGATCGCGCAGCGCCGCCACTGTGGCGGCAATGATCTCCTGGATGTGGCTGACTCCCCGGCTACCGGCGGTGAGCGCGATGCGCGCCCCGGGCCGCAGGCGGCCGGCGACGCCGGAGCTGGCGATCGCGCGCCGGATGGTGCCGGCGACGTCGTCAATTCGATCGTGTGAAAAACGCTGGCGGATCAGGGCCACTCGTGGCATCGCCGTGCTTCCAGGTATGGCCATGTCTTCTCCCTGCTCGAAGAGGATGCGGTAGTCGTGAGCTACCGGAACGATTGTAGACCGGATCAGAAAAATGGGACGAAAAGGTCTTGTTGCGGGCCGCCTATTGTGGTACCTTAAGCGCCGTCCGCGCGGTAGAGTCGGGTCACCAACCGGCGCCACACACCCTCACATTCCTGCCATCGCCCGCGGATGCGGCCACGTGTTGCTCAAGGTGCTGTCCCGGGCATCGCCACGGTCCCGACCGGTCCGGCTGGAAAGTTGTCCGGTGCATGCGGCAACAGCCCAACAGGGATACGCCGCTCCGATTGAGAGTGCAATTGTGTGTGGAGGGGGTACATGCTGATTACACAAGTGAAGACATCGATGCTGTCCGAAAGGGCTCAGCGCCTCGGCCTGGAGTCGCGAGAGGACGTCGAGAAAGAGTTCAAGGAGGCAAAGCAAGGCTGGTCGAAGGGCACCGAGTACCACTGCCCCTTCTGCGACAAGAATTTCTGGTCACCGTCGGGAGCGCGCAAGCACATGAAAACGCAAGGGCACCCAGTCCTGCGCTGGGACTGGTATTAATTACTGCAAGTGATGATTCGCACATCGGACTTGCCCGACACGTTTCTCGGCTACCGCCGCGCGGACGGCACGGTTGGGATACGCAATCACCTCGCCGTCATCCCATCGGTGGTGTGTGCCAACACCGTCGCCCAGCGTGTCGCCTCGCTGATCCCCGGCGCGGTCGCCATCCCACACCCCCATGGGTGCGCGCAGGTGGGTGATGACGTCGTGCTGACCGAGCAGGTGCTGGCCGGCGCAGCGGCGAATCCGAACGTCGGGGCGGCGCTGATCGTCGGCCTCGGCTGCGAGACGTGTCAGGCGAACGATGTGGCGGGCTTGGCCCGGCGCCTCGCGCCGGGCCGGCCGATCGAGTCGTTCACCATCCAAGAAGCGGGCGGGTCGATCAAAGCGATTGCCCGCGGCGTCGAGCTGGGCAAGGCGCTGATGGCCCAAATCGCGGCGCGGCCGCGCGAGCCGGTACCACTCGGCGAGCTGATCCTCGGCGCAAGACTGGGCGAGGCAGACGGCGTGGCCGGTCTGAGAAGAGATCCGGCGGTCGTCGTCGCCGCCGGCATCGCCCTCGCCGCCGGCGCAACGGTCATCGAGGCGGGCACCGCCGGGAACGACACCGAGCCGGCAGACCTGATTGGCTTCGCCCAACGACCACACGCGAGGGGGCGCTTCGCGATGAAGACTCCCGAGCACGACGCCGTTTCGCTTTCGGCGATGGCTGCCGGCGGCGCGCAGCTCTGCATCTTCACGACGAACCTCGGCTCACCGCTGGGGAACGCCATCGCTCCGGTAGTCAAGGTCTGCGCCGATGCTGGGATGGTGCGGAAGATGGAAGACAACGTCGATTTCTCGACGGCTTCGCTCGTCGAGGGCACGGCGACGCAGGACGAGCTTGGCGCGCGGCTCTTCGAGCTGATCGTCGACGTCTGCAACGGCCGGCTGACCAACGCCGAGATCATCGGCCACCAGGAGTTCGCCATTCATCGCATCGGACCGACGGTGTAGGCGGGAGCCAAACCAAGTCCAAAGTCGAAAGTCCAACGTCCAAAGAAGTGGCCTCTGACGGCCGGCCTTGGACCCTTCGGCGCAGTTCACCCTGAGCGCAGCCGAAGGGCACAGGGCATGCTTGGGACCCGGGACTGTGGACTGAGTCTAAACCAAAGCCAAGGTGGAACCCGTAGGCAGCCTCACTTTGCACTTTGCACTTTGCACTTTGCACTTGGTTTAGGGGTCGGGGGTCAGGGTT
>JACQGX010000149.1 GCA_016199265.1 Chloroflexota bacterium | reverse complement strand
TCACGGTGGCGGTGGCCGTAGGAGAGGGCGTCGGCGTAGGAATGGACCAACTGATAGTAGCGGTGGCACTGACCGATGACGAGAGCGGCGCGCCAGTGGCGAGGCCGAGAACGGTAAGCTGGACGACCGAGGTGCCGGCCGAATCGGTGGCCTGCGTAGAGACGACCGCACGGACCAAGCCGGACGCGTCGGTAATGCCCTCCTGCGAGGTAAACCGGCCGGTCACAACGCCGCTGAGGGGGTCGGGAAACAGCGACCAGCGCACGAACGCACCGGCGAGCGCGCTGCCGGTGGAGTCGCGGACCTGGCCGGTGATTGTCTGGGACGTGCCGACCGCGACGGAGACAGCGGTGGGAGCCACGGTGACGAGGACGGCCACGGGTGTGGCGGTAGGCGTGATGGTAGGCGTGGGAGTCGTGCTGGAGGTGGGAGAAGGGAGCGTCGTCGGCGAGGCTGTTGGCGAAAGGGTGGCTTCCGGAAGGATGGTTTCGCCCACGGCGACGCCGCGATTGCCGGGCACAGCGCGAGCAAGCACGATCAGGGTGAGCGCGACAAGAAGCCAGGTACGGAGGCGCGCGGGATGTACCCATCGGGGCGCGCTCTGCCCGCCCGCTGCAGAAGCATTGGCGGCACCGTTGGACCGTCTTCCGCGAGCATCTGCGCGCCGCCACCTACCAAGCCTTTGCACTTTGCACCGCCTCGGTTCAGTTGTCGCTTGATCCGGCTACCAGCCCAAGAACAAGCGTTCGTCTCGCGGCCCGCGCCTCTATACGCGCCTCTCTAGTAGAGAGGCATCGACACCGTTAGGTCATCGATCGACGCGTCTTGGGGAGACTCATGGCACGTCTAGGCCGGCCGCCGAGTGCCGGGCGGCCGGAAACCGACGATGCGCGCCGCGCGAGGGCCAATCGAGACATGTTGACCGCGGGACTACGCCGCGGGAATTGTATAGCTTGCTACAGGAGTAGTAGTACTTTCTGGCTACCGAAATCCTGACGTGCGTCGCTTGGTGGCCCATAGGACGCAGGTCACGCCAGCCGCCGTCGCGGCGGCGGCTAGGACTGCGACGACAGCGATCGACCTCATGCCTCGTCCGGGGTCACTCAGGGGCAGCAACCAGCTCGATTGATCGGCCGGCGACTCGCTCTCACGATACGCGCTCGACGAGATGGAGCCGGTCAGGGGGAGTTCAGGAGGAATAGGGCGAAGGAACAGCGCGACGATACCGCTCGCGGAAAGGGAGCCGACGACTTCGCGAGCTTCGACATCTGTCGGAATGGCGGCCCAACGCCGTTCGACCAACGCATAGAGGTAGGGGAGGAAAGAGGGGCCGGACTGACCCGGTTGAGGGGACTGCAGCACCACACGCGAGCGGCCGGCGCGGCCGGATTGGCCAGGAGGGGAGGACGAGGGCAGTGTGAGTGGGACACGCACTTCGAGAGGAGCGGTGGGGATGGCGAGCTGGCCGGAGGCGTTCTGCAACACGACCGAGAAGGGGCGGCCGCTGAGCTGCAGACCCGACGGCGCCGAAGGCAGGCCCTCCACTGGTTGCGGCACGATGGTGAGGTAGTAGGTCGCGCCAGCAGGCACGGAGCCTTCCCGTGCGATGACCGAGATGCCGCTGGCGGAGACGACACCGCCAGATGAGCTCAGCTCGCCGAATGCGGTACCAATCCGCGGAACAGTCTGCGCAGTGGCGACACGCGGCAGCGCGAGAATCGAGAAGACCGCCGCGACGAAGAACACTGCAGAGTAACGCAAAGCGCGAACTCGAGCACGCATCGTGCAGCGGTGCCGCGACCGGCGCACGCAACACGTATCAGGCATCCCCAACGCGAAGCGCGCACACGCACGAGAAGGTTGCACGATTTACCTTAGAAGTGCCGGTTCGGCGGCCGAACAAGAGCCGCGGGCACACGTATCTAGCCCGCCCGAAGCCGCATTGCCGTAGCGGCTTGGCCCCGGCGGAGACCTATCGGCGCGTTCCTTTTCCTTGTGGCGAAAGAGTAACAATCGATGATCAATGCGTTCAACAAAAGGAAACTTGGGGGTGCGCGCAAGACCTCCGGATGCGGGGAGCACTCGTAGGGGCGTATGGCGATACGCCCAGGGGCGGCGGCCGGGCGTATCGCCATACGCCCCTACAGCCAGTGGCGGTCTCCGGAAGTTTTGCGCGCACCCGGTACGTCTGCTACGCTGCGCGGCCGGACGCACGCGTTGTACCATGGACGCACGCCCGCTCTTTTCGGATGGAAGCTACGGATTCTTCGCTGCGCTCAGAACGACAAGCCAGCGTTGGACACAAACAATCCAGCACTCGCGACAAAGCGGAGAGGAATGCGTACATGCAGGTCATACTCGTCGTCAGTGACACGTTGCGTGCCGATCACTTGGGGTGCCACGGCTACTTCCGGCCGACGAGCCCGCGGATCGACCGGTTCGCGGCCGAAGGCGTGCGGTTTGCCAACCACATCAGCCAGGCGCCGTATACGCTGCCGTCGTTCACCAGCCTGGTGAGCGGCCAGTACGGCACGACGCACAAGGTGCTGGCGAACCCATCGGGACAGCACCCCAATTTCCCCGTCGCGCTCGACGATACGACACCGGTGCTGGCCGACTGCTTCCGCGCGGCCGGCGCACCGGTGGAGATCGCCGCCGGGCGCTACGTCTCAGGCGGGACACCGACGGCCACCTTCGACAACCTGGTCCGCTTCCCCCACCATCCAAAGTGGTTCGTGCGCGGCTACGAGGACCACGTCGCGGTGACGCCCGGGACACACCGTATGGTCGGCGCCGACGTGCTCCATCGCCGTCTTTTGCCCTGGCTCGAGCAGCACGCGCACGAGGACTTCTTCCTGTTCGTGCACTATTGGGACGTCCACGGGCCGTACCTCGCGCCGCCGCCTTTTGGGAGCGACTATCGGGGACAGCAGGTCGGCCGCGAGATCCCGACGTACACCACACCCAACGGCGAGCCCTACGTACCGCGCTGGGGGCCGGTCGAGTCGATCACGGGCGAGGCACGAGCCAGCATCGACGCGTACGACGGCGGGATCAACTTCTTCGACGACCGATTCGGCGAGTTGCTCGACCACCTCGAGCGGCTGGGAATCGCGGCGCAGGCGATCGTCGCACTCACGGCCGACCACGGCGAGAGCCTGGCCGAGCACCGCGTGCCCTTTGCCCACGACGAGCTGTACGAGGCGACGATCCACGTGCCGTTGATCGTCCGCGCTCCTGGGCGGCTGCCGGCCGGCCGCACGGTCGAGGCGCTCTCGCAGGCCATCGACGTCGCGCCGACGCTCCTCGAGCTGGCGGGGCTGCCGCATGACGTGCCCAGCTTCCAGGGTCGCAGCCTGGTGCCGCTGGCGCGCGCCGGCCAAGGCGACTCCAGACGGCTGCACGAGCGCACGTTTTCGGAGTGGACGCGCTACCTGGCAGGGCGCTGCCTGCGCACCGACCGCTACAAGCTGATTCACAAGTTCACCGGCGGCCTGGCGCTTTCCCGCCCGTCGCCGCGTCAGGTCTCGTGGCAGGAGCTCTACGACCTGCAGACCGACCCCGACGAGACACACGACCTGGCGCGCGAGCTTCCAGAGGTAACGCGGGAACTGGCCGGCACCCTCGAGGCGTGGGTCGGTTCGCAGTTGCAACCGGGTGAACAGGACCCGCTCCTCCGTCCCGAGCTGGCCTGCTGGGAACCCGGTCCCCGCGCCAGAACCGGCAGCGCCCTGTCGCTGCTGCCGCCCGAACGCAATCCGTGGGTGTAGACGGCGTCGCTCTTCGGCGGATCTCGTCGCCTGCGGGCACGACCGCTTGCGCGCCAGACGGCGTAGCGGGAGAGCGGTGTCCGGAGCGGAAGGTACACTACGAGCGACTGGGAGCGAGGCGCAAGACGAGACGCTCTTATGGCCACACCACCACTGCGCACACCCCGTCCGACGGTGCCGGGGGAGATTGAATATCCCGAGTCGGCCGGCAACTGCTTACGCCGGCCGAGGAGGCCGCCGCACGCCAGCGACTTGAAGCCGAGCTAGCCCGGTTACGCGAGGAACTTGCCGGTCGCTCCCGGTGATCCGGCAGGCTCCTACTTCCCCGACTTGATCGCCGCCTGGTGCTCCGCGAGGATCGGATCGGTCGCTTGGCGGACTCGTTCCGCCATCTCCGATGGCGATGTAAGCCGCGAGTAATCCCATGGCCGGATCCATTCCTGCTGAATCTCCATGCCGAAACCGGGCGCGTCGCTCGGCACGACGTACCCCTCCTTCGGCACCGGCGTGCCGGGGACGCGCGGCGCCTCCTCGAGCGGCACGCCCACCGGCGAGCTGCAGTGGTACTCCGCCATCGGCACTTCGGGGAACGCAAACGAGAAGTGCTGCCCCTCGGCCGACTTGGCGCCGCCGTGTAGGACGGTCTTGAGCCCAGCCGCTTCGGCAATGTGATAGATCCGCATCGCCTCGGTGAGCCCACCGCACCAGTGCAGGTCGGGCTGCACCACGGCGACGCAGCGACGCTCGACCAGCGGCCGGAAGGCGTAGCGGGTGTGGTGATCCTCGCCGGTGGCGAGCGGAATCCAGGTGACCGCGCGGGCGAGCTGCACGTGGCCGTCGAAGTCGTCGGGAATCAGCGGCTCTTCGAGCCAGCGCAGCTCATACGGGCGCAGCCGCTCCGCCAGGCGGATGGTGAACTCGACGTCGAAGCTCATCACCGGGTTGTACATCAGCTCGGCGCCGCGCCCGACCAGCTCGCGCGCCCGGGCGATGTGCGCCTCGACGGCGTTGATCCCCTCGATGCCCTGCTCGTAATGGGCGGGGTTGGACACTTTGAACGCGCTGAAGCCCAGCTCGAGCGACCAATCGAGGTCGTCGCTCGTGATGTAACACCGGATCCTGTCGCGCGCCGGGCCGCCGAGCAGCCGGTAGACCGGCTGTCCAAGCAGCTTGCCCTTGAGATCCCACAGCGCCAGGTCGATCCCGCTCTGCGCCACGGCATTGAGCCCTTGCGCGCCGTGGCGCAATGAAGAACGCCACATCAGGTCGTTGAGGAACTCGTGCGCGAAGCAGTCGCGCCCCACCAGCAGCGGCGCGAAGTGGTGGTCGACGAGCGCGGCGACGGGCGCGCCGAAGCCGCAGCGCCCCAGGCCCCACGTGCCGTCGTCGGCCACCACCTGCACCCATACCCCACCACCACCCACGGGAGTGCCGATCCCCGGCGATCTCCCCGGCAGCGGCGGGAATTCGGGGTACTTGTTCATCGGCAGGCCACGCGGCGCAGACGCCGCCCAGCTCGGCCGCCGCGCCGGCGTGTGCGGCCGGGGATGCGGGAGGTCGACCTCGACGGCCCGGATTGCTTTGATCTTCATGGCGCACGTTGTAACATACGACCACGGTGTGTCCGTCGGCGCCGGCCGCCGACTCGTGGACCGCCACGGCGGTGGCGTGTCCGTTCCAGACTGGAGTAGACTTCGCGTACACGACCGACTGCTCAAGTGCGACACGTCCATGATGCAGACGACCTTCGACACACACGTGCATATCTGGTCCCACGATCGCGTCAGGTACCCGATGGTGCCCGGACGCGAACGGCCGCTCGACCACGATGGCGATGCCGGCCACCTCATCGCGTTAATGGACGAGGCCGGCGTCGCCGCCGCGTTGCTGGTGCAGACGCCGTGGCTTGGCGAGGACAACCGCTACCTTGTCGGTTCGATGCGCCGCTATCCCGGCCGCTTCGCCGCGCTGGGATGGCTCGAAGATCCGCTGGCGGCAGACGCGCCGGATCGCGTGGCGCGGCAGTTCGCCGAGGACGGGTTCCGCGGCGTCCGCCTGCACCTCACCGACGAGCGCGTGAACGCCGGCGTCCTCGACGGTTTGGCCAGCCCGCTCTTCCAGCAGGCGCGCCAGCTTGGCATTCCGGTGCAGTTTCTCAACCGTACGCCGGCTCACCCCACCATCCTCGGCGTCGCCCGCCGCTTCCCGGATCTGACCATCGTCGTCGATCACCTCGGCCATCCAGATCCGGCCGAGGCGCCGCACTTTGCGTCCTCGGCGACGTTTTTCGCCCTCGCCGAACACCCCAACGTTTACGTCAAGGTGTCGAACCACGTCCTACACTCTCGGCAGCCATATCCGTGGACTGACCTGCACGACTACCAGCGGCGCACGATCGACGCTTTCGGCCCGCGCCACCTGATGTGGGGCTCCAACTGGCCGATGCAGTCGCCACAGCCCAGCTACGTCGAACGCCTTGAGGCGGTCCGCACCCAGCTTCCCGGCCTGAGCGACGACGAGCGCGCCTGGATCCTCGGCCGAACGGCGCTCAGCATCTGGACGCCCACCGGCGAAAGCGGTGTGAGCGTCTGATCGCGGCGCTGAGCGCTAGACACACCAGTCCTTGGCGATCCTGCCGCGAGGTCTCGACCTTTGCGGCGGGACCGATCACCCGGCGCAGACCTGGGTTGACGCGGGTCGTAACCTTGAGGGGTATGATGGCGCTAGGGGGCAGCCCGCAGCACAGCAGCGACAGCGCTCCTGTGCTGCGGGCCTGGCTTACTGGTCGCGTTCTTGAGCAATGAGGAAGAGAAGCGATGTCGCAGTTTGACCGCAAGCGCCGGCTGTACCGTTCCGAAGAGGGCCGCATGATCTCCGGCGTGGCCGCGGGCATCGCCGAGTATTTCGACGTCGACCCAACCGTCGTACGGGTACTTTGGGTGGCTGCCGCGCTCATTATCCCGCCTCTAGCCCCTGGGTTGCTGTTGCTCTACGTTGCGCTGGCCCTGATCATCCCACCGGCTCCAACGGCGGAGTAGCGCCGGTCGTCTACAGCATTGGCCCGGTGCTCGGTCAGTCTGCCAACAGGGGGAGTTGACGGCACAGACTCCGGCGCAACCGGTACAACTTTCGTCCGGCGGGCGTGAGTGCCGCCGGGCTGAGGAGGTGCTGTGGACGAAAGCAATGTTGACGTTGCGG
>JACQGX010000148.1 GCA_016199265.1 Chloroflexota bacterium | reverse complement strand
CATGTGGTCCTCCCCTTTTACACGTTGCTCTGCACGGCTCTACTTCGCCATACAACTAGTGCGAACTGTTCGCAGTAGCGATGGAGTATGCCACAAGCCACCGCTCGCGTCAAGCCGCATTGCTCCGGTGACCCGCATGGTGCCTGCCGTCAGTGCACTGGCTTGAACTCGCCGGGGTCGCCGGTCTCGCCGGTCTCGCCGAGACATGCGCCGTTGGGCGCCGCTCCCACTTGACCTCGTTGATCTCGCTGCCGCGGTCGTGGGCGCAGGTGCGGCTCCACCGGTCGGCCGTGGACGAAGTGTTCATCCACGATCTCGTCGACGGCCCGTCGATTGAGTGCGCCATACCACGCGCCGTCCGGATAGACGACCATCACCGGCCCCAGATTGCAGGGAAAGAGGCACCCCGTACGCACCACGAGCACGCGGCCCGAGTCTTCGTTCAACCCGCGTTCGGCCAGCCGGTCGCGCAGGTGCTGCCACAACTCGTACGAACCGAGCGTCGCGCAGCGCGGGCCGACGCAGAACAGCGCGTGATAGCGGTGCTCCGGAATGTGCGACCAGGTGTCGGCCCTGTCCCGCGGCGGTGCGTTGGCGCGTACCTCCTCCTTCTGCGCGGCGTCGTCGACGACGCGGGCTACCGCGTGGCCCAGCGCCGGGTGGTCGCCGAGCGCGTCCGCCAGGACCACCTCGACGTCGTCTAGGTGGTACTTCTTCAGCGAGCGCCGGACGATCTTGGGCAGCCACTCGCGTAGCGAGCGCTCGACCGGGACGAACACCGGCGCGATCACGATGCGCCGCGCCCCGGCGTCGACGCACGCGCGCAGCACCTTGGGCAGGTGCGGCGTTCCTTGGTCGATGAACGCCCCCTCCACGATGCGGTACCGCCCGCCGGCGCGCACTGCGTCGACCATCCGGTCCAGTTCCTGCTGCGGCCAGTCGCCGTAGCCGCCTTTCCCGAGCAGCACCACCGCGTCTGGGATGCGTGCGCTGCATTCAGGCGTATCAACAGTCACTCTTTGTCGCTCCAACCATCGCGTCCCGCTGTCACACGCGTCATCTGACCGCTGTAATTGCCACTGCTTTGCACTTGTAAGCGACTCCACTATAGAGCCGCAATCGCGGGCGCGTCAAGCAGTTGCAAACCAATCCTATTTACGGTACGGTAGCTTCGTCACCGTGCGGAAGCTCGTTCGAGCGTGCACGCGGCTAAATCACACCAGGGAGAGCAGCTCACCATGGCGATAGACACACGCCCGACCGAGATCGTGAGTCGGAGTGGCCACGACTGGCACTCGGTCGACTACGTGCGCGATTGGATCGCGCAGTACGACGCCCGCGCCGATTCGCGCAAGGCGCAGTTTGACCTGCTTGCCGACCTCATCCCGCACTCCGAGAGTGCAGCGATCAGCATCCTGGACGTCGGCGCCGGCTGGGGACCCGTGTCACAGCACCTGCTCGAGCGCTTTCCCGCCGCCCGCGTCACGCTCCTCGATTTCTCCGACGTGATGCTCGGCGAGGCGCGCTCGCGGCTCGCTGCCTCTGCCGATCGCGTCCGGTTCGTCCAGGGCGATCTCTCACAACCCGGCGCCGTCGACGCGGCTAAGCAGGCGGCCGGCGGTGGCTTCGACGCCAGCGTCTCGTCGCTGTGCGTCCACAATCTCCGTTCGGCCGAGCGCATCGCCGCGCTCTACCGTGAGCTGCGTGCCGTCACCAATCCCGGCGGTTGCTTCCTCAACATCGACCACATGGGTAGCTCGTCGCCGCTGCTCCAGGCGGTGCGGCACCGCACCCGCGTCGAGCAGCTCCGCCGCCATCGCGTCGCCGAAACCGGCGTCAAGCCATCCTTTGAAGAAGTCGAGGCTGCCCTCCGCACCCAAGCCCAGGAACGTGCCTCGCGCCACGGCCACGGACATGCCGACCATGGCGCGTCTCTTGCGGCCGCAGGAAGCGCGGCCGCAGGTGTTGTGGGAAGCTCTCGCAGCGGCGGCCGCTCCGGCGGTCCAGGCCTCGCGCTGGTCAATCACCTCACCTGGCTCTCACAAGCCGGCTTCGACGCCGTCGAGTGCTTCTGGCGCAGTGACCGCCTCGCCCTCATCGGCGGCTACGTCGAAGCGGTGGCCCCATAGGCCGACCGCCCGGTCGCGGCGCTGGATTCCCCCTCATCCCCCAGCCCCTTCTCCCCCGAGTGGGAGAAGGGGAGTGGAGCGTCCGAGGACCACCGCTCCCCCTCACCCCCGTGTGGGAGAGGGGGTTGGGGGTGAGGGGCATCCAACTATTGCGATTGAATTGCAGTAGTTGGATGCCGTACACTAGCGGTGCGAGAGTAGCAGGGGGAGTCATTACCAACATGACGGCGACGACAGTAACGACCGCGCCGGACTCGACGACGGCGCAGGAGCAGCAGAAAGCCGAACGGCAGGACGTCAACCGCCGGCTGTTTGCACTGACAAAAGGCGTGCGCTGGCGCATCGCGCTCGCGGCCGGCCTCGGCCTGGTCGCGACCGTGACCGGTGTCGCGCGCCTCTCGATGCAGGGCAGCGCCGTCGCGATGGTGTTCGAGGGCGCCCCCTTGGTCGAGGTGCTCCTGGTGCTCCTGTGGGTGCTCGCGCTCCCGCTGGCGCGCGTCGTCCTGACGATGGCCAAGGAGTTCACCAGCCATCACACGGCGGCGATCATGAAGGTGAGGCTGCGCCACCTGCTCTATGCGCATTTGCTCGAGCTCGGGCCGAGCTACCTCCACAAGCGGCGTACCGGCGAGGTGCTGCTCAACACCGTCGACGCCGTCGAGCAGCTCGAGACCTACTACGGCCGCTACCTGCCACAGCTCGCTATTGCCGCCGTCGCGCCGATCGGCATTTTCGTCTTCATGGCCGTCCTCGATCTGCCCTCGGCGCTGATCTTCCTCACCTTCGCCCTTCTCACGCTGTTCGCTCCGACCTTCTTCCGGCGGGCGACGGTGACCGCCAGCCGCGGCCGGCGCGGCGCCTACAGCGCGCTCGCCGCCGAATTCGTCGACGCGGTGCAGGGCCTGCCGACACTCAAAGTCTTCGGCCAGAGCGAGGCGCGCGGCGAGATGCTCGCCACCAAGGCGCGCCACCTCTACCGGACGACGATGAAGGTGCTCGCCGTCAACATCGCCGCCGGCGGCGTCGCCAACCTCTGCATGACGCTCGGTGCGGCGGTCACGCTCGCCTGGGGCGCCGTCCGCGTCAGCCAGGGCGAGCTCGAGCTCCGGCCGCTCATGATCGTCCTCTTCCTCGGCGTCGAGGTCTTCCGCCCTCTGCGCGAGCTCAACCAGCTCTACCACCAGGGCCTGTTGGCGATGAGCTCCGCCATGGGCATGTTCTCGCTGCTGGACGATAGGCCGGATGTCGCCGATCCAGTAACCAGTAGTCGGTTGTCAGTTGCCAGCGGCCAGCGGAATGCCACCGATGCCGTCACCGACTACCGACTACTGACTACCGACTACCCGTTGGAGCCCACCATCCACTTCGAGCACGTCTCGTTCGCCTACGAGAGCGGCAAACGGCCGGCGCTCGAAGACGTCTCGTTCGAGCTGCCGGCCGGGACGACGCTTGGCCTCGTCGGACCCAGCGGTGCCGGCAAGAGTACGGTCGTCAACCTGCTCTTCCGCTTTTACGATCCGCAGCAGGGGCGGATCCTGCTCGGCGGGCACGACCTGCGCGAGATCCCGCTCGAAATGCTCCGGCGGCAGATCGCCGTCGTCGCCCAGGATACCTACCTTTTCTACGGCACCGTCTCGGATAACCTGCGCCTCGGCAAGCCCGATGCGACGCAGGAGGAGCTGGAAGCGGCCGCCGGGGCGGCCAATGCCCACGAGTTCATCCTTAATCTCAAGGACGGCTACGAGACCATCATCGGCGAGCGCGGCCAAAAGCTTTCCGGTGGGCAGCGCCAGCGCATCGCCATCGCCCGAGCCATCCTGAAGGATGCGCCCATTCTCGTCCTCGACGAAGCGACATCCCACGTCGACAGTGAGAATGAGGCCGTGATCCAAGAGGCGCTCGAGCGGCTGATGCAAAACCGCACCACGCTTATCATCGCCCACCGCCTCTCTACCATCGTGGGAGCCGACCAAATCGTCGTGCTCGAGCGCGGCCGGCGCGTCGAATCGGGCCGTCACACCGAGCTGATGGCGCGGAATGGCGTTTACGCCCGCCTCGTCGCCATCCAGGCCCGTGCCGCCGAAGAGGCCGAGGCGGCGAAGGCCGACATCGCCGCGATGGCGGCCTTCGACGGGGCGGCTCAAGAGAATGCGACGGTGGTCTGTTCGACCAGTGCTCGTCACCAAGCCAGCGCGTCGCCGCGCCTTAACGGGAGCGGCGATACGACCGTCCGCGGCACAACACCAGGCGACGCGCAGCTCCTCGGCAGGGCGTCGCACGCTAAGCCGGTCGAGCCGGTGCCGTTGAGCGCCTGGGCGACCGGCGTCCGCCTGCTCGGGTTGGTACGGCCGCAGTGGGTGCAGCTTTCTATCACCCTCGCCGGTGGTCTGATCAAGGCCGGCGCCGGCATCGCGCTCGGCGTGGCCAGCGCGGCGCTCGCCAGCCGCGTTGCCGTCGCCGCCGGCCTGGCCGATGAGTTCAGCCCCTACGGCGTGCTCATCCCCACCGTGATCGGCCTCGCCGTCGCCGTCGCCGTCTTCACCTGGTTCGAGAGCTGGATCGCACACGACATGGCGTACAAGCTGCTCGGCGAGATGCGTGTCTCCATGTATCAGAAGCTCGATCCCCTTGCTCCCTCCTACCTCCTGGGCCGACGCAGCGGCGACCTCGCCAGCATCATCACGTCCGATATCGAGACCGTCGAGAGCTTCTTTGCCCACGCCATCGCGCCGCTCTTTGTCGCCGTTCTCGTGCCCGGCGTCGCGCTCACCGCGCTCGCCTTCCTCTCGTGGCCGCTTGCGCTCGCCCTCGTGCCCTTCCTCATCGCCGTCGGGCTCAGTCCGCACTACATCGGCAGGCATACCGAGCGCTTGGGCAACAACCTCCGCCGGCAGTTGGGCGAGGTGAATGCCCACGTCACCGACAGCGTGCAGGGGCTGCGTGAGGTCGTCGCCTTCTCGCAGGGGCGGCTTCGCCTCCAGGAGATCGTGCGTAACAGCGAGGCCCTCACGGCCCTCCAGCTCCGCTACGGCCGGCAGCTCGGCTTCCAATCGGGCACGATCGAAGGTATCCAGGCCTTCGGCGGCCTGGCGGTGCTCACACTGGGCGCCTACCTCGTCACCCAGGGCCACCTGACGGCAGGACAGCTCCCCATCGCCACGATGCTCGCCTTCACCAGCTTCAGCCCGGTGGCGGAGATCGCTCGCGTCGCCAAGGAGCTGGCCAACGCCTTCGGCTCAGGACGCCGCGTGTTTGTGGTGCACGACGAGCCGGTGGCCGTGCGCGACGGCCACGACGTCCCGCCGGGCACGCCGGTCTCGCCGTCGCTCGAGTTCGAGCACGTCTCGTTCAACTACGGCCCCGGCGAGCCGCAAGCGCTGATCGACGTCTCGTTCAGGGCAGAGGCCGGGCAGACCGTCGCCCTTGTCGGCCGCTCGGGGGCCGGCAAGACGACGGCGGCGCACCTCATGATGCGTTTCTGGGATCCACAGCAGGGCCGTGTCCTGCTCGGCGGCCACGACGTGCGCGGCTTCGAGCTGAACGACCTGCGCACGCGCTTCTCGCTCGTCTCACAGGACATCTACCTCTTCAACATGTCGATCCGTGAGAACCTCCGGCTGGCCAACCCGGACGCCACCGACGAGGAGGTCGAGGAGGCGGCGAACAAGGCGTGCGCCCACGAGTTCATCCTCGGCCTTCCCGACGGCTACGAGACGATCGCCGGTGAGCGAGGTGTCGCCCTTTCCGGCGGCCAGCGCCAGCGCCTGGCCATCGCCCGCGCGCTGCTCAAGCGGGCGCCGGTGCTCATCCTCGACGAAGCCACATCGCATCTCGATACCGAGAACGAGCGCGCCGTGCGGCAGGCTATCGCCGAGCTGATGGAGGGCAGTACGACATTCGTCATCGCGCACCGGCTCTCGACCGTGCGCGACGCCGACCGCATCGTCGTCCTCGACGCCGGCTGGGTCGCCGAGCAGGGCACCCACGAGGAGCTGCTCGCCCGCGACGGCACCTACGCCCAGCTCATCCGCTCGCAGCTTGCCCTGCCTCGGGACGAAGCGGCCGCGCAGCCGAACGGCACCGCGCCGGCTATCGGCCATCAGGCGGTAGTCGCCGGCTCACGAGCTACACTACCATAGGCGTTAGGCACTTACGCACGGGAGGTGCGGCATGGCGACGAGTTTGCGCTGGACGACGGCTGACCTGGAGGGGTTTCCCGATCCGCTCGACGACACGCGCTACGAGATCATCGACGGAGAGCTCTACGTGTCCAGGCAACCGGATTTGGGCCACCAGCATGTGTGTATTCAGGTGAGCACTGCGCTTCAGTCTTGGAGCACCGTAACAGGACGCGGATTCGCCTACCAGGCTCCCGGCGTGATCTTCGCCGAGGACGACAACGTCGCTCCTGACGTCGTGTGGATCAGTCGAGAGCGCCTACGGACGGCTCTCAAGGAAGACGGAATGCTGCACGAAGCGCCCGAGCTGATCGTCGAGGTGCTCTCTCCGGGCGCCGCCAACGAAACTCGTGACCGCGATGCGAAGTTGAAGCTCTACTCACGCCGCAGCGTCGAAGAGTATTGGATTGTTGACTGGCAGAATCGGCAGGTCGAGGTATACCGCAGAGACGGCCCGGCACTGCGTCTGGTGACCACGCTCGACGAGCACGGACACCTCGAATCGCCGCTGCTGCCAGGCTTCAGTGTCCTGGTGGGGAAACTCTTCTTCCCGGAAGAGATTTAGGACGCGCAGCCGAGCTCAACTACTCGAACGTTCGCTGCATCGCTGCGTCTCCGCCGTGGACCCCCAGTAGCACCAGCGCGACCACGCCCAGCGTTGCGCCGAACCAGAGCGTGCACAGGCGGATCAGCAGCGTCGCCGCGGCGGCGATCTCCTTATCCATCTGCTGCACCAGCACAGCGGCGATCGTCGCCTCGGCGGCGCCGGCGCCCCCGGGTAGGAGCGATATGGCACCGGCGAGCGTTCCCGCATTGAGCGCTACCAACGCGCCTCCTAACAGTGCCGAGGTCGCCGGCAAGCCAAACGCCGCCAGCACGATCCAGAGCGCCACGCTCTCGGCGCTCCACGACACGACGCCGATTCCCACCGCCAGCGCCAGGCTCTTCGGGTCGAGCATCGCCGATGCCCCCTCGCCGCTCTCGCGCAGTTTCACCAGCGTACGCGCTGCTACCGGTCGCTCGAGCAGTCGCTGCGCCCATGCCGGCGCCCGCGCCCCGAGTGTGCTCGGCGCGCGCACCATCCACCGCGTGCCACCCGTGTTACCCGTGCCCTCCGCCCGAGCCGGCGCCGCTGCCGCACCCAAGAGCGCCAGCACCGCGCACCCGCCGGCGGTGATGGCCAGCGTCAGTAGCACCGGCCAGGGCGAGCGCCACAGCACCGTCAGGCCGACCCCCGCCAGGATCAGCACCGCGAACCCGTCGGTCGCCCGGTCGGCCAGCGTGATCGGCGCGGCTTTCCACGCCGGCGTACCGCACCGGCGATGCAGCAGATACGCCTTGAGGAACTCGCCGGTCTTTCCGGGCGTCACTGCCAGCGCGAACCCGGCGATGAAGATCAGCGCGCTGTCGCGCAGCGTGGGCCGCGCGCCGATCCGGTGGACATAGTACTGCCACTTGCCGAACCGCAGCGTGTAATTCACCAGTGTGAGCGCGAGCGCCACGGGAACCGCCACCCACGAGAAGCGGCCGAACACGGCGGCCAGGTGGTTCCAGTCACCCCACACACCGACGGCAATCGCCGCCACCAGCCCGGCCAGTCCACTCCACAGCAGCCCGCGCAGAATCCGGCTCGGCTGCGCCTCCGCAGGCATGGCGCTCGATTGACCACCGAGTACCGATTCAGTCTGAACGCTGGCCGGGCCGGCCGCGATTTCCGCGGCCGGCGGCATCGACTCCGTCGATCGCATTTTCTGGATTATGCCTGCCGGCCCCCGAGCGGCTACCATTTCTTCGCCACATGCCCATACGCACAGCCATCCGCTACACCATCGTCGATAGCCCACTCGGACGTCTGCTCGTCGCCGCGACCGAGCTCGGCGTGTGCGCCGTCGCCATGGGCGATGACGATGCTGCCCTGGAAACGAGCCTCGCCGGCATGTATCCGGCTGCCTTGCTTCACCAGGAAGCGACGAGCAGCCGGCCACTCGCATGGTGGACCGAGCGCCTCCTGGCGTATCTTGACGGCAAGGAACGCGACCTCGACGTGCCCATCGACGTGCAAGGCACGCCGTTCCAGTGCCTCGTCTGGGATGGGCTCAAGAGGATTCCCTACGGCACCACACTGGCCTACGGCGAGTTCGCCCGCACGCTTGGCCGGCCCAACGCCGTGCGCGCCGTCGCCCACGCCTGCGGCGCCAACCCTGCAGCCCTCGTTATCCCTTGCCACCGTGTCGTCGAAGCCGGTGGTGGCCTTGGCGGCTACCGCTGGGGCCTAGAACGCAAGCGCCACCTCCTCGCGTTCGAACGCGGCGCCGCCCAACAGCTCACACTGCTCGAACCGAACGCCCCGGCCGCCCAACAGCGAACACCCTAACCCACGGCCACCCTTTCCCCACTGTCAGCCTTCCAGTGGTACGTCATCGGCGTTGATCGGCGATTTCATTCCTCACCCATCTATCGGTGTGCATCTGTGTGCATCTGTGGTTTCATGACCCAACCGCAGTCCGCCACACACCAAGACGCTGTGCCACGGTGGCTGCCGGCGCCGTCCACAGCCGATCCCGGTGGCGCGCGAGAAACGCGCACAGCTCACGGAACGCGTGCTCGGTGTTGGAGAGCCGGCTGTCGCCGATGTCGTGGAAGGTGAGGATCGTCCAATAGCCGAGCGAGGCGCGCTCGGCCCGGCCGACGAGCGACGGCCCGTCCATGAGCTCGACTTTCCACGACCACAGATAGTGCAGGTCGCACGTCGCCGGCCGGTTTTCGCCGAACTCGCCGCCACCCCGAGCTGCTGGGAAATGCCGCGCGATCACCGGTACGTAGCTCTGGCGGCTCGGCCCCTCGCCGACATGGTCCTGGTAACATGGATAGCAGAAGCTGCGTTGCTGGTCCGCCGGCACCGGCACGACCGCGTCGAGCCGGCGCTCGGCTTCGAGCACGTCCGCCTCTACGTCGGCCAGCGTCCACGTCTCCAGGCTGGGGCGGCTGGGGTCGCGCCGCTCACGGAATGCCTGCGAGCAGACGTGGCTCAGCGAATGGTTGCCGATCTCATGCCCCGCCGCCTGCACTGCCATCCACGGCTCCAGGCGCGCGCGCCACTCATCCTCGGTCTTTCCCCGCGGATTGACGTAAAACGTCGCCGCCAGCCCGTACTCGGCCAGGATGGGCACGGCCCGGCTGACCTGCGATGCCCGTCCATCGTCAAACGTGAGCGAGACCGCTCCCGAATACCCATCTGCCCATGGGCTCGACGGACTTGTCTGGCTTGTCTCCTGTAGTGCTTCCATCACGCGCATACGTACGTAATGGTAAGCAATCGGCAGCAGTCAGGCAGCGGACAAAGCGACAGGCAGCGACACGAGGCCACGCCACACAGCATCACCTACGATCGTATCGCTGCCTGTCACCGCGGATGCTACCTCTACCGGCGCCTGTCGGTCAACTCCGATAGCCTATCTGCCCCAGTCACCCCGTGTACTACGGCCTACTTCAACCCGCCGTGGATCACGCGTAGTCGAGCGCGCAGCGCCCGCCGGCTCGGGTCGTCGGCCGGAATGCTTCCCTGGCGCGCGCCGTGCAGTATGCCGACCACCGGCCACGTCACGTCCGGCATTACACCCTCCGCACATGCGGCACCCTCGGCGTTCGCCGCATGGCTCCCAAACGACGAGTCGTCGAGCGCCTGCTTGAGCGCCTCTCGCTGCTCGAAGAGGCGTACCAGCTCTTCGGTCAGCCTCTCAAGGTGTGCCTGCGCGGCGGAGCGTTCTCGCTCGTTGATGAACATGGCGCCACTCCTAGTGTGGCGCAGTCGCGCCGCCCTGTTGCGCGTGGGGTACTAACAGCCTACTTTGTGAGCGCGATCGACCTGTGGGCGTTGCCGAACCAGCCTGAAAGCGTGTGCCATACAATCTGAAATGTGATCGACGTACGAACCTTACGTGCCAATCCAGAGGCGATGCGCGCAACCATTCGCCTGCGCCGCGTCGATCCGCGCAAGGCCGACCTCGACCGCTGGCTCGCGCTCGACGAGCGGCGCCGTGCCCTGCAGACACAGCTCGACGAGGTCAACGCCCAGAAGAAGCAACTTGCCGGCCTGGGCCGGACGGATCCCGATGCCGCGCGCGCTCAGGGGCAGGCGCTGCGCAACCGCTCGCGCGAGCTGGAGAGCGAAATCGCCCGCGTTACCCAGGAGTGGCAGGCCATCCTCGATTGGTTTCCCAACTGGCCGCACCCCGCCATGCCGCCGGGCGAGGGCGACGACGACAACGTCGAAGAATGCGCCTGGATCCCCGGGCAAGGCTACCTGCCCGCGGCGCGGCTCGGCAAGGGTTTCCACACGGCGCAGCACATGCCCCAGCGCCCCATCCACGCCGAGGATCCCGACTTCGCGCCACTTCACCACGCCGACCTCGGCCAGCATCTCGGTGGGATCGACACGCTTCAGGGCGCCAAGGTCTCCGGCTCCCGCTTCGCCTACATGCTGGGCGATATCGCCCTGCTCCAGATCGCCGTCGAGCAGCTCCTGACCGGCAGGCTGCTCGAGTCGGGCTATATGCCCATCATCCCGCCACTCTTGGTGCGCGAGCGATCGCTTTACGGCACCTCGCACTTTCCCGAGGGGCGCGACCAGGTCTACGAGATCCAGCCGCACAACGTCGAAGAGGGCACCGAGCTCTTCCTCGTCGGTTCCTCCGAGCCTTCCAACTTCAGCTATTTCATGGATCGTACGCTCGACGAGCCGGCGCTTCCCATCCGGATGTTCGCCAACACTCCCTGCTTCCGCTCCGAGGCAGGCTCCTGGGGCAAGGACGTCAAGGGCATCAAGCGCGTCCACCAGTTCGACAAGATCGAGCTCAATGCCGTCTGCGCGCCCGAGCAATCGGAGGCGCTCTACGAAGAGTTCCGGACGATCAACGAGTGGCTCCTCCAGCGACTCGAGCTGCCCTACCACGTCGTCGACAAGTGTGGCGGCGATGCTGGGTACCTCGCTACCCATCGCCAGCGCGACGTCGAAGTCTGGCTCTCCGGCTCGCGCGAGTTCATGGAGGTGATGACCGACACCGACACCACCGACTACCAGGCGCGGCGCCTCAATATCCGCTACCGCACGGCCGATGGCGCGACGCACCTCTGCCATACCGTCAACGACACCGGTTGTGCGCTTGGCCGCATGCTCATCGCGATCCTCGACAACTATCAGCAGAAGGATGGTTCCGTCAAAGTCCCCGAGGCCCTTCGCCCCATCGTCAAGAAGGACTACCTCGGTCGGTAAAGTCCAAGGTCCAACGTCTGGAATCCAGACTCGTGGGGTTGCGCGTTGGACTTTGGACTTTGGACTTTGGACTTGCTTAGGATAGACCGGAGCGTGAGAAATGACACGGGTAGAGCTGAGACCGCGCCCCTCCGGCGCCTGGGCGGCCGCCGGTTGGGGCGAAGGGACGACCTGGGAAGAAGCGCTGGAGGTCGCGCTTTCGCAGTTGGTCACGCCCCGCTGGCCCGGCGGCGGCTCTGAGGTACAGGAACCGCGCGGCCCCGCCGCCGCGTCGTCCCGCGAGCGTCCGCTCGCTCCCGATCTGCTGTGTGTCTTCGCCTCGAGCGTGTTCGTCTACGACTTCGCGCCGCTCGTCGAGTGCGCCCGTGATGCTACCCGCGCGCGACACCTGCTGGGCTGCAGCGGCTGGGGTGTCATCGGCGGCGCGCGCGAGCTCGAAGGCCGGCCGGCCGTCAGTCTGCTGGCGCTCTCACTCCCCAGCGCCACGTTTCAGCCGGTACGTCTGACGCAGGAACACGTCGATGCCGCGCCGCCGGCCGGCGATGGCGCCGCCGCGACCGCTGCCTACTGGCGCCGCGTTACCGCCACCGCGCCGGACGAAGTCAACGCCTGGCTCCTCTTCGCCGATCCGTTCCGTTCGAGCGCCGACAGTCTCGTCGATGGCCTGGGCGCCACCTATCCAGACGCTCCCATCATCGGCGGTCTGGCCTCGGCTGGTCCCGGCGCACAGCGCACCCACGTCTTTTTCGACGGCGACGTCTACGGCGACGGCAGCGTCGCCGTTGCCCTCGGCGGCGCCTGGACCGTCGAGGCGATCGTCTCGCAGGGCTGTGCTCCCATCGGCCGGCCGTGGACGATCACCGGCGTCGACGGCCACCTCGTCCAGACGATCGCGCGCCAGCCCGCCTACGAGCTGCTGGTTGACACCGTCAAGGCGCTCCCGCCGGCGCTCGCCGCGCGGGCCAGGGACAACCTGTTCGTTGGGCTGGCGATGGACGAGCGCCGCGCCACCCTCAATCGGGGCGATTTCCTCGTCCGCAACATCCACGGTGTCGATCAACAGACCGGCGCGCTGCTCGTCGGCGCCGAGCCGCAGATCGGACAGACGGTGCAGTTCCATCTGCGCGATGCCGGCGCCGCCGGCGAAGACCTACGCCAGTTGCTCGACACTGTGCCGGAGCGGCTCGCCGGACGCTCCCCCGCCGCCGCGCTGCTGTGCTCGTGCACCGGCCGCGGTACCGGGCTCTTCGGCGCGCCCGACCACGACGCCCGCCTGGTCAACGACCGTCTCGGTCCGCTCCCCCTCGCCGGCTTCTTCTGCAACGGCGAGTTCGGCCCTGTCGGCGGTCGCAACTACGTCCATGGCTACACCGCGAGTCTCGCGCTGTTCGTGCCGAAGCAAGGGGAGAACGGAGAACGAAGAATGAAGAACGAAGAACTGTGAACGAGGAAACGAAATAGCCCACGTCTAGTTCTTCGTTCATAGTTCCTCATTCTTCGTTGTTCGCCACCGTGCTCTGCTTCCACCGCCGCCGGAATGACGGCCGCACCAGCGCCTCCACCGACTGGATGGTCAGCCCGCCGTCGACCATCAGCGTCACTCCCGTTACCCATCGCGCCTCGTCCGACGCGAGGTACAGCGCCGCGTGCGCTACGTCTTCGGGCGTCCCGATCGTGCCCAGCGGATAGCAGTCGAGGTTCCCCTGCCACTCCGCCGGATCGGCCTGCACGCGCGGCCGGGTGCGGTCGTTCAACACCAGGCCGGGGCAGATGGCGTTTGCCCTGATCCCATACGGGCCATAGTCCAGCGCCAGATTGCGCGTCAGTCCCAGAATGCCCGCCTTTGCCGACGAGTACGCGCCGAAGTTGGGATTGGTGACGACGCCGTTCGCCGACGAGATGCTCACAATCGACGGCCCTGCCTGTCTGCCGGCGCGCATCAGCTCGGGCAGTGCGTACTTCGCCGTCAAGAAGCACGACTTGAGCCCGACGTCGATCGTCCGGTCCCATTCCTCCTCGGTGATCTCGTGGAGCGGCTTGACCGCCGCCCACGACGCGACGTTCACCACCGTCGCTAGCCTCCCGTTCGCCTCCACCGCCGCGCGGACCAGGCGCTCGACGTCCGCGGCCGACGCCGCATCCGCTCTGACCGCGATCGCCCGGCCGCCGCCCTCTTCGATCGAAGCGGCGACATGCTGCGCGCCGGCCTCCTCGACGTCGCCCACTGCCACCATCGCCCCCTCGCGCGCAAATAACTCGGCAATCGCCCGGCCGATGCCCGCACCACCACCGCCACTCACGATTGCTACTTTCCCCGCCATCCGCATTGCGCCTCTCTCCTCACGACACCGTTTGTCTTCGTCGCGTACTGTACCGCAACCGCTGCCGCGTCGCATTGCCGTCCTCGAGTCCTGAGCCCCGCCCATGGCCCATAGCCCGAAGGGGCCGGTGGATTGCTCCGTGCGCTAGGGGGACGTAGCATCCTGATCGCACCGAAAAGTAACGAACAGTAACACGCGAGGACGTCGACAGTGCCCACGACGCGCACTCCTAGAGACCTGCTGCTCGCCGCGCTGCAGCGCCGCCGGCTGACCGGCTACCGCTCGAGCGGCGATTTGGCGTGGGTCGTGTTTCCCCCACAGCACGATGGGGGAGTAAGCTTGCAGGTCATCCACGTACCTCGCCGGCGCCGCTTCCGCGTTGTTTCCACCGACACCCATCCGGCCTCGACCCAACCCGTTACGACCGTCGGCGAGTTCAAAGACAGCGAAGCCGCCGCCGCCTGTGTCGAAGACGCCCTCCTCAACGGCGGCCGGGAGGTGCAGTCCAAAGTCTAAGGTCCAAGGTCCAAAGTCTCCAGACGTGATGCAGGACTTTGGACCTTGGACTGGGGACGCTCTACGGTAGTGACTTATCCAGCGCTACCTGCACCTGGCGGGTGAGCTCGTCCATGAAGCTGCGGGTCGGTGGGCCCCCTGCGACCGCTCGCGTGTGATCATACCGGCTACACGTACGCCGTCGAGTGCGAGCACGCGCATGGGAGCACGAAACGACCAAGACACCTCCGAACCCCCGCCCATCACGTGCCCCTTCGTCCCGTGGGATGCGCTTGCCGACGAGACGCTCGATCCCCAGATCCGCCCGCTCGTTGTTGCCCTGAACCGCTCCGGCTGGGCGCGCACCGTCTTCTCCTGCGCCGGCCATCCCGAAGAACCCGACTCCGTCGAGCGCGGCCGGCGCCAGGCCCACGTCGACGTCGCCGTGAGCGATCTCGGTCGCTGGCGCCACTTCGTCCGCGCGTGCAAGCGCCTCGTGCCCGCGTGTGTCTCCACCAATATTGCGGGCGTGCGGCATGTGAACCTCAAGTGCGTCGAGGGGTCGCTTGGGCCAATACCCGAGTGGTTGCGTCCCCACTTGCCGTCGCTTGGCATGAAGTCAGAACACACCGCGAAAGATGAATCCTGGTGGCGCCGCCTTATCGGTCGGCTCGGTGGCGCCGATCGGGCTGGCTGGCATTACCGCCGTCTCGTGTTCGAACCGTTCCCTTACAAGGCCGCGCCCGAGGCGATCCGTATAGCCTTGGACGCGGCGCTCGCCGCCGCGCTGAAAGCACTCGTTCTCGTGGAGAACGAAGAAGGCCCGCAGGTCACCTGACCTGAGAATATGTTTGCCCGGTGCTCTTCGCCTGCTTGTTCCGCTCCGCTGGCAACCATGAGCTCGCTGGTGCCGCTGCGCGCCTGCCTTTGGCAGCGTCCCGTCTACCTGCAATTGACCATGTAAACTTTCTCCCGCGACTCCTTCGAGGGTCGGCTCTCGACCTCAGGAGAAGGTGATGCCTCTCCCTGTTTACGACTTGCAGTTCGATGACTGGAATGAGGATGAGCTTGCCCGCCACAGCGTTTCGGCAAGAGAAGTGCTCCAAGTGCTGGACGGGGATCCGGTGTTTTTTCGCAACAAGAAGCGACACGCTGCGCAGCTACTGATGGTTGGACCGACGCTCGGTGGACGTATGTTGACGGTGCCATTGGCAGCCACCGAGATCGGGGGCGTCTGGCGCCCTGCGACCGGTTGGGAGTCCGATGCAGATGAGACGGCCAGGTACCATGCTGCTCGTGGCCGGCGGTTAAGGTAGGAACTCATGGCGATATACTAGGCCAGAGCGTATGAGCGCGGAAAAGCAGAAGACGGATCATGAGAGCTTTGAGGCGGGCAAAGAGCTGGTTGAGGTAGAGCGTCGCACCCCATCGGGTACCGTAGTGGCCGTTCGGCTGCCGGCGGAGGATGCTGATCGTTTACTCAGGATAGCCGAGGCAACTGGCAAGACCGTTACTCAAGTGGCTCGAGAAGCAATTGTCGAATACGTGCGGTCGGCCGAACTCGCCGCCTCACCAGTCGCATAGCTGCATGTGCCACAGCGGATGAACGTGCTCGTGACCGGCGGGGCCGGCACTATCGGCAGCTACGTGTGCGACGAGCTGCTCCACCACGGCCATGCCGTCGTGTGCTTTGATCGCGTCCGACCCGGCGAGCGCGGCGAACGGCGCGGACACCGCGTCGAGGGCGTCACCTACCGTGTGGGCGACCACGAGGATCTGGGGCAGGTCGCGGAGGTGGCGGCGGGCATGGACGCTATCGCGCACCTCTCCGCCATCCCCGGGCCCAGAACGTACCCCAACGCGACGGTGTTCCGCACCAACGTCATGGGCACGTTCAACGTCCACGAGGCGGCCGTGCTGGTCGGCGTGCCCCTCGTGGTTTCCACCAGCAGCCAGAGCGCGTACGGCTTCGCCTGGCAGCACCGACCGTTCCTGCCCAAGTACCTGCCGCTCGACGAAGCGCATCCGGACCTCTCACAGGATGCCTACGGGCTCTCCAAGATGGTCGGGGAGGAGATCGCACATGGCTTCCACCGGCGGTGCGACCTGCGGGTGTGCAGCCTCCGCCCGCCGTGGGTGATCCTGCCGGACGCCTACGAAAGGGACGTCAAGCAGCACTTGCTGGCGCCGGCCAACTGGAGCGACGTGCTCTTCACGTACGTCGACGTGCGCGATCTGGCCGCGGCGTTTCGCCTGGCGCTCGAAGCGCCGCCGGTGGTGATCCAGGACGAGGTCTTCAACGTCGCCGCGGACGACGCGCTGGCCATCGAGCCGCTCGCGGAGCTCCTGCCCCGTTTGGACCCGGCGCTCCATGACCTCGCCGCCGGCCTGACCGGCAGCCAGCCGATGGTGAGCGCGGCGCGGATAAAGCGCGTGCTGGGTTGGCAGCCCAGATACTCGTGGGGGGATGTGCTCGGCGACGTTCAGCCGGCGAGTTAGACAGACTCGCGGACCACGAGGCGCCGCGTGGCAACTGGAGTCGCCTGCCAGATGGTCCGTACCCGCTGAGACGTGCAGCCCAACGTGCCGCCGATACCGGTGGCGCAGGAAGATGGTCGGTACCCGCTGAGGCGTGCAGCTATTGCAGATGGGTAGGGAAGAAGAGCTGGTCCACCCGGACGCTAAAGCCCGGCAGCAGCGGCGACTGGAGGGTATCCTCCGGACCAAGAGTCGCCACGTGGTGCAACATCCCTTCCTGGGACTCCCGCCGGTACACGTCGACTAGCCGCGCCAGCGGATCGACGATCCAGTACTCGTCGACCCTCCGGCGCGAGTAGAGCAACAGCTTGGCTTCACGATCCCGGCGCACGTTGGCATCACCCGGCGAGAGGACTTCGACCACCAGTTCTGGGGCGCCGTGCAGCTTCCTGTCTGGACCGAGGATGCGGCCGATGCGCTCCGTGCTTGCCCAGATGACATCCGGGGCGACGTTGTCGTCGTCGGCAAAGATGAGGCCAGGGGCCGGAAGTGTGACACCGTCGCCCGTTACCCGACTCCATGCCCGCAACTCCCCGGCGACCTCATTGCACGTATACTGGTGCTCGACCCTGGGCTGCTTGGACACGTAGAGCTCTCCGTCGATGATCTCGTAGCGGGTGTCGTCAAGCGGATCCGGGAAGAGTTCCAGATCGGTCGTCGTCCAGCGTAGCCGGGTACTCATAACGCGGCTCCAGTCTTCCGATTACTCCATACTTGCGGACTGGTTCCATCGACACTATAGCATCCGGTGCCTCCGGCGCGTTCTGGAAGCATTCGCCGCAGGCACCCGGCCGATCATGTGCCGGCAAGTGTCATTTGGCTCAGAGCGTCCCCACGAGCCGCAGCGTCCGCTCCAAGCTGGCGCGACGGTCGTCGCCGACGACCAGGGTCGAAGCGATCACTTCGTCCATGCCGGCTACGAGGTACGCACGCAGCCGGTCTGCGACCGTCGCCTCGTCGCCATGCACGACGACCGCTTCCAACATGCCATCGCTCATCGTGCCCTGCCGCGCTTCGGGAGAGCCGGCTTGCACGAACATCTCCTGGTAGAACGGCAGCCGCGCATAGGCCGCCAACCGGTCATGTGCCGCCTCCCGCACGGCGGCAGAGTCCTCGTGGACGACCACGAAGCAGTGCGCGATCAGCGGCGGCGTGGCTCGCTGCGCCCGCGCTGCCCCCTCCCTGAGCGCCGGCAATGCCCGGTCGCGCAAGTACGGCAAAGGACAGACCCACGCCAGCGCGCCGTCCGCCACCTCTCCGGCCAGCCGGTACGACGGCGGCCGGAGCGCCGAAAGCAGCACCGACACGTTCGGCGGCGACGGCACCTCGCCGCGGACCCGGAAGCGCTTGCCTTCAAAGTCAAAGCGCCCTCGCTGCAGCGCCGCGCGCAGAATCGTCACGTACTCGCGCAGGTACTCGAGTGGGCGCTCGAAGGGGATGCCAAAGGTGCCCTCAACCGTCGGCTGATGGCTCGGCCCCACGCCGAGCCGGAATCGCCCCGGTGCGAGCGCGGCCACTACCAGCGTCTGCTGCACCAGCGCCAGCGGATGGCGCGGGAACACGGGCACGATCGCCGTGCCCAGACCAATCTTGCTTGTCCGCACGGCCGCCGCGGCGAGGAGCGTCAGTGCGTCCGGCCCCACCCCACCGGTCGTCAGCCACGCCGCCGACACCCCCAGCCGTTCTACCAGCTCGATCGCCGCAAGCTGGTTGGCCACCCCAAACTCGTGCAGCGCCACGCCTACCTTCCCGTTCGTTGCCATTCCTTGCCTCTACTGGTGTAGTCCCCAATAGTACAGGAGAGACTTCGTCATCCTGATCGAAGGAAGCGCCAGCATTTCCTCTACGCGCCATCACTTGAACATCTGGATGCCCCATAGTCGGTGGCCAAACTGCTCGTAGAACCGCACAATCCGCGCGACATCCTTCGTGGCTGAGAAGACGGTCGAGTGCTCGATCCCGCGTCGCTTGGCCTCCGCGAGCAGCCGCTCCATCAGTTGCGTGCCGATCCCTTCGTCCCGCACGTGCTCGGCCACGTAGAGGTCCTCCACCTCCAGACAGTCGGCGCCTGCCGGGAAGACCGCCAGGTCGCCTGGATCGGCGTGCCTCACCCGCGCCGCGACGAAGCCGACGAGCTCGCCAGCGCGTTCGGCGACCAAGAAGAACGGACCCAGCTTTCCGCGCAGGCCTTCCGCTGTATCGGCCACTAATCCCCAGGTGATCGCCTCTTCCTCCCAGCGCTTGTATAGGGCGGTCACGCGTTCGATGTCCTCCTCACGGCAGAGTCGGACCACCGTCTCAGCAGACTCACTGGTTGGCATCAGTAGCTCCTTTACAACAAGACTCTTGGGAAGACATAACAACCATCCGGCCACGAACGGCGACAGGCGCTGCTGTCGGGCCTGACAGCGTAGCATCGGTCCTGCCATACATGTCCTGTGTCGGGGAACGGGACCGGCGCTTCGCCTTCATCACTTGACTTCAGGAGTAGGCAGGCTTCGGAGGCGGCCGACCGGTGAAAAGACGAGCCACAGCGGTCCCAGCAGCATCCCCATGGCGCCCACGGCCAGGGTCGTGCTCACGCCGATCGATTCGCCCAGCACACCGCCCAGGAGCGCGCCGAGCGGCAGACTGCCCCGGCCGACAAAGCGGAAGGTGGTGTGCATCCGCCCAATCAGCCGGTCTGGGGTGGCCATCTGCCGCAGGCTCGAGCCATTCACGGTGCCCAGCGTGTTCCCGAAGCCGGTCAGCACGTGTCCGGCCGCCAGCAGCGTGAGGCCGATGGGCCTCAGGCCCGTATCACCGGCCGTGCCTCCGACCAGCGGCACGAACGGCACGAGGAGCCAGCCGAGCCCGAGCACGGACAGCCCGGCCACCGTGGCCGGCCCGACACCGAGGCGGTGCGCCGCCCGGCCGGCGACCAGTGTGCCCGCAAGGAACCCGACGTAACGGATTGCCTCCATCACCCCGATACCGGCGGGCGACAGGCCCAACTCCTGGGTGACGTAGAGCACGTAGCCGGCGCCAAACACGCCGCCGAACCCCGTCGTGATCGCGCCACTTGCGGCCAGTGGCCGCAGCAGGCGATCGTACGCGACAAAGTGCAGTCCTTCGCTGATCTCCCGCCAGACGTTGCCCCGCTCGTCACGCGGGCAGGGCGGCGGCTCGGGCGTGCGGATGGCGCCGAAGCACAGTGCGGAAGCGAGAAACGACAGCGCATCCAGGCTAATGGCCAGCGGTGCGGTGATCGTCTGGATGAGCCAGCCCGCCAGTCCTGGGGCCGACGAGCGCCGCTCGACCCAAGTCGGCGTACATAAGTATTGGCCGCCGGTGCAGCCGGTCGACCCACACCCCGGCGAAGAGTCCGATCAGCAGAAAGGGCGCGGCCTGCGCCGCCTCCAGCAGGCCCATCTCGGCCGGTTCTGCGCCGAGCACCAGGACTGCCGTCAGCGGCAGCGCAAGAAAGGTAATCTGCGAGCCAAGCGCCGAGACGGTGGCGCCGGTCCAGAGCTTGAGGAAGTCTGCGTGGTGCCGGAGTCCGCCCGGCCGCCACTGCAGTGGTGGATGCAGCATGGATTGCTCCTCTGGTCGCCGCCTCAAGGCGGCGTGACATTCGAAGACAGCGGAGCGCTGCGGGTGAGGAGCGGCCGAAACCCAGCCGGACAGTGCGGCGCGCGCAGGCACGAAAACGCATCCGTGCGAGAGCGCATACCACCACAGCACCGCTGCCGCAACGCGGCAAAACCCGAGCGGCAGGATGCCGGTGGATAGGAAAGCCCCTTGAGTACAAGGGAGCCCTAGCTGGACACGAACGCCCCCTGCCCCGAGCGCGACGGCTCAGAGAGGGGGCGGCGTTTTCTGGCGATGATGCGCGGGGCCATCTCGCTACGGCTCATCATAGCGTATCCGGCGTGTCACCGGCCGCTACATCGGCGCACGCGCCCCTTCTACATGCGTCCCGGCCCCGATGGTCGCGGCAACGTGCAGGCGCTGGCGCTGGTGCGCGCGGCGGTCGCCGCCGGCCGGCAGGTGCGCTGCTTCGACCACGATGCCAACCAGCCTATGGTGCGGTGGACCGATCGCGACCGACGCTTGGCGACCGGTAGCGCTATCGAGCTCCGGCGCGTCTCGCAGCACTACTCGTTGGAGCTCTCGCTCCCACGGGCCGCGCCGGCTACGTTCCTCACGCCGCCAATGCTCCCACCGTAAGCGGGATTTCAGTGTGGCGATTGACAAAGAGGGTGGTGCAGTCAAGTAGCCGCGAAAGTGTCCGCGAAGAATGAACCCATTTGGGGTATACCCCAAATGGGGTAAACATTACCACCGCATGTATGAACAGCCGGAGGGGTCGCCCACGACTCGCATCCCTTCCCGGCCATCTACCGTTGCATTCGCACAGTACCTGATGGCCCGCCGCGTCGCCGTACTCGCCGACATCCACGGCTTCGTCGTCGAGAGTCCGTAGGTGCATCGACGAGGCGGTGTATGGTCCCGCTCTCGCTTGTACTCTCATTCGTACAGCAGCGTCGTGTCGTATATGCGCGGTAGCATATGTGTGCGGAAGCGAGTCGTGCCAAGCCTCGTCGGGTATTCAGTTGACGAGCGGATGCGCCTCGTAGGACACGCCAATGACAAAGACAGACGAACGGTTTGAGGTCACACCGCAGGTCCTCGAAGCTATGCGGCAGAGCGAGCGTGATAATCGGTGGCTTGAAGAGCATCCGGAGGCGCTCGAGCCCTATCGCGGCCAGTGGGTGGTGGTCTATCAGCAACGCATCATTGCGCACTCCCCGGATGCCCGGGAAGCTGCTCGTGCCGCCCCCGCGCGGACGTACCCAGGCTCGACTCTTTTCTACGTACCCACACGCGAGGAGGCTGAAGCTGTCCGCATCCTCTGATGGCGACCGAAGCCAGCATCTCTCACCACATCACTTGCGGTTCGACTACTCGTTCCCGTATGTCGGTGCCGATCTCGATCCGCGGCCACTTCCGCGACTACCTCTGCTTGTCTCGTTGCCAGGTAGCGCCGGGGCAACGGAGAGCCTGCGACCGATACTCGACACCGGTGCCGAGTACACCGTCTTTGATGGCAGTATGGCGCTTCGCCTCGATTGGAGCGAAGGCGACATCAGGACCCGTGCGGAGAACACGCTGCCAATCTATGGTCTGAGTACGGGAAGGCCGACGCTAACCGGCTACTTGCACCGGATGACGTGTCTGATCGCGCTCGGCGACCGGTACGCCGAAGTCGTATTCCGAGCGTTCCTCACGCCACCAAACACCCTGGCAACACCCGTACTGGGCCGGGCGGGGTTCTTTCAGCAGGTCGATTTCGCGCTCGTCGAGGCAGAACAGCGGTTCTACCTGCGGTTCCGCGATCGCTCGGTGCTCCACCAAGCGTGGACAAGAGACGGCTGACCGCAAATAAGGTCGGCCCTGTCATCCAGACCTGCGGATACTGCGCCACCTGACACGCTTCACACTCAACCTTCTCTCTGGCGCTGGGCTCGGTCCCACTGCTCGAAGAGCGCAGCGAAGCACCCAAATGCGTGCTCGACGAACGACTCGTCCGATTGCTGCTCGGCCTCCAAGTAGCGCGTCGCCAGCGGTACGAGGTCGGCGGCCGCTCCAAGCACCCACGCCTCGTAGATCTCGCCCTCGCTCCAGCCGGTATCAGGCGCGTAGATCACCTGCCGACATCGTTCGCGCACGCTTCGCCGGTGTTCCTCGTCCGCGGGAAGGCCGCACACAGGACCAAGCGCGCCATCCGGCACGAACGAATGGATGACCAGCTCTCCTAGGTAGCTCGCCAGGTCCATCTGTATCTGCAGCGCCGGCAGTGGACTCCGTTCGTAGAGCTGCGCGATGCGCTGGCCCTCCGCCGTCGCCCGAAAGCGCTCGTACAGCGGCGCGAGCCGCACCGGCTGATGCACTGAATGCGCTGCTTCGTGGAGCAGAGCCAGCATCGCGCTATCTCCGCGCTGCGGCGGCCGGCCCGAACAGGCGAACGTCGTCGTGCCCGGCCCGAGGAACATCGGTCCGTTGCCACTAGTACAGCCCTACGGAAGTCGTTAGGGGGTGGTAGGATAGGGTGGTGTGGCGCGCGAGGCGCCGCCAGACGAGCAACAGGAGGGTGACCATGCCTGGCCCAGCACCGGAGGAACTG
>JACQGX010000107.1 GCA_016199265.1 Chloroflexota bacterium | reverse complement strand
GAGAGGATTTGAACCTCCGACCACCTGAACCCCATTCAGGTGCGCTACCAGGCTGCGCCACTCCCCGAAGACGACTTGAGGCGTTGCCCCTTCAGCCTCCAAGTCTACCACAGGCTGAAGCATCGCCGGAACTTGGTATTCTTTCCAAGTTGGCCACTTGGTGTCGACCCGCGATGCTCATCGCTTACCTGTCGACTCGTGATGCGTATTACTTACCTAGGGAGGACTGTTTAGAAGTATGGCCGGAAGAAAGGGCGAGGGCGGCCTCGGAAAGACCGCTCGTTCGTCGACGGTGTTCGACCGCGAGGCCGGGAACCGGTCGAGCGGGCACTTGTGCGCCGCATGCAGCAAGCCGATCGTCATCCGCGAGCACCTGCCGGTGATGCAGATGCCCGGCCGGAAGATGCTGCACTACCACCGGGCGTGCTACCAGACGGCGTAGGTGGTTGTCGGTAGTCAGTAGCCAGTAGTCGGTAGTCAGTTCCCCTTACCCTCTCTCACAGGGGAGACGAAGCTACTGCCTACTGCCTGCTGCTTACTGCCTACTCAGTTCTCGGCCCGCCAGCCTAACGGCCACCGCGGCTCCACCGGGACGGGGAGGCGGCCGGTGGGCGCGGGGGCTTTGCCGAAGATGGCTTCGGCGGCGGCACGCAGCGACACCGGGCGGCTCGAATAGGTGGCCAGCAGGACCGGAGCGCCGTCGAGGTGGGCGAGGTCATAGGGTAGGCGCAGCGCGACGACGACCGTCGGCTTGCCGAGCTTGACGACCTCTTGAAGCAGCGCGGCGTAGCGGGGGTGCTCGTGCAGGTCGTAGCTGCCGAGAATCACCACCTGTGCTTGGCGCGCGCACTCCAGCGCCGCTCGCATCTCTTCGGACGCCGGACGCAACCCCACAGGCACCGCGCGTGCGTTGGCGTGCAGCACCTTGACAGCGTCCCCGAGCGCGCGGGGCTCGTCTCCATCCACCGGCGCAAGCGAGCCCGGCGCCTGTCCACTCACTTCCAAGCCTGCGATCGCCTCGGGACGGGGGTGGACGACACAAACGGTGTCCTCCTCTGCCGGCCTGAGGGGCAGCAGACCGCCGTCGTTCTTGGCCAACGTGAGACCCCGACGCGCCACCTCCAGGTTAAGTTCTGAGTACTGACCGCCGACTGCTGACCGCTGGCCGCTGACCGCTGACGGCTCGTTACCTCCGGCTCCTGACCTCTGGCGCCTGATCCCTGACCCCACCTCCAGCACGCCACGGCGTGCTTTCGCCTCGAGAATGCGCTTGACCGAGGCATCGAGGCGGGCAACGGGGATCTCGCCGCTGTGAACGGCTGAGACGAGGAGGGTGTGGGCGCGGCGCTGCTCGGCGACGTCGCGCCGGAAGAGCAGCACGTCGGCGCCGGCCTCGAACGCCAGCTTGGCCGCCTCGGCCGTGCCGTAGTCGTTGACGACTGCGCCCATCTCGAGATCGTCGGTGATGATCAGGCCGCGGTAGCCGAGCGTCTCGCGCAGGTAGCGCAGCACCGGTGCCGAGAGCGTCGCCGGTCGCTTCGGGTCTCGCTCGAGCGCCGGGAGCAGAACGTGGGCGGTCATGATGCCGTCGACGCCGGCCGCGATGGCCGCGCGGAACGGCGGCAGCTCGACGCGGTCGAGACGCGCCACGTCGTGGTCGATCACCGGTAGGGCACGGTGCGAATCGACGTCGGCGTCGCCGTGGCCGGGGAAGTGCTTGGCGACGGCGAGCACGCCGGCCTTCTGTGTCGCGTCTATCGCAGCGGCGGCGAGTCTGCCGGCAGCCGCCGGGTCGGCGCCGTACGAGCGGGTGCCGATGACGGGGTTCTTGGGATTGCTGTTGACGTCGACCACGGGGGCGAAGTTGGTATTGATGCCCAGCGCGTGGAGCTCGCTCGCGGTGGCACGCCCCACCGAGGCCGCGAGCTCGGGCGAACCCGTGGCGCCGATGGCCATCTGCGATGGGAAGACGGTGACGCCTTGGAGCAGGCGCACGACCGGGCCACCCTCTTGATCGACCGCGACGAGCAGCGGGATGCGGGCGGCACGCTGCAACTCGGCAGTCAACGCCTTGACCCGCGCCGGGTCGCGGAGGTTTTGCTGAAAGAGGATGATGCCGCCGGCGTGGTAGTCGCGGATAATCTGCACCGTGTCGGGCAAAACGACCGGCCCGGGAAACGCGACGATCATCAACTGCCCGACCTTCTCTTCGAGTGACATGCCGGCCAGCAAGCGATCGACGGCAGCTTCGGGCGGCGCTGCCGGCCCGGACCGCGACGTGGCCCAGGAGGCCCCGGAGAGGGCACATCCGGCGGCAAGGGGCACGGCGAAAATGGCAAAGACGCCTGCCGCCAGCCAGGCGAGGGAGCGTGCGCTGAACATCGGTAGCAAGAGTCTAGCGAAGCTCCGCCTCAAACCGACGAGAGGGACCGTGCCGGGTTGCGGCGCTAGGAGGCAGGACGTAGGATGGTGGGCAGAGGAGGCGAAGGGGTTTTGTGGCGACGATCAACGAGCTCCTGGAGCAGCACGTCACGCTGGAGGTGGACTGCCTCGACCGGCTGTATCTCAACGGCTACATCCCGACGTTGCAGGTGCCTGGGCAATTGGTGACGTTTCTGACCAAGCACTAGGGCGCGGTCGTCACATCCCCACCAACGGTCTGTCAGCCAGCCACGCGCCACCCGCCCACCCAAACGCAACGGTCTCCGTGGTATACTTAGTCGCCGCTCAGCAATAACCTAAGCGCGTGTTGCGCGGCGGGCGGCGATATGAGTCAATGGGGGCATGGGTGAACCGGCACAGATTCAGGCGAAGTATGCCACCCTCCGGCCGTTCCTGGATGAGCGACGGCGGCGCTTGTGGGCGGCGAACGAGGCCCTGGCGCTGGGGCGGGGTGGGGCGACCATCGTGGCGGCGGCCACCGGACTGGCGCGGCAGACGAGCGGGGACGGGCTGCGCGAACGCCGCGCGGCGGCCCCGCCCCCCGTGGACACGGTGGTGGCCGCGGGCGAGCCAGGGCTGGGCGAGCCAGGGCCGGTGGTGGCCGCGGCTGCAGCGGCGGGGGCGCGTGCGCCAGGCCGCCAGCGGCGCGCGGGAGGTGGGCGCAAGCCGCTCACGCACCACGATCCGGAGCTGGTGCACGCGTTGGAGGCACTGGTCGCGCCCACCACCCGTGGTGCTCCGGAGTCGCCCTTGCGGTGGACGACCAAGAGCACGCGCAAGCTGGCGGCCACCTTGACCGGCCAGGGCCAGCCGGTCAGCGCCGCGCCGGTGGCCACGCTCCTGCGCCAACTGCAGTACCGGTGGCCTGCGCGGCGCAAGACCACCGAGGGGGCGGCGCACCCCGACCGCGACGCGCAGTTCAAACACATCAGCACCATGGTGAGCACGTTCCAGGAGCGGGGCCAGCCGGTCGTGTCCATCGATGCCACGAAGCAGGAACGGGTGGGGGACTTCAAGAACGGCGGGCGGGAGTGGCCGCCCGCGGGGCAGCCGGAGCCGGTGCGGGGGCACGACTTCCCGGACAAGACGCTGGGCCAGGTCACCCCCTACGGTGTGTTCGACCTGACGGCCAACCACGGCTGGGTCAGCGTGGGCACCGACCACGACACGGCGGCGTGTGCGGTGGACACCGTGCACCGCTGGTGGGCGCAGATGGGCACGCCGCGGTACGCCGGGGCCACCGACCTGCTCCGCACCGCCGCCGGTGGGGGCAGCAACCGCCGCCGCGGCCGGCGGTGGCAAGTCGCGTTGCAGCGGCTGGCCGACGCCACCGGCCGGCGTGGGCACGTCTGCCACTTCCCCCCGGGCACCAGCAAGTGGCACAACATCGAGCACGGGATGTTCTCGCACCTCACGCAGAACTGGCGAGGGCGGCCCCTGGTCAGCCACGCAGTCCTTGTCGAGCTAATCGGCCCTACCACCACGCAGACCGGGCGACGCATCCAGGCCGCACTCAATCCACAGCCCTACCCCACCGGCATCACCGTCAGCGACGCCGAACTGGCCGCCGTGCGCCTCGAACCCGATGCCTTCCACGGCAACTGGAACGACACCATTGCCCCGCGAGGCACCATCAATTGATTAGTTTATTGTTGGGCAGTGCCTTAGTTCCGGCGTCTGAGCATTGCCACCTCCAGGAGCGCAACTGCAATGGCTGGTATCGAGCGGACGGTGACGGGACGGTGGAGCGGTGACCTCAAGAGCGGCAGCGGAGAGATCGATGCGCCGAGCGGCGCGCTCGACCGCGTGCCGTTTACCTTCGCCACCTGGTTGGTGAACGCGAAGCGCACCAATCCCGAGGCGCTGATCGCCGCGGCGCGCGCCGCCTGCTCGTGGCCGTCATGACGCCCGGACCGCCGAAACGGCGGGCCAGCGGGACCTGGCCGCCGCGCGGGCCCGCACGCGTGCTCGTGGTGATGGACCGGCCGACGCTCGCCCGGTTGATCGCGCTGACCTTGAACCACGGCCTGTACGACACGCGGACGGTGGCGTCGGCGGCCGAGGTCGCGGCGCCGCTGGCGGCGTGGCAGCCGCACCTGGTGGTGGTGGACATGGACGTGGACGGTCTCGAAGTGCTGGCGCTGGTCGGCGTGCGCTCGAGTGGTGGGACGCGCCTCCCGGTGATCGCGCTGACGCGTCGCGGTGACTTGAAGGGCAAGCTGGCGGCGTTCACCCAGGGTGTGGACGACATCCTGGTCGTGCCGTTCTCGCCACCGGAGCTCCTCGCGCGCGTCGTGGCGCTCCTCCGGCGCTCCTACGACGACGCCGTCACCTTCACGCCGGCGATCACACTCGGCGAGCTCGAGATCGACATCTTGAACCGCACGGTGCGCGCCGGAACGTCGGAGCTGCACCTCACGTCGCTCGAGCAGAGCCTGCTCTATCTGCTGGCGACCAACGCGGGGCGCGTGGTGACGCGCGAGGAGATCCTGGACACACTGTGGGGCACCGACTACGTCGCGGAGAGCAACGTGGTCGACCGGCAGATCCGGAACCTGCGCACGCGGCTGCAGGACGACTGGCGCCGCCCTCGGTTCATCGCGACGGTGCCAGGGCGAGGCTACCGGTTCCTGCCCACGTTCACCGACGACGCTCCCGGCGCCATCCCGGATCCGCCTGAGGTACCGGCACAGCGTCGACGGCGTCAGCGGGGACTGCGAGGCGGCGGGTGGCGTCACGCCCCAGCACGCCGGCGTGCCACGGCCCGTAGCGCCCGGACGCGCGCATGTGCTCGATCATGGCCGGCGCGTCATAGGTTGCCTCGGCCACGGCCCGCAAGACCTGGCAGTAGCCGTCCCGGTCATAGAATTCTTGGCGCACTCCGTCAAATACGAGTGCGCCGGGCAGGTCGACCCAGGCGTGCGCCCAGAGACCGCGAGAGTCGCCGCACACGCCGTGCACGAGACGCGTGCCGTCAATCGGCGGACATGTCCCCCGCCCCGGCGTGTGAGCGAACACGTCGTCGCAAGCGCACCGGTAGCAATCGGCCCAATACCGCCTGCCGGGCCGAGTCCCGCACCAGACGTCCGCCGTCACCACCCGCACCCACGGCGCAAGGGAGGCGGACGTGGCCTTGCGCTGCGCACGCAGGATGCGCCGCTGGAGGAGCCGGAGCAGTGGAGAGGACTGGTCGGCTCTGTGCCCGCCCCACCGCCCGTACCGCGCACCGCGCACCACCGCCCCGTGTTCTGTCTGTTCTGCCTGCGTCGCCATCGGCGTCTCCTCCTCCTCTCGCCGTCTTTCGCTATGCGCAGTGCGAGCCGAGCGCGCGTGGCCGGTGGTTGCCGGCCACCGTCGGCCGGACCTCAAGTGAGGCCTTCAGCCGGATCCCAGCACCACCGGCGCCGCGGACGCGGCGCCATTGGGGCTCTCCGTCTCCCCGGTGTGGGTGCCTTCCACACTGTCTTGCGCGGGGCGCGGATGCAGGAAACCCTGCAGCAGGTCGAGGGGCAGCGGGAAGACGATGGTGCTGTTCTTCTCAGCCGCGATCTCGGTCAGCGTCTGGAGATAGCGCAGCTGGAGGGTGGCGGGCTGGCTGCCGATCACTTGCGCCGCTGCCGCGAGCTGCTGGCTGGCGCTGAACTCGCCCTCGGCGTGGATCACCTTGGCGCGCTGCTCGCGCTCTGCCTCTGCTTGCCGGGCCATGGCCCGCTGCATGGTTTGCGGGAGCTCCAGGTCACGTACTTCGACACTGGTGACTTTCACGCCCCAGCCATTCGTCTGCTCGCCAATCATGAGCTGCAGCTCCTGGTTGATCTTGGTCCGCTGGCTGAGCAGGTGGTCCAGGTCAGATTGGCCGAGAATGCTGCGCAGCGTGGTCTGCCCAATCAGGGAGGTAGTGCGCACGTAGTCGACCACCTTGACTACGGCATCCGCGGGGTTGATCACCTGGAAATAGACGACGGCGTTGACTTTCACCGTGACGTTGTCGCGCGTGATGGCCTCCTGGGCCGGCACCTCGAGGGTCACGATGCGCAGGTCCACCTTGCGCATGCGCTCGATGAAGGGGACCAGCAGGACCAGCCCCGGGCCGCGCGCGCCGACGAGGCGCCCCAGGCGGAAGATGACGCCCCGCTCGTACTCCTGCACGATGCGCACGGCAGAAGCCACGAGCGTCGCGATGATCAGGACGGGGTGGGTGACGGTCTGCGGCGCGACCGCGCCGCGATGGCGGGCGATGAGCGCGCCGCGGCCGCGCGTGGTGCCCGCGTACTTCGCCTCCAGTTGGGCCACGTCGTGCGTGAGCTTTTCCACGACGTCCGACTGCGCCTGCAGTTGCGTCGCGTACGCCTGCGCGTTCATCTCGTAGTCGATCTTGCGGCGCAGCGCTTCATGGGCCAGGTGGTCCGCGCCGCGGGTCATGGCGGAGGTCGCCTTGTCCTCCCACTCCTTCGCCAGCGCGACGTTGCGGTCGCGGTCGGTCTCCATCAGCTTCTCTTGCGCGATCATGTCAGTCACCTGGCCGTGCACCTCTCCGAGGGCGTCCGCCATGTCGCGGATCAGTTGATCCAGCGTCTTCTCGGGATCGTCAGCCTGGTCGAGCAGCGCGTTGACGTTCGAGCGCAGGATGGTGGAGATGCGGTCCAGGCTTCCCATGTGCGTGTGTACCTCTCGCTGCGCATGTGCGCTGTAGCCAGCATAACCGCCTGCGGGAAGTGCCGCATGAAAGCTCTTCATCTCAAGAGGCTGCTATGGATGATCAGCCTCGGCGTCCCGGATGCGCTCGGCGCCGCGTGCGCCCTGCCGGCCGCCGCGTTGCTCGTTGCAGCCGGCGCCGGAGTGCAGCCCAATATCGAGGGACGCCGGATCACCCCCTTGCCCGCGCCCCCCTGACCGGGGTGCTGAAGGCGAAGCCGGCTCGCACCCCACCGCGGTTAGTCCGGCCGGCGGCGTCGTGCGCCGTGTGTCACGTTGCCTCGGGCGACGGATCGGGCACGGCCGTCAGATTGGCCGTCAACTCGTCCGGAAAGACAAGGATGGCCGGGCCATCGGCGCCGTCAGTCATGCGCCGGACGGTCAGCGCCTCGGGGAATCCGGACGTCGCACCGTACCCCACCACGTCCAGCCGGTCACCCCGGCGGAGCCCCCACGTGGTGCGCTCCGCGACGCGGCGCCAGTCCCTCGGCCGGATGGTGGGATCGTAGGTCCGGAATTGCACCACCGCGCCGATGGGGTAGGTGTCCACCAGAGCGACCAGCTCGCGCCAGTGCCGCTCATCGGCCGTGAGGGCTATGCTCCTGGGCAGCGGTCCGCTGCCGGTGACCGCACCGTTTGCGCTGGCGATCCACGCGGATCGCGCCTCGCTCGCGCGGCGCGCCTCGTCTCCAGCCACGACCGCCGCCAGCACAGCGGCGGCATCGGCGGCGGCTCGCGCCGTCGATGCGGTCAGGGCGGCGCGGCTCATCGGGAGACGCTCCCCCTCAACAGGTGCATCTGACGCATCTCACCTTCTCTCTGTGTGTCCGCTTGTCCCCGCCGTGTGCGGCGAACGCGCCGTGGCTGGTACACGGCTCAGGCCGGGCCGCGCCGCAGCTCGATGTTCGCCTGCCCGACCAGGGCCAGCATGGGTGTGGTCCGTCTGCCGGCCGCGGCGATCGCCGCCGAAGCAGCGCTCTCGATGCCCAGCCCATACTCTCGATTGAGAAGCCGTGTCTCGCCCTCGATTTGTCGAATGAGCGCAGCGGTGACCGCCATCTCCGGAGGTACCGGCTCGATCGCGGTCAGCCGGTCGGCGGCCGCCTGCATGAGGTGCATGGCTGTTGTGGTCCGCCCGAGCCATTCGGTGTCTGCGATCAGCGCGGGCCGCTCGCCGACCTCGCGGTCTTTCTCGCGCAGGGTGCCGAGCGCGTTGGCGTACTCCTGCAGCGCCACCCCCGCCTTCGTGCGGTAGACACGCAGCGTAGCGGCGCTGGCCTGCGCCCGCGCGACCACCGCTTGCGAGACCGCCGTCGCTTGGACCCCGGCGGCGACTTCCGCCGCGCTGAGTGGGGAAGATCCGGCGAGCTCTTCGGCGACGGCTGTGGGGGTAGGCGGCGCCACGCTCTGCGTCGGCGTACCGGCGGGCTCACCGCAGCCGGCGATGACGATGCAGAGTAGGGCGATGACCCCCGCGGCGGAGATACGGCACCGCCCGGTGCGCACTGCGCCGATGCGCCCGTCGCGCGCATCTACCGGAGTACCGACGGCCATGGTTGGTCCTCTGCCGGGTGTGGTCACTGCCGCATTCATTGGTTCTCCTCGCGCTTCTGCGCTGTGACGGACTATGCCGGCGGGACGAGTATGGCCTTGTAAAAGCTCTTGCCGCCCGCGCCGCCGCTGGCCATTAGTCCGTGCTTGCGAAGCCAGCGCGCGGGTGGCCCGCGGCGCGAGCATCAGATCGAACACCTTGCAGATCACCCAGCCGAGGAGCACATAGACCGGGATTGCCACCAGGCTGCCGAACTCGATGGTCGGGGTACGGCTCGCCGCTGTTGCCTGCTCGCCGAACAGCATGAGGAAGGGCAGGTCGAACGGCTGGGTGACGCTGTACACCAGCATGCCGAAGCCGAGCTTCATGTCGGCGCCCAATGCGATGAGGATGGTCCGGATGGCGATCAACCCCGACAGAATGGCGACGAGGAGCCACACGACCTGCTGCGCGCGGACCAGGGTTCCCATCGCACGCTCGGCGGGGGTAGGCATCACGCTGGTGCGCTGGTCCACCACCGTGGCGGCGGCGCCCTGCGGCGTCTGGACGACGCGCTCCTGGACGACGCGGCGTTCGTTTTCATCTTTCACTGTGTCTCCTTAAGCGCTTGCGGCGCTTGGCGCACATGCGCTGTAGTCAGTATGACCGGCTGCGGGCGGCGCCGCATGAAGGATCTTCATCCGAAGACGCTGCTATGATCGAGCCAACTCCCCGTTGTGGCGAGATCGAGCGACCGGGCTCCCAGCCCCTTGTCGTTCTCCCCCTCGCTGGGTAGTCCCCAGCAGCCACCACGCGCCCGTCTCCAGCGTCGCGTCGGAAGCTACGGCAACGGTGAAGGGCGTTGCAGGCGAGCGGGACCGCGGTGGCCCAGCAGGGAGCGCGCGCCAATATCGAGGTACGGCAGATCGTCCCGGTGCCCGCGCCCACCACGCCATGATCCGGCGTCGAGTCAGGCGCTGAGGTAGTGGCGGAGGCGATCGCGCACCTCGGGCGCGCGCAGCTTCCAGAGCGCGCCGCGCTCGATCTGGCGCACGCGCTCGCGGGTGATGCCGAGGCGCCGTCCAATGGCGTCGAGCGGATAGATGGTGCGGTCCCCCATACCGAAACGCATCTGCAGCACCAGCTTCTCGCGCGGGGCAAGGACCGCGGTCAAGGTCCGGTCGGTTTCCGCCGCAAACCGCGCTTCGTGGACCCGCTCCTCGGGACTACGTTCGTTGTCGTCCGCGACGATGTCGGCCAGACTGTTGTCCTCGCCTTCACCGAGCGGCCGATCGATCGACGACGGTAAGTGGGCCGCAAGGCGGAGCTCGCGCACGCGCAGCGCGCTGACACCCAGCGCCCTGGCCAGCTCGTGGTCACTCGGCTCGCGCTCCAGTTGGTGCGTGAGCTGCTGCTGGGCGGCGCTCAGCTTGGCCAACTCCTCCCGTACGTGCACCGGCAGTCGCACGACGCGTCCCTTGTCCGCGGCGGCGCGGATGATGGCCTGCCGGATCCACCACGTGGCGTAGGTGGAGAACTTGAAGCCGCGCCGCCAGTCAAACTTGTGGACGCCGCGCATCAGCCCGATGTTGCCTTCCTGGATCAGATCGATCAGCGGCAGACCGCGACCAACGTATTTCTTGGCGATGCTGACCACCAGCCGCAAGTTGGCGCGGGTGAACTCGCCCAGCGCGGCCTGGTCGCCGCGCTCGAAGCGCTGCGCCAGTGCGACCTCCTGCTCTCGCGTCAGGAGCGGGATCGCATGAATGTCCTTCAGGTACTGCCAGACGGCGTCGGTGTGCAGTGGCGCGCGGTCTTCGGCGGCACGGTCGAGCCGTGCGCTGAGCACAGGATCAATCTGAGTCTCTTCGGCGGCCTCCTCGAGCTCGCTATCGTCGGCGACGATGACGACGCCGCCGTCGAGCAGCACTTGGCGCGCGGCGTCGAGCTGAGACTCGTCGGGCGGCTCCTCGCTGTCGTCGAAGAGCGCATCGACGTCCTGCTCGAGGACGTAGCCCTGCTCCTTGCCACGTTCCAGGAGCGCTTCCAGCTCGGTGGGCGGCGAGACGCTAGGCTTCGTCGGCTTCGCGGCTCTCGTTGGTTTCTTGCGTGGCATGGGGCGCCTCCAACTGGCGATCGGGTCATCCAGCGAGGCGAAAGGCGGCGCGGGCTGGGAGCCGGGCCGCCCCAACTCACCACGTAGGGGAGCCATCTAAACCATACCACCGATCGGCGGTGACATTTGCACACGGTGGGCGCGCGCACGACCGGGGCCGCGCGTAACGAGGCTACGCGATCGGGACGAGGCCCTTGAACCTCACGTTGTAGCCGTCGATGTCGACGCGGCATGACCGGCCTTCGAGCCGGCTGACGTCTGCGACGCCGACGTCCGCCTGGGCCATGAGCCTGATGGCGTCTTTACCGAACAGTAGCTGCAGCGTTGCGCTGTCATCTGCGAGCCAGGTCTCGAAGTACAGGCCCGGCTTGTGGATTCCCCACTTGCCATACCCGACACCGCGCATCGCCGCCAGTTGTTCTGCCATGTGTGTCTCCTTTACCCGTCGCCGGTTGTCGGGTCAAGCGGCCGCGGATTTCGGTGGGCCTACGCCGCCTCGCGCGGCGCGCGCACGCTGCCGTCTTCGGATGCATCGGGCACGTCGAGCGGCCGCTGCTCTTCCTCGATAGGCGGCGGGCGCAGCCAGGCGCGCCAGCGCCAGGTCGCGCTCGAGCCCGACGACTCGTAGCTGGAGCGCGTCGCTGGTCCGGTCGCAGGCGTCACTCTGCTTCGCCACGCGGCGCCGGGCGAAGACGGCTCGCACCCGACCCGGGAGAGCCATGAGCGAGCCGATCAGCACGCCAGCGGCGGCGGGAACGGCAACAACCAGCCACAGCGGGACGGCGACGAGTCGCCCGCCGAAGTAGTCGAGAGTCACGTGCTGGGCATTCTGGAATCCGAATGACGCGACGACGAAGATCAGCGCCGCGACGACGAGCAGCCACAAAAGCACGATCAGTCCTCCTTTGTGGCAGTCGCAACCGCGGGAGCCGCGGGAGCCGCCGCGGGCCGGGCCGGCCACATCTCGTTCATGACCCTACGTGACGTGGCGCGGATGACCTCATCGGCCGCCTCGCGTCGCGCGGCGGACTCCACCGCTCGCTCGGCCTCGGCCCGCTGCTCCGCCGCGGTTGGCTTTGGCGGAAGCGAGAGGACCCTTCGCACCGCAGCTATCAGCGCCGCGCTGGTGGTGGCAATCCACCCTGGGATGTTGACGACCATCTACGTTCTTCTCGCCCTCTAGTCTGACATCGCCGAGATCCGGGGTCATGAAGGATCTTCATACGAGGCGTCTGAGCGCCGGACCTCCACTTGGCACCCCCGCCGGGCGCTGTCATGAACTTCCGTCACGGCCGGCGATTTCCCGTGCCGCCAGGAGCCAGGCCGCCTTTGCTCTGGCATGAGAACCCTTCATGACTTGCGGCCGCGAGTGTGCCACACTGAGGCACAGAAAGGGGCCTCACATGCCCACCATTGCCTTTGTCCTCATCGCCCTGGCCGCCTTGGGCATCCTCCTGCTCACGTCGGCCGTCAAGATCGTGCAGGAATACGAGCGCGGCGTCATCTTTCGTCTCGGGCGCCTGGCCGTTTAGTCGGTCCCCAAGGAGATGCCAGGGCACCGCCGCCGCGCTGGGGTCCTCGCGTCGCGCCTGGTTCCAGCGCAGAGGCGTCCATAAACAAAGGCCCCGGCTGTTTAGGACAGCCGGGGCCACGAGTGGAGTCGAGTGCGCTGAAAGCGCCGCTCCCGCTCTCAGCGGCGGAGCCTAGCCGTTCGGCGTCTCGACGACCCCGATGGCGGGGAGGCTCACAGCGCTTGATGCGCCACGAACCATGCCGTTCACCTTGATCGTCCGCGGCCGGGCGCTCTCGGCTTTGGGAAGTTCCAGGCGCAGGATGCCGTCGTGAAGGTCCGCCTGCACGGCTTCCGCATTCACTTCACCGGGCAGAGTGACGGTCTGCTGAACCTCGCCCGTGCCAAAGCTGCGCCAGATCGGCTGCGCGTTCTGCGGCACCTCCCAGCGTCGCCGGGCGTTCAAGGTGAGCAGGTTGTCCTGCACCGTAATCTGCACATCCTCGGCCTTCACCCCCGGCAGCGGGATCTCTACAAGGTACGCCTCGGGCGACTCGTAGAGGTTCGCGCCGGTGAAGCCGCGCGACGGTTCGACCGCAATCACGGCCTCGTCGAATACGCGGTCAAAGAGGCGATCGATCCGGGACCGAGCCGGCCAACCCGCCAACGTGGAAACCGGTTGGTAACGAAGCATGCTTTCCATTGTGCATCCCTCCTTAGGGATCGAGGACCCGAGCCGCCACACGCACCAAGGCACCACAGGATGCAGGGAGCGCAGTCGCGGAGGAGACGCACCGCTCGCAGGCGGTGCGCGCCACATCAAACTGGCGGCGGGGCCAACCAGCGAGGCGAAAGGCGACGGGGGGCTGGAAGCCTGGTCACCCGATCTCTCCACAAAGGAGAAGTACTTTCAGTATAGCACTGCCTGCAAGGGGGGCCAGTACGCATTGCGATTCGGTTCACAAAGTGTGTTGGTCAGTTGCGGGGGAGGGGATGACTGATATTGACCCGCTTTCGTGGACACTGGGTGGTCCGGGTCGTGTGGAGTGGCCTCACCCCCCTTCGTCAGCGATGAGATCGGCGACAGCCACCGGCTCGTCGCCGGAGGGGCAGCGCCCGCCGGGACCCACCCGTGGCTGCGCGACGAGCTGACCGCCGTCTTGGCCACGCTCGCCCCGCTGACCGACCTCGATCCGCTGGCGCCGGGGCGGCGCTGGTCCGACTGGGACTGGCACGCGGACGCCACGACCAAAGACGCCACGCTGCCCCCGATCCGCCTGCTCCTCATCTGGGACAACCTCGCCGGGCACAAGACGCCGGCGTTCGTGCAGTGGTGCTGGGACCGGGGCATCCTCCTCTTGTCTACGGCCCTGGGCGGCTCGTGGCTGAATATGGCCGAGTCCATCCAGCGTTTCATCAGCCGCCGCGCAGGAAGGCCAGCATCCCGAGAGCGCGCAGGAGGTGATGGCCTGGCTGGCGGCCACGGTCCGGGGCTGGAACGCGGAGCCCACCCCCTTCGTCTGGGGCGGCAAGCGCCAACCGCGCCGCTGGTGGGCGCGCCAACGGCGACACGCCCTGGCCGGCTCCGGCGCCTTCAGCCACCGGTCCCTCCGCTGCCGAGCGCGCCTCCAGCCACTCCCCGAACGTGCATGTGCGTGACAAGTGACCCACTAGCGGAAGTGGTGCCCTCACCCTCTCCCACAGCACCGGAAACTGCCGGCCGGCGTTGTACCATTGATCTCTACCTTGTCGTTATGTCGATGGATTGGCCAATGGTACGTACGAGCAACTCGCGGGGAGCACGGCGGCTTGAGCGGATCGTGATCGGTGCGGCGGTGGCGGGACAGATCATGCTGGTGATGGGCGGGTGTCTGCCAGCCACTCAGTTGCAGGCCGAGCAGGCGGCGTCGGAACAGCAGCGAGCCGCGGCCGGCGAGGGCTTACCGGCGCATCAGACGGGCCAGGCAGCGGCGGCCGATGCCGCGGCACAAACGACGCACCGATCGGGACAGACGGTGTTCGCGGCGACAGTGCCAGGCGCGACGGCGGCGCTTCATCACGCCCGCACGCTGTTGCTCGGCGGCGATTACGTCAAGGCATTCGCCGAGCTTGCCGCGGTGCAAGCAGCCTATCCCGGCACGCCGGAAGCCGCCGAGGCGATGTTCCGGCAGGCAGAGGCGTCGCTGACCGATGATCAGTTCTTGGTGGCGGCGGATCAATTCCTCCGGTTCCTGGCGGCGCACCCCGGCCATCCACATAGTGCTGCTGCGATGCTGATGCTGGGCCGAGCGTGGGAAGGCGCCGGCTACGGTCCCTCGGCGATCGACGCGTACCGCCGCTTCCTCGACGCGGCGGTTGAGGTACCGCTCGGCGATACTGTTTATCTACGTTTGGCCGACGTGCACTTCGCCGCCGGCCGTGTCGCCGATGGCTGGGCCGCGCTGGGCCAGGCGGCGCGCGCGGCCGACCAGGGCGCTTCGGCGTCGGCGAAGATGCGGGCGTACGAGGTGCTGGGCGCACGCTACCTCGAGGCGGGCAATCGCGCGCAGGCGGCGGGCGCGTTTCACGTGGCGCTCGACAGCGCGGTGGCGGCGCGCCGTCCGGCGCGCGAGGCGGCGGCGCTGGCGTCGCGGCTGGTGGGTGTGTATCAGGGCATGGACCGGCGTGATCTGGCCGACGCGCTTCGCCTCAGGATCGTCGGGGAATGGCCGCGCACGTTTTCCGCGCTCCAGGCGATGAATGACCTTGGGCCCGATACGCTGCCGGCGCTGGTGCGGGGGGAGATCGCCTACGCCAACTGGCGCTGGGTGCAGGCAGTGGAGGCATTCAACTGGTACCTGAACAACGGCGCACCCGAGGGCCGCGTCGACGAGGCGGCGCACTATCGGGCGGTGGTGCTGACGCGCCTGGGCAGGAACGAGGCGCTGGAGGCGCTCGACGCCGTTGCCGACACGTTCCCGAGCAGCCCCCACGCGCCGGAAGCGCTGTGGGAGGCCGGGAGCCTGCTGCTGCGCCAGGGCAACCGACCGGCAGCGGCGGCACGGTTCGAGCGGCTGGCGGTCGGCTATCCCTCGGCCGAGCAGTGGGGCCAGGCCCTCTTCTGGCTCGGCAAGCTGCTACCCGAGCTGGGCAACGCGGCCTCGGGGCGCCGGTACTTGGAGGCGGCGGCGAACGCCGGGCATCAAGGCTACTACACGTTCCGCGCCCGAGCGGCGCTGCGGCGGCCGTCGCCGGCACGCAAGCCGCTCGACGCACAGGTGGAGATCAACGCCGACGAGCGCGCGACGTGGGAACAGTGGCTGGCCGGCCACGGCCTGACGCTGCAGGCACAGGCGGAGCGGCGCGCCGAAGTCGACGGCGATATGCGCTTCAAACGCGGCACCCTGCTGCTCGAGGCCGGCCTCTCGAAAGAGGCGGAACAGGAATTCCGGGAGCTGCTGACGGCCTACGACGGCGATCCGATAGCCATCGCCCACGTCGCCGTCCACGTGCGCGACCGGGGCTTTTACCCTTTCTCGGTCACGTTGGGGCACCAGCTCGTCGACGCGCTCGAGCGGATGGGCGAGACGTCGCTGCTCGACGCGCCGCGCGTCGTGCAGAAGCTGGTGCTGCCGCTGGCCTACCTGGGACTGGTCGTCCCTGCTGCCGAAGCAAAGCGGCTCGACCCGCTGTTGCTGCTTGGGCTGATCAAGCAGGAGAGCTGGTTCCAGCCGCGCGCGGCGTCGACCGCGAATGCGCGCGGGCTCACCCAGTTCATTTTCGAGACGGCGAAGTCGGTTGCGGACGAGCTGAAGTGGCCAGACTGGAAGTGGGACGACATGAATAAGCCCTACGTCTCGGTGCCATTCGGCGCCCACTACCTATCCAGCCTGATCGGCGAGTTCCAGGGCAACTACTTCTTTGCGCTGGCAGGGTACAACGGCGGACCGGGCAACGTCCTGCGCTGGGCCAAAGGCGACTGGAATCGCGACCTCGACCTCTTCGTCGAGGACATCGGCTACGCCGAAACGCGCAGCTACGTCAAGGCCGTCACCGCCAACTACGAGCTGTACAAGGCAATCTATTACCAGTAGGGACTAGGGACCGGGGCGCTCTGGGAGAGGTTTCCGGTACCGCGGCGGTGTAGGGGCGTATGGCATACGCCCGCCCGCGGCCGCTCGGGCGTATGCCATACGCCCCTACCAGACACAGTACCCGCAAGTTCTGCTTGCACCGATGTGCTCCTCTTCGTAGCCGCCGTGTACTTCTCCGCAGTAGAATCGGTCAAGAGCGTAGGACAACGCGCGTGGACTCGGTACCGATCAACCCACTGCTCGACTGGACACCGGCGCTGCACCTGGAAGAG
>JACQGX010000108.1 GCA_016199265.1 Chloroflexota bacterium | reverse complement strand
GTACACCGGCAGCACGGTGGGACATCTCTTGGCCCTGAATTCCACCACGGGTCAGCCGATCTTCGACTACGACGCCGGCGCCCCCATCTGGACGGCACCCGCCATTCGCGCCGACGGCTCGCTGGTGGTAGCCGATACGAAGGGCCGGGTCATGGTCTTCGCGGCGTAGGGCGACCGGTACTCGTGACCCCCGATGGTGTCGGGGGTCAGGTCGGCGTCGCGGTCGGCGTCACCCGCACCTGAATCATGTGCCAGCCACTTCCGCCATCGGGTTGTGGCAGACCGAACGCCTCGGTCTGCAGCGCCCCGGTGCCGTCGGTGGTGCGCGCCACAAGCGTGACATCGGCTCCAGGTGCCAGGGTGAAATTGCCCTGCCACCGCACCCAGCAATCGCGGCCCGCCGGCGGCTCGATAAACTGAGCCACCTGCCACGTGGCACCACCATCCGCACTGTACTCTACCTTCGCCACACCCCGGTCCCCCGCGTAGGCGATACCCGCGATGCGGTGCACGCCGGGAGGGAGCGCAGCGCCGGGTGCGGGTAGGTCGATTCGTGACATCGTCTTCACGACGCCGTCCTTGCTCCAGTTGCGCTGGCCATACCAGTCGAAGAATTCTCGTCGTAGGACACGCAACGCGACGATCCATTTCGCGCTCTTCATCCCGTAGCGGCCCGGTACCAGCATGCGCAAGGGATAGCCGTGCTCGCGCGGGAGCACTTGGCCGTTCATCTCGTAGACGAGGAGTGTGTCGGGTGCCAGGGCGACGTCGATTGGCAGCGCCGTGGTGTACTCATCGGCAGCAAAGGTGGCCAGGGTGCCCGCTCCAGCCTTCACGCCACCGGCGAGCGCCATCACGTCGCTCACCCGAGCGCCTTTCCAGCGCGCGGTGCTGATGAGATCGCAGCCAAACGGCACAAGCTCACACTTGGCGACAAAGTTGCTGACACATTCGAGCGTCTTCGTGATCTCCACCGCGGGGAGCGTTCGCAGGCTGGCGTAGTCGACCTCGATCGGGCGTTGCACCTCGCCGTCTATCTGCAGGCGCCAGTCCTCGGTGCGCAACATCGGATCGCCGGCAGCGTTCTTCGTGACGATGTAGAAGTCGGTATTGCTGGTGATGAGCGGCGCGAGCTGACCGGGACGGCGGCCCGACGGCAAGGTCGCGCCATCCTTGTCACGCGCGAGCTGGCGGGGCGGCGGTGGTCCGGCACTATCGGCGGCCCCGGGCGGCAGACTGGATTCGACAGTTGTCTGGGGCGTTCCTGCGATGTTTGGATGCGGGTTCGGGGGGTCAATACCGCCGGAGGGGAACGGCTGCTGCGGATCGCGTACCAACACCCGCGTCAACCTCGTCCTCGGCAGCCAGCGCTCCGTCGTCCATGCGGCCATCAAGGAGGCGAGGGCGGTACCGGTCAGGAGCAGGATCGGCCGTCGGGACGTAGCCAGGGGCCCGGGCTCGGACAATGGCTCGCGATTCGCGCCGGCAGCCCGGCCGACGAATGTGCCGGCGAGGGCGAGTGCGATCACGTAGCTCAACGCGACCGAGAGGTAACCAAAGACGACTTGTGGGGTGCCGTTGATCAGCGCCCCTCCGAACAAGCCGGCGCTGGTCACGGGCATGATGACGACCATGGTGAACAGCCACAGCGCTATCCCCACCGCCGCGACCGCGCGAATCGACCAGCGGCGCCGCAGAGCAACCGCACCAAGCGCCGCCAGCGTCAGGAACGATACGACGATAGCGCTGTAGAGCGCATACCGTTTGGCTTCGAATCCGAACCGCCGGATTCCGGCTTCGAAAACGTCGAGCGGGACGAAGAGCAGCGCCCACTCCATCATCCGCTCTGGGATAGTGCGTACCTGCAGCGTGAAACGGAGCAGTGCCATGCTTGCCCCGGCGACGCCGGCAGCAATGAGGCCTCCCGCGACAGCGGCAAGTCCGCCCGGCGGCCGCGCATCGCCAGATGCGCCGCCGGATGCGCCGATTGGAGGCGGGCCAGCGCGTTGATCGGTCATTTCTTCGTACTTCGACGAAGATACTACACGCTGAACCGCCGTCCGCACGGACCGGCTACTGGCTGCGTTCCCGTTCCCTTCGAGGCGGAGGGAGTAGGCGCTGGGTCACCGCGCCTCAGCTACGCGCCCGGCGCCCGCCTGCGCTGCGCGTTGATGGACCGGCGCCGGCACCGCTCCAGCCGGTTCCGGCGCGGGGACCGTCCGGGACACCGGCGCCGCGCCCGCCCGCGTCCGTCGACGCCGCTCCTGGAACGTCCGCCGGGCGACGGTGTCGATCAGGAAACCGGCGAGGCCGATGACGATGATCGCCGCCATCAGGTCGGCGTACGCCAGCCGGTCGCGCGTGTCCAAGATGAAGTACCCCAGCCCCGAATCGACACCGAGCATCTCCGCCGGCACGAGGATGATCCACGCCAAGCCAACCGCCAGGCGCAATCCCGTCAGCACGTGCGGCCGGATGCTGGGCCAGACGATCGTCCGGGCAATCTCCCAGCGGTTGGCGCCGAGGCTGCGGCCCACGGTGATCCAGCGCGGGTCGAGCGCGGTCACACCGGCCGCCGTATTGAGCACGATCGGCCAGGTGGCGCCGATCGCGATGAGAAAGTAGACCGGCGCGTCGCCGACGCCGAGCAAGATGATCGCCAGCGGCGTCCACGAGAGCGGCGACACCATGCGGATGAATTGGAAAATCGGCCCGGACATCCGGGCGAACAGACGGCTGCTGCCGGCCGCCAGGCCGAGCGGGAAGCCCACCGCCACACTGATGGCCAGCCCCACAAGCACCCGCCGGAAACTCGCGGCGACGTGCGGCCACAACTCGCCGCTGCCCAGCAGTCGCACCAACGCGGCAAACGTGAGGTCCGGCGCAAAGCGTGCGAGAAAGCTCTTTGGCGGCACCAGAAACGCGATGCTCGCCCACCAGAGCAGCAGGAACACCACGATCCCCGCGAGCGGTGCGGCGAACCCAACCAGCCGCCGCCAGGCCACTTGTCCCTGGGTAACCGACGGGTGCGGCTCGGACGTGCGGCCGGCGCCCACCGCGCTCCCGGCACTCCCGGCGCTGCCGGCGCTGCCGGCGTCGCCCCCACTCGACACCGTGCTCACGGCGCAATCTGCTCCGTGCGGCTGAGGCTTTCGGGAATACCGAACTTCGCGGCGCCGCCGGCCGCCTTGATCGCGGCCCGTGCGAAGCGGTCGTCGATCAGCTTGGCGTGCGCCTGCTTCGGATCGAGCGTTTTCAAGAACGCGTTGTCGCCCTCGACGACCGTGTCCTTGAGCAGCTTGACCAGCTCTTCGGTGTAGCTCGGGAACGGGAACGGCTGGAAATCGATCCGGTTGTTCGACCAGTTAGGGTGGACGATTGCGCCCGACGCCTTGTAGATGTTCCGGTCGTAGTACGAGAGCGCCCGATCGACCACCTCGACCGGTTGCGGGAGGTACTCGGCGCCGCCCTTCGCCAGGAGCTTGGCCGTCTCGCTGCGGTTCTCCCGGGAAAAGAGCTGCGCCTTGGCCACGGCGTTGACGACCGCCTGCGCCCACTTCGGGCGGTTGACCGTGTCGTCCTCGTGCATGATCACGACGCAGCAGGCGTGGTTCAACCAGGCGTCACCGGTGAAGCGCAGAATCTTGCCGACCTGGTTGACCTCGGCGACCGCGTTGAACGGATCGGCGACGATGTACCCCGAGATCGAGCCATTGGCGATCGCCGGCGGCATGTCGGGCGGCGCCATGACCACCAGCTTCACCGTCTTGTCGGCCGCCGACGGTTCGCCCCTGGTGATCGGCCTTAACCCGGCCTTGCGCATCAACAACTGCAGGACGAGGTTATGGATCGAGTACCAGAACGGTACGGCAACGGTGGTGCCGGCAATGTCTTCGAGCTTATTGATCTTGTTCGCCACGGTAAGCGCCGAGCCATCGGTGTGGTTCCAGGCGACGAGCTTGACCGCAAAGTTCTGGCCGAAGCGCATCCAGACCGCCGTCGGCATCAGGATGTGGACGACGTCGACCTGCCTCGCTTGGAACGCCTCGGCAAGCTGCGACCAGCCCCGGAAGAGCGTCGGCTTCGGCGCCTCCAGCCCCTCGGCCGCGTACATCCCCTTCCCGTGCGCCACCAGCAGCGGCGTCGCATCGGTGATCGGCAGGTAACCGACACGCAGCGTCATGTTTTCGCTCTTCCCACTTGTCCCTCCAGCCCCTCCAGCCCCTCCGGCCCCTCCCTGCGCCGCGCTGCCGGTCCCAGTTGTCTGTGTGCCGCCACACGCCGCCAGCACCCCCGCACCGGCGGCCGCCGTCGCTGCCGTTCCGGAGAGCCCGATCAAGTGAAAGAGCTCGCGCCGGTTCCTTGCCACATCGGCCAAATCATCCGTAAACATCGTCATCCTCCCAAGTGACTTTGAACTGCGGATTTTGGACATCAGCGTGGGGCCCCGACGCCGATCCACAACCCCCAACCCAAGAACTCAAATGACCCAGTTGGGCTTCGAATCGCGGGCCGGCACGTCGGCTTGATAGGCCTCCAGGATCTCGCGCCGGATCGCCGCGATTCGCTCCGACGCCCGCTGCCGCTCGGCGCCATGATCGATCTCCCACACGTGGGTGACGGTGCTCGGACGCGACGACATCAAACCGACTCGATCGCCGAGGTACATCGCTTCGTCGACGTCGTGCGTCACGATGACCACCGTCAGACCACGCTGCCGGATCACCCCCAGAAGCCAATCCTGGAACGCGGCGCGCGTGCGGGGGTCGAGCGCGCCGAACGGCTCGTCGAGCAGCAGAATCCTGGGCCGGGTGATGATCGTCCGCGCCAGGCTGGCGCGCTGCGCCTGCCCGCCGGATAGCTCGTTCGGGTAAGCGCTGGCCACCGGCGCCAGGCCGAAATCGTGCAGAATCTGATCGACCGACTCTCCCCCGTGGCGCGCCTGCCGGTTGGCTCGGTAGCGGAGCCCCAACCCAACGTTCTCGGCCACGGTCAGCCAGGGCAAGAGCAGCGCGTCCTGGAAGACAATGCCCACACCCCCGAGCTCGATCGCCACCCGTCCCGCGCTGAGCGGCTCGAGACCGGCGATGGCCCGCAGCAGCGTTGACTTGCCGCACCCACTCGGCCCCAGCAGCGCAAAGACCTCCCCCTCCTCGACGCAGAGATCGATCGTCCGGAAGACCGGCTGCTCGCGACCGTCGAGGTGGTAACTCTTAGCACCGTCCGCTACGCGCAGTGCGCCAGTTCCCACCGGAGCTGTCCTTCCGTCGGCGCCTGGATCGGCAGAAACGCGGCCTCGCGCAGCCGCCGCGCCGTCGGCGCCGTGTTGACGTATCCGCGCCCCCCCATCGCCTTGGCTTCGAGCGCCACCGCCGTCGTCGCGAGCCGCGCGCAGTCGAGGCGCAACTGGACGACGTCGCGCATCGTCATCGATTGGCCACGATCGCTCGCTCCGCGGCGGATCGCCACCGCCAGGTGCTCCGCGGTGCGCTCGAGCCGCTCGAGATCGGGGCGCAGGACCTCGTTCACCCCGCGCAGTGCCTCCCGTGCTTCGGTCACGGCACGGTGCGCCAGCCCCCAGCAGAAGCTGCTCTGCAGCAGCAGGAACGGGGGACGGATGCGCCGGATGAACGCCGGGAAGTCGTCGGTCACGATCCACTCGGGCTCGACACGCGCGTCGCGGATCACTACCGAGGAACTGCCCGTCGCCTGGAGCGCCAGAAGCTGCGGGTACGGATCAACGCAGACACCGTCCGCGCCGCCGGGCAGCGCAACCACGACTGGTCGCCCGTCCCCGGTGCGCGCCGCGGCCGTGACCATCAAGAAATCCGGTACAAACAGGTTCGACGCCCAGTTCACCCGCCCGTTGAGGGTGAGGCCATCGCCGTCGCGCTGTGCCGTGATCGGCAGCGGTGCCTGGCCGAGGTAGTACGCCATCGCGCCGGCGAGCGCGGTCGAGCCCAGCACCTCGACGGAGGCAATACGCGGCAGCACCTCGGTGCGCAGCGGCGATCCGGCCGGCGCCTGCGCCAGGTATTCGAGCACCATACGGTGGCACCACAGCGTGAACGCCGAGCTCATGTCCGACCAGGCCACCGTGGCGATGACCTGGGCAATGTGGACCAGGTCCGCGTTCGGCTGGTCTCCGTTGGTTGCTTGATGCAGCACCCGGTCGTGGAGGAACTCCAGGCTCTCACGGATGCCGGCATCTCCGCGATCGACGGCGGCAGCGCGCGGCTCGAAGAAGCCGACGACGTGGTCGCGCAACTCAGGTTCGAGCAGTAGGTGTGGTGGTTCCATCCGTTTGCAGTTCCTGGTTCCGAGTTCCGAGTTCCGAGTTCCCGGTTCGTTACAGATGCCCAACGAGAAACTCGGAACCAGGAACTCGGAACTTCCCTACTCAGCGAGCCGGGACAGACGGGTGACTGGTGTGCTAACCACCTCGCGGGCACGGCGCACGGCGGCCTCATCGGCGGCCTGGTAGAAGCACAAGCACTTACTCATGTCCTCGCAGACGTAGGTGCGGAGGAAGCGCACCTCGGGCACCTGCGCGTAGAGGGGCGACTTGGCCTTCTTGCGCTCGAGATAAACGTCCATCGTCAGGCCGGCCGGGAAGTCCCACTCGACCAGGTAGTCGGCGGTATGGCCGGCGCCGGCCGCGTCGCGCGCGGCCCTAACGTCGTCGAGCGTCGCGCCCACGAGGCGCACCTGGGCAACGCCGCGCAAGGGAAGCTGGGCAACGCGCAGCGCCGATTTCAACGTCGCCTCGTCGTCGTGCTCGGCGATGACGTACGCCAACTGCAGATCGGCCGGAACCTGCGCCTCGATGAACTCCCCGCCCGCGTGCTGCACAGCACGGGCAACGTCGTCGAACAACGGCCGCAACTCGGTACGGCGCTGCGCCGTGCTCGCGAACTCCAACAAAAACAGCGGCATCCAGTTTCCCCCCACTGTGCGCGCGTAAACCCTGCGTCTGAACTAAAGTAAGTCGAGTATTTCGCTCAACTATATACGGCATTATAGCCCTTGATGCCAGTAGCGGCAATGACAACACCAGCGCGCCAATCCCGAAGTCGGGCCTGGCCGCTGACCGCTGACCGCTGACCGCCACCTGTCAGCTTGCCAGCACGCGCTCGGCAATGGCCTGCGACTTCTGGAGCGCGTTCTTGATGTCCTCCTTACCCAGGAAGGCATCCCGCGGTATGGGCGTGATCTCTTCGTTCTGTTCGCCGTAGCGCCGGTACGGATAGACTCCGGGCAACTCGGCGATCTGTTGAATCGTACGCAGCACAGGCAGGTCTTTGACACGCCCCTGCCACTCCTTAGATTCGAAGAACGCGCGCAGCGGTGACACGGAGTTAACCGAGGCCTGGTCATAAATCCGCCGCGGCCGCGTGACAGCGGCCGCGGCGGCCTCGTACCGTTTGGTTGCCACACCACAACACGGAGGCAACTGGATGGTAGCCGAACTGGTCGCTGCGCCGTCGCTCCTGGTCGCGCTGGTGCTGCTGGTCAACCGCATTCCCGTGCCGCCCCCGCCGCCGAAGCGGCCGCGCGGCCGCCCCACGATGTACTCGGATCGCCTGTTCCTCAAGGCGCTGGTAGTCACGATCGTGCGCCATCTGAGCACGGTGCATGAACTACTGGCGATGCTCGCGGAGCCCACGACCGAGATGCGCCAGGTGCGGGCGCTCTTGACCGAGCAGGGCCGCTTTCCCACCCGGCGCACCTGGGAACGCCGCCTGGCGCGCCTGCCCCAGACGCTGCCCGCCCAGATCGGCTGTCTGGGGCGCCACCTGGTGGCGGTGCTCCAGCCGTGGCACGACGGCGGGCGCGCGGCGGCCATCGACCGCACCGTCCTGCGGGCGAAGGGCGGCGTCTGGCACAAAAGGGACCGGGAGGCAGGGCTCGTGCCGCACACCTCCATCGATACCGAAGCCGGCTGGACGAAGAGTGGCTGGCCTGGGTGGGTGTACGGCTGGAAGCTGCATCTGGTCACCACCGTCGCGGCGGTGTGGCTCCCCCTGGCCGCCGACCTCACGCCGGCCAACGTGGCCGGCGGCGCGCGCACCGCCACTTGGGCCGCTGCCCGCCACCGCGTGGCCCGACACCGACTTGCCTCGGTGTCGTCCAGCCACATCCCTCCCCACATCATCTCCACAGACCTTCCCCGAGCACGCCTCACGATTTGTGACCAGGCCTCAGCTCTCTAGTTTCCGGTAAGTCAGGCCGCTACGGCGGCGGTTTCGGATGGGCCGGGACGGTGGCTGGGGGCCGAGACGGCGTGTGACGGAGCGCGCTGGCCCCAGAAACCCTTTGGCCGGTGGGCGCTCACGCTGGCCTTTTCGCGGATTCGCGCTGGGAAGGGAAAGTCCACTGGACAGGCGGCCCGCGCCAGCACCCGCCGCCGGCGGCCCGGCGTCGGCCGTGGGCGGCGATCCCAGAAGCCGGTCGGCCCGGCCGGCTGGGTCGCGGCGACGTCGGTCAGCACCGAGCCGGCCAGCAGCGCCAGCGCCGGCCGGCGCTGTCAGTTAACGGCTTAGACTGCACCACGTAGAGTCGGCCAAAGTGCACCAGGGGTTGCCGGCCAAAGTGCACCAGCGAGAGTCGGCCAAACTACACCAGGGCGGCCGGTGAGTCTCCTGTGGAG
>JACQGX010000020.1 GCA_016199265.1 Chloroflexota bacterium | reverse complement strand
GCCTGGTGGAGAACATCGCCAAGCGCTACGTCGGGCGCGGCCAGCCGCTGATCGACCTGATCCAGGAGGGGAACATCGGACTGATGCGCGCGGAGCAGAAGTACGACAGTCGGCGGGGCTACAAGTTCTCCACCTACGCCACTTGGTGGATCCGCCAGGCGATCACGCGCGCCATCGCCGACAAGGCGCGCACCATCCGCCTGCCGGTGCACGTCAGCGAGGCACTGACCAAGCTCAACGCCGTCCAGCAGCGCCTGACCCAGGAGTTGGGTCGCGAACCGACCGACGAGGAAATCGCCGCCGAGATGGGCATCGATCGCCTCCGCGTGCGCGAGACTCGGCTCGCCGCGCGCCTGCCGGCGTCGATCGACCAACCCATCGGCGACGACGACGAGACGAGCGTCGCCGACTTCGTCACCGACCAGAGCGACGGCGGTCCCGAGGACATGGCCTACCAACTGCTGCTCAAGCAGGAAGCCGAGCGCACGCTCTCCGCCGTGCTCTCCGAACGCGAGAAGCTCGTGCTGCAGATGCGCTTCGGTCTGGGGGGTGGCCACATCTACCCGCTGGAGAAGATCGGCGAGCGACTCGGCCTGACGCGCGAGCGCGTCCGCCAGATCGAAGCGCAGGCCCTCCGCAAGCTCCGCGAACCCCGTGCGAGCAACCGCTTGCGTCATTATCTGTCGGCGTAGACTCGCCTGACCCTCTTCCTGGAGGGAAGGGAAACGCGAGGGCAGCGCCGGGCCGTTCCTTCGCTGCGGTAGTATCCATATCAGATGATCTCTGCTGCCCGCCGCTCGTCGCCGGCGACCCACCGTCTGTCGGAACTGCTGGCGAACCCCCGTGTTCTGTTTGTCTCCTTCGTGCTGGCCGCTTTCGTCCTCGCCGGATGGCTCCTGTTCATCATCCCAACGCCGTATCAGCTTGTCATGCCCGGGCCAGTGACCGACGTTCAGCAAATGATCCGGCCGTATCCGCACCAGATCAAGGGCGCGCTGTACCTCACGACGATCTACAGCGATCCGGCGAGTGTCGGCGAGTGGCTCTTCGCCCAGCTCAGTCCGGAGGCGGGCCTCGTGCCTCGAGAGCAGGCGCGGCCGAAGAACGTCGGCGAGAGGGAATACCAAAAGCTGCTCGTCGAGATGATGGACGAGAGCAAGATCGCGGCGAAGGTTGTGGCGCTGCGTGCGGCGGGCTACGAGGTCAAGATCACCGGCCAGGGGGCCCAGGTCAAGGAGATCGCCGAGTACAGCAAGGCCAAGGGCCTGCTTCAGTCCGGCGACATCATTATCGCCGTGGGCGACCAGCCGATCCTGACCGCCAGCGATCTCGTGGCGCTGATCCAAGCGCACCGCCCCGGCGAGACGGTGCGTCTGCGCGTCAGGCGCGGCGACGAAGAAGTCACGGTTGACGTGCCGCTCGTCGAGTCGTCCGACGAGCCGGGCCGGGCGCGCGCCGGCTTGGTGGTGTTGACACACCTGTACCAGTACGAGCTGCCGCGCGAACTCGATCTGCAAACCAAGGACGTCGGCGGCCCGAGCGCCGGCCTGATGTTCGCGCTCGGCATTTTCAACGCCGTGACGCCCGACGACATCACCCGCGGGCACAAGATCGCCGGCACCGGGACGATCTCAACCGATGGTAAGGTGGGACCGGTCGGCGGTGTCGAGTACAAAGTGCGCGCCGCCGAGCGAGCCGGCGCTGAGCTCTTTCTCGTCCCCAAAGGCAACGTCGAAGACGCGGGCAAGAGCGCCCAGAAGAGTCGGGTTGTGGCCGTGAGCACGTTCCAAGAGGCGCTCGACGCCTTAGCCACGCTGCCGCCCCGCTAAGTCCAACGTCCAACGTCCAACGTCCCGCTCCGGGAGAAACACCTTGGACGTTGGACGTAGGACTTTGCCCCTATCCCGGTAGTGCGTTCAACAGCCACGTTCTGGTCATCATCAAGAAGACGGCGGTGGAGACCATGACCATGATCACGGCGAGCACGAGCCGGCCGATGCTGAGCAGACCGTGCGCCCGCGGTGCGCCGGTGATGATGCGCCGGCCGGCCAGCGGGCGCAGCTCGCTCGGCGGCAGGACGATCGCCGTCGCCGGCCTCCGGTGCTGTCGCAGGAAGTTCTGCAGCGTTGCCAGGAGGACGAGGCCGAGCAAGCCCAGCGCGCAGAGTGGCAGCCAGAGAGCCACCGCACCGAGCGCGAGCAACAGAGGATCATCGGGCGCGTTCGCCAGCAGTCTCTCCAGTAACTCCATCGGTGCCCAGCATAGCAGCGGCACGCGCCGGCACACAAGTGCGGTGGCTGGCCGCTGCATAGACGCGCATCAGCCGCTCGACGTAGGTCTGCGGCTCGTACCGTTCAAGGACGCGCTGCCGTGCCGCCCGGCCGAGTGCGGCGGTGCGCGCCGGATCGGCCAGCAGCGCGGCGATCGCCGCGGCGATCGCCGCTGGATCGACCGGAACACGAATGCCGACCGACGAATCGACGATGCTTGCGGTGCTGCCCACGTCGGTCGCGACGATGGCGTTGCCGGCGGCCATCGCTTCGAGCAGGCTCGAGCTGCCCAGGTTTTCGTGCCGCTGACAGGAGACGAAGATCGTCGAGCGGGCGAACAACGGCGCCAGGTCGCTCGCAAAGCCGCGCTCGACGCAGCCCGCGAGGCCGAGCTCGGCGATGCGCCGGTCGACTTCCCGCTCCTGTTCGCCTTTCCCCATTAGCGCGAAGCGCGCATCGGGGTAGGCGCGGTGGACGCGGGCGATGGCGCCAAGAAACAACAACGCGCCCTTTTCCGGGTGGAGCCGCGCGGCGAAAGTTACTCGTGGTTCCTTTGCCGGCGCCGGCGAGAACCGCGCCACGTCGGTGAAGTTGTCGAGCACCGTGGCGCGCGCGAGCGCCCGCGGCGCGACCGCTTCGAGGTTGGCCAACTCGTCGGCGCTGCAGACCACGAGGTGGTCGGCACAGGCGACGGCGTGCCGCACCGCGATGCGCTTGGCCGGGCCGTAGAAGTAGCGCACGTAGCGCATCTCCCCAGAGAGCGTCAGAACGACCGGCAGAGGCAGCAGATGAAAGAGTGGTGCATAGGCGAAGAACGAGGGCGCAAGGATGAGGTGAATGAGGGTGACGTTTAGGCGCCGCAACGTCCGCCAGAGGGCGAGTTGGAGGCGTGGATAGAGTCGCGCCCGCTCCAGTGCGCCGTGCGGCGAGCCGGCGCGCGACGCCGGAAACACCCGGCCAAGCGGCAGCACCGTCAATCCGGCCGCATACGCCTTGAGAAATGGATCGGTGGCGAGCAGCCCGGCAAACTCGTCGCTTGTCAGCAGCGTGACCCGGAAACGATCTTGCAGATAGCGGCAGAGTGCCAGTGTCTGGTGCTCTGCGCCCGAAGCGAAGGGCGCGAGCAGCAGGATGGCGACGTGGTCCCCGCGGTCCCCGGGATCGACGCCTTCGGCGTGTGTGATGCGGTTCGTATCGAGTGCCTCCGCCATGGTGCCCGAGCCTCCCGAGTATACCGAGGCCCCCGAGGCTCGCCGGCCGGCTCGGACGGCGCACCCGGATGTGGGCTGCCGGCACGTATCTTGCCCGACCGCACATACTCATGGCATCACCACATGCCGCATAACCGTTAGGAGCTATGACAGAGAAATCGCTTGTGAAACGTAAAGACGACATATTGGAGGTGCCTGCGCGTACCGAACTATTCCCGAGCTTCTTGCAGGCAGGCTTCGAGTGTTCAACGCATGTAAACACCAAGGGAGAGCGACAGGACCTGGCGCGCATGACGCAGCACGATCGCTTGGTCGACGAGGACTACGCGCGCGTCAGGGCGCTCGGGCTGCTCACCGTCCGAGAGGGAGTGCCCTGGTACCGGATCGATCGCAAGGGTCGCTACGATTTCCGTCCGGTCATCCCCTTTATCGAGGCGGGGCAGCGATACGGCATCACCCAGATCTGGGACCTCTTCCACTACGGTTTCCCCACGTATCTCCATCCGTTCGGCGACGACTTCGTGCCTCGCTTCGCGGATTATTGCCACGCGTTCGCCCGCTACCTCGTGCGCCGCACCGGCAGCGCGGGGACGCGGTTCTACACGTCGGTCAACGAGCCGTCGTTCTATGCGTGGGCGGGCGGCGAGGTAGCCTGGTTCGCGCCGTTTGAGCGGGGACGGGGGCTCGAGTTCAAGCGCCAGTTGATGCGCGCGGCGATCGCCGGCATCGAAGCCATCCGCGGCGCCGATCCCGGCGCGAGAATGGTCAACGTCGATCCGATCTGCAACGCCGTCGCACCGCTCGACGCGCCGCACCTCGCCGAGGACGCCGCGTGCTTCAACACCTTCCAGTGGCAAGCGTGGGATATGCTGGCCGGCAAGGCGTTGCCCGAGCTCGGCGGCAGTCGGGAGCACCTCGACATCGTCGGCGTCAACTACTATCTCAGCGGGCAGTGGGAGCACACACGGGGGACGACGCTCGACTACGACGACCCGCGGCGCAAGCCGTTCCGCGACATGCTGCGCGACGTCGCCCGGCGCTACCCCGGCCACCCGATCTTGATCAGCGAGACGGGCTGCTGGCGCGAGCTGCGTCCGGTGTGGCTGCGTGATGTGGTCGACGACGTGCTCGAGCTCTTGGAAGAGGGCGTTCCGATCGCCGGTATCTGTCTGTATCCGATTGTCGACATGCCGGACTGGCACAGCGGGGAGTACATGCTCTTTGGGCTGTGGGACCTCGTACCCGACGGGCGTGTACTGCGCCGCGTCACCTACGAGCCGCTGCTCCAGGAGGTGCTGCGCGTTCAGCAGTGCTTGAAGGAGTACCTCAGCGAGCGCCGCGCGGCGTAAACGTACGGTCGACCGGCTGGTTGGGGAGGCCCAGCGTGCTCAGGGGCTCGTCGTCGACCGTCAGCGCGACGCCCGCCGCGTTGCCGATCCTCATGCTCACGTTTTGTTCGCCGGACCAGCGCCGTACCTGGCCCGGCAGCAGCGTACCTTCGAGCACCACCTGATCGTCGACCAGCGCACGCACCCACGTGCGCTGCAGCGTTCGCAATTCCACGTCGACGCGTTGCATCTTGGCTGCCGGCGGCACCTCCTCGGAAGTCGCCGGCGGCGACACCCCAGACAGCGGCGCCCGGGCAGTCGCCGCGGCGGCCGTGGGTCTAACGGCCGCCGGCGGGGTCACCGACGAAGTCACGGTCGAGGCGGCTACCGGGATCGCCGTCAGGCTAGTCGCCGGGACTGCCGGCCGAGCCGCGGCGCGGCCAGGGAGAGCCGCAGCCGCCGGCGCGGTGCGCTGCTGGTCGAGCAACCTTCCGATGAAGAACAGCGTCAGCCAGGCCGCTGCCAGCAGCAACACGTCGGCCGCCGTGAGAGGCCAGAGACGGTGCGACCGCAACCGTGAGCGGGGAGCGCCTCCCGCTGTGATCGATGGCCCAAGCACGCTGTTGATGTAACGAATGAGGTGCCAGAATGTTGGTCAAAGCGGCCGCAGCATTGACTCTTGGGCGCGCCGACAGTACACTCCGCACTGAGACCACCAGCGATGCGGCACCGGGCATGATGGCAGATATTCCGAGCGGCACCGTCACGTTCCTATTTACCGATATCCAGGGCAGCACCAAGTCCTGGGAGCGCAACCCGCAGGCCATGACGGCGGTGCTCGCCCGGCACGACGCCATCATGCGGACGGCAATTGCCGCCCACAACGGCCATATCTTCAAGACCGTTGGCGACGCCTTTTGTGTCGCATTCGCGACCGCACCGGCGGCGATTGCGGCCGCGATCCGGTCGCAGCACGGCCTGCACAACGAAAAGTGGGATCCGGCGATCGGCACGGTCAAGGTGCGGATGGCGGTGCACACCGGCGCGCCGGAGCTGCGCGACAGCGACTACTTCGGGACGCCGTTGAATCGCGTCGCACGGTTGCTGGCGATCGGGCACGGCGGTCAGATCCTGCTCTCGCTCGCCACCGCCGAGCTCGTCCGCGACGTGCTGCCGCCCGAAGTTGGGCTGCGAGACCTCGGGCTGCATCGCCTAAAGGATGTGCGCTTCCCCGAGCGGGTGATGCAGATCGACGTGCCGGTCCTCCCGCGCGACTTCCCGCCGCTGCTGACCGTCGCCGGCCAGATGGACGACCTTCCCGAGCGCGAGGTGGTGCTCGGCGTTGTCGTGGCCGGACAGGCGCGCGCCTATCCTATCGAGATGATCCGGCGCCTCGGCGTGCTCAACGACGAGCTGGGCGGCAGCCCGATCGCGATCGTCGTCGATCCCCGCACCGGGCACCCGACGGTCTTCCGGCGCCAGAGCGCCGGGCGGTCGGTTACGCTTGTCGCCGACGAGAGCGACAGCCGTTATCTCACCAACACCGAGCGCACGGTGTGGTGGGACCGCACCGGCAAGCCGGTCAGCAGTCTACGGGGTGCGCTGGCGACGCCACTGGAGCGGCTCGACGTCGTCACCGAGTGGTGGAGCTCGTGGAAGGGGCGCTTCCCCAACACGACCGTCCACGTTGAGTAGGGTGTACGCAATAGTTCCGGATGCGGGGAGGACGTGTAGGGGCGTATGGCGATACGCCCAGGGGCGGCGGGCGGGCGTATGTCGATACGCCCCTACACATCCTTCTGACATCTGGAACATCTGCCTGCACCCCGTCAAGTAGCGGCCCTGGACGGCATTCGCCTCACCGAATCTCCGGCGACCGCGTCACCTTGGGGTGGCCGCAACGTTAGCGTATGTGAGCCGCCATATGACGACTTGTGACGTCCAATGGCGGCAACTGCTGGCACGACTATTGCTCTCTCGTAACGTAGAGCGTCGGTGCTCGGCGTAAGGAGTCGGGGAACAATGCTACGGTTGGACAACAGAGAACTGGCCGGGTTGTTGCGGGGCGCACCGGCCGGCGTGGACGAGGTGGCGCTGCGGCGCTTGGCCCACTCGGTGCAGTCGCGCTCGAGCTCGCAGGTCGTCCGCGTTGAGGGGGACCGAGTGCTCCTGCGCCGCCAGAGCGATCAGATGGATCTGCTCTGCATTCTGCTGGCGAATCAAGTCGAGCAGGACGGCACGTGGTGGACCGACCTGGACTGCTTGCGTACGCACCTCGAGCAGAGTAGTCCCCTCGCGGCGTGAGCCCGCCCGCAAAAAAGGAGGCAGCCGGTATTCCGGCTGCCTCCTACGCTCCGGCCGCGGGTTGGGGCGGCACAGCCGGAGCGGTCCGATGAGAGCTGCGGCGCCGTCGCGCGCGCCAATGCTCGAAAAGTTACAGGTCAGTATACACGCCGATACACCAGTTCTGCTTGAATCCGATCATTTGGTGGCGACGCGAGCAGGACGGAGCACCGCGACACGACAAAGCGACCGGCACCGTGCTTAGGTTGCCCTGAGCACGGTGCCGGTCGCAAGAGACACGCTGAGTTGGGCTTGTGCGGGTTCGCTAGAGCTTCGCCTTGATGCACACTTTGTTGCCGTTGACGTTGACCAGCGATAACAGCTCGCGTGGCGGAAGCGTCAACGCAATCTGCGCCTCGAGTTGCTCAGGTGTGAGCGTCTTCTTTGCGTTCACCAATCTACGTCTCTACGGTGTCGATCACTCGGCAGGGTGACTGGTGGATTTGGTACAGCGCCTGCGAGCGCAGGCGCTGTCCGCATCTTTGCTAACAGCCACAGAACAGGTTGCCGACTCGGACCGATGCCGAGACCTTGACGTTGGCCGAAATGAGACCGCTCGAGCAGCCGCCGGTGAACACCTCGCGTGCGGGCAGCGCAATTG
>JACQGX010000109.1 GCA_016199265.1 Chloroflexota bacterium | reverse complement strand
CGCCGCGGCCACACGCCGGAGGAGGGCGCAGACCGTCGGCGTGCACGGCTGCTTGGGCCAGGGGTACGGCAGCACCGCCCAGCCCACCGGCAGCACCCGTCCCCACCACACCACCCCCAGCGTGAACACCTCCCCCTTCCCGCCGCGCCCGCGACGGCCACCGCCCGCGGCGCCTCCCGCACCAGCACCAGTACCGCGCGCAGCAGGCACGGCGTCAGCCCGGCGGACGTGAGCCACCGCCGCGCCCAGGAGCGACGCACGCGCGGGTACCGCTGCGCCGCGGGGACGTCTCTCTCGCTCAGCAACGCCCGCATCCAGGCACTCGGCCGCAACGATTGCGCGCAGAGCAACGCGGTGACGAGGTGCGCCAGGGCGACCAGGGCAGTGGGATGCGTCGTAACCGCCATCGCCTGGAGCCACGACGCCACCAACGGGTACCGTGCGTACGAGGACGGCATGCCCAAACCTCGCAAGGGACCGGTGTGGGATATCCCGTTCATTGTGCCGTTTCGGCAGCCGTCCTCACCCATCTCGAACAAAATACCTGCCCACTCCTATGGCACTCACCCGGTGCCGCACCACCCGACCAACTGCACGTTCGGCGATGAGGCGCTCCAGACGCTCTACGTCACCGACTCCACCGGCGCCCTGCTGCGGGCCCGCACCGACCGCCCGGGCCTGCGCCGCTGGCCGTAATCACGGCGATACGGCACCCCGCAAACGCGGCGTGCCCGTCTTTGCGCTTGGGCTCGAGCAGGCTCAGCAGGGCCCGCGCGGCGGCTCGCCGCCTGCGGCAGATCACGCTTCTGCCAATAGTCGCTCCACCTGTGGGCGCACCCGATCAAGTTGGCTGACCTCGAGCGTGTGCGTGCGCGGCAGTTCGCTGAGCAGCCGCCGCGTTTCCTCCGCGAACTGCCGTTCGTGCGCCTCGACAGGTTCCGACAGGTCTGGCAGCACCGCGTAGACGTGGACGTCCTCCGGGGCATCGTGCACGATCGTCGGTATGCGATCTCGATACAGGTACGGCAGTTCGTCGTCCCCACGGTACGTCGGCACGGCGAAGAGTGCCGCCCGTGGATGGCCGTTGCTGATGACAATGTCGACCGGATGCGTCGCCTTTCGCCCCGCCAGCACGCCGCCGGGCTCGACGTGCACCCCGGGACTCTCCCACGCCACCACCACCTGCAGAATCTGGTCGCGGAGCGCGGCATGGGTCAGGCGTGCACCGCGCCGGCGGCGGGGAAGTCGCCAGGTCACATAGCGGCTGAAGAGTCGATCAACCGCCTGCTCGATCGTGGGTGCGAGAAACCGACGCGGTTCCGTCAGTTGCAACTGGTTGCCGAGGCGCTGCGCGACAGCTTCCAGGAGCGCTGGTCCAGCGAACGGCCCGGGCGCCTCCCCAAGCCGGATCCGGCGATCGATCCCCAGCGCAGACTCCAGGTCCTGCAATGACCAGCACAGCGCCTCGAAGTTGTACCCAGGCTGGACCGCCCGGATGCGGGAGCGCACCGGGCCGCCGAGGTGCGTGCGCATCCTGCCGCCCTCGCCCTCGACGGGGGTGACGACGACTCCGACGTTGATCGCTTCATCTTTGATTGGATCGGGCACGATACGCACGACCGAGTAGAAGAAGCGTTGCGCCTCGCCAGTCACGGTGTCTGTCATGGCCCTAACCCTTTCCGCAGACACGCGTCCAACGCTGTCTGTCGCTGCAACAGGTATGCCGGCACCTTGCCGAGCCCTGGAACCCCTAGACGCCAGTCCTCCGGCACGGCATCCACGACGTGCTGGATCGGCTCAGCGGAGAGAGCGCGGATGTCGGCGACGGCCGCCGAGATATCCTCCTCCCGCAGGGAGGGGCGCCACGCCTCCGGCACGCGGCTCTCCATCGACGGCGGCGCCAGCACGATACTGAGCACCTCGGTGAGCCCCATGCCGTAATCGATCGCGACCACGCGTGGCGTCTCGCCGCTCGTGTCCTCGAGCAGATTCCAGCCACCTCGCTGGGGTTTCTGGCGATCGAGCACATCCAACCACGTGTCGGTGGCAACGATACGCATCCGGTTGAGCGGCGACAGGCCGTGCTCGATCACCGTTGACCCGGTCACCGGCCGTGCCTGCTCCAGGAACACGGTGCCGAACGCCGTGCCTGGTTTCGCCCACTGGGCAGGCCCATCCGGCAGCGTCCAGATGGCATCGAGGCCGACCTGGACGAGACCACATTCGAGTACAGGTGCTTTGGCCATGCCTGCAAGCGCCGTTCCTATCCAGTCAGCACACAGTTCCCACGGCGCCGCTCCCGGACTTCCCGGTAGCTTGAGCACCCAGAAGCGGCCGTCGTCGCATTGAAATACCTGCGGGAGCGTCTTTCCTTCCCCTAACCTGGCCGGAAAGAAGTTCACAGCCCGAATCCGCATCCCCGCCATCCACCTGGATTGTCGCCGGTGGGGAACGCACTGTCAAACACCGTAACGCCACGCCGACACGCGGACACACGATGGGAGCCAACCGGGCTGCTCCTCCGCGCAAAGGAGGTGCCGTCTGCCCCTCCGGAATCCGCACACCGGTGCACCCCGTCACTCGCACCCGGCTCGAGTTGATGTCGCTCCCCTTCAAGCGCGGCCGACCCGAGCCGCGGCTGCAGACGCCAGGCCAACGCAACTGCCAAGCTTCAGCCCAAAGTGATTGGGGAGGCACTTTGGAGCGGGCAAGGAGAGGCGAGGTGGGGCGAGGGACACCCTCAGACAGGCTTTGAGTGTGGTCTCAAGTCCAACTGAGGCGGTGTCCCCATGAGGAATGGTAGCCGCGCGCGAGAGGGCGGCGCTGGTACGACAGTGCCCACGCGAGCCGGTGCGTCTTGGGCGCGCATCTGGGCCTGGTCGGGTCCGTCCGGCCGTGGCAGGAGAACCTCACGCTCACGCAGAAGGTGCGGCAGTACCCGCCGGTGCAGCAGCGCCAGATGCGGTTCGTCGCCCTCCTGGCCGGGGCCAAGTCGGTGTACCACGTGGGCACGACGCTGCGGGGCGAGCGGGCGCGGCGGGCCGCCTGCAGGGTGCCGGGCGGCGCCTCGCGAAGCCGACCGGTCGCCAATCGCCGCCACCCTCGACGCCGCCACCCCGGACGAGGTGGCCGCGCTGCGCGCGGTGGTGGAGGCGACCTTCGTGCGCTACCGTGCGGCCCGCCGGCATACCTTCGCGCGCGACATCTTGGATCTGGACCTCGACCTGTCGCCGCTGCCGGCGAGCAAACGGGCCGAGGGCTCCGAATGGGGGGACATGGGCCGGTCGCGCGCGAAGACCGGCCGCAAGCTGGTGCGCGTGCGAGGGGCGGCCTCCCAGGAGACGGTCTGGGAAGACGGGGTGCCCGGCACCACCGCCGAGCGCCTGGAGGGGCTCACCGCCGCGGTGGCGGCGACGGAGCGGCTGCTCGGGCTGGAGGGCGACACGCCGGAGGCACGAGCGAAGCGGGCGCGGACGGAGTGGCGCCTGGACAGTGGCTGGGGCGGCGAGGCGATGCTGAACTGGCTGCTCGAGCGCGGTCACCACGTGACGGGCAAGTTCACGTCCAGTTCCCGGGTGCAGAAGCTGGTCACGGCCGTCACGGCCTGGGCGGCGGCCGGCAACGATGGCCGGGAGGTGACCCCCGTGCCCGCGCCGGTCGCGCTGGCGCGCCCCACACACCAGTTCGCCCGAGGGGGTGCGCACCCCCTCGAAGGATAAGCCGAGTGGCTCCTCCCACGCCGTGTTGGTACCCACCCGAGTGGAGCTGGCCGCGCCCGCGGTGGTGGCGCACGACGACTGCCGCGCCGGAGTCGAGGCGGACCTCAAGG
>JACQGX010000105.1 GCA_016199265.1 Chloroflexota bacterium | reverse complement strand
TCGTTCCCCTCTCCCCTGGTGGGAGAGGGGCTAGGGGTGAGGGGGCTCCTTACAACCACCACCGCTTCGAGCGCAGGCAGATCCGCCACAACGCGCTCAAGTTCGGCCCGCCCCGATGGGCCGGTGATGCACAGCCGGGCTTCGGCGTCGCCCAGAATGTGACGCAGTTCGACCTGGCGGTACTGCGTGTTGACGAGCACGACGATCGCCCCGGCCAGATGCGCTCCGAGGTAGGCGGCAACAAATGTGGGACTGTTCTCGAGAAAGAGCGCCGCGCGGTCGCCGGGCTGCACGCCCCACGAGCGCAGGGCGCGCGCCCAACGGACGACCTCTTCGCGGAGGTGCGCGTAGCTGTACGTCTCGCCTTCAAAGAGGAGGCACGGCTTGTCCGGGGTACGGCGACAGACGTCGAGGAAGGCCCCGGCGATGGAAGCGGGGCGGTCGCGCGCTGGAGCGCTCGGCGATTCGCTCGGTGTCGGGCCTAATGGCAGTGAACGCATGCCGATAGCTTGCCAAAGGAGACGCGCCTGAGCAACACGGTGGGGCAACGAGCATTACCCACGAGCAAGCGACGCAGTATCGCTCAGAGGGTGATGGTCCACTCCGACGTTAGCCTGGATCTAAGCCGGTGTGAGCAGGTGCGCCTACCGGCGCGGTGGTGGGGCGCTCGGCCGATAGCGGCGGCACGTCGTCGGGGAAGATGGTGGCGGGGTTCATGATGCCTGTGGGGTCGAGCGCGTGCTTGATCCGGCGCATGACGGCGAGGGCGGGGCCATGCTCGCCGGGCATGTACTGCGCACGTACGGCGCCGACGCCGTGCTCGCCGGTGGTGGTGCCGCCCACGCGGAGCGCGAGCCCATGGACCTCGTCGGCGACGAGCAGGACGCGCCGCACTTCGTCGGGATCGCGGCCGTCGATCAGGTGGCCGGGGTGCAGGCTGCCGCCGCCGATATGCCCGTAGGTGGCGATGGGGATGCGGTGCTTGGCGCTGATGTCCTGGATCGCACGCAGCGTCTCCGGAATCACGGCCACCGGAACGCAGATGTCCTCGCCGCAGTAGGCGCGACTGGACCCGGGACGGAGCACCCCCACGGCCGCGCCGACGACCGAGCGCGCTTCCCAAAGCGCGGCGATTCGCGCCGGCTCGCTCGACCACTCGACGCTGCGCGCCAGCGGGCGCACGCGTTCGACGATCTGCTCGGCATCCCAGCGCGTGCCGGCGGGATTGCCGTCGACCTCGAAGAGGAGGAGCGCCTCGACTTCGGACAACTGCATCGCTGGACGGTAGAGGTTGACCGCGCGGATGCAGCGCTGGTCCAGGATCTCGATCGCGGAGGGGGAGATGCCGGCGGCGAAGACCGCCTGCACGGCCTTGCCGGCGTTCTCGAGCACATCAAACAGGGCGAGGACGATGGCGCGCGCCGGCGGGATCGGCATGAGTTTGAGGCGCTGGCGGGTGATGACGCCGAGCGTGCCTTCGGCGCCGACGAAAAGCTTCGTCAACTCGAGCCCGGCCGACGACTGCTTGGCGCGTGAGCCGGCCGAGCCGGTTTCGATCAACTCGCCGTCAGGGAGGACGACGTGCAGGCCGAGCACCCAGGCGCCGGTAGGGCCGTACTTGACCGCGCGCATGCCGTGGGCATTGGTCGAGGCCATGCCGCCGACGGTGGCCATGCGCGTCGAGCCTGGATCGGGCGGAAAGATGAGCTTGTGCGGCGCGAGCTGCTCGTTGAGTTGCGCGTGGACGACACCCGGCTCGCAGATTGCCTGCATGTTCGGCACGTCGATCTCGATGATGCGGTTCATCGCGTTGAGCGCCAGGACAATACCGCCCTTGAGCGCGACGCAGCCGGCGGTCTGGCCCGTGGCGGCGCCGCGCGGCGTGACCGGGATGCTGCGCTCGCAGGCGTAGCGCATCAGCGCGCAGACGTCTTCTTCAGATCGGGCAATGACGGCGACGTCGGGCGCGTGTGGCGCGAGCTGCGTCCGGAACGAGGCGTCGTAGGCGTACGTGCGCAGCTCTGCCGGGGCGTCGACGACCTGACTGTGCCTGAGCAGGCGGCGCAGGTCGGCGGCGATGGGGCTCACCCCTTACCCCCTTCCCCCTCTCCCACAAGGGGAGAGGGGGCGTACGAGCCTCGCTCCCACAAGGGGAGAGGGGGCGTACGAGCCTCGCTCCCACAAGGGGAGAGAGGAGTCGAAGCCTGGTCAAGCAGTTCGACGATGTGTTTGACCTCCACGCTGGAACCACGCTCGGTAAGACCGCTTTGGAGCTGGAGCAGGCAGCCGGGGTTGGCGGTGGCGATGATCTGGGCGCCGGTGGCGAGCGCGTGGTCGAGCTTGCGCTGGTGGAGCTGCCGCGAGGTATCGGGATTGGTCACGCTGTAGACGCCGGCGCTGCCGCAGCACAGCGTGCTCTCGGCCATCTCGCGCAGCTCGAGCCCAGGGATCGACGTGAGGAGCGCGCGGGGCTGCTGGCAGATGCGCTGCGCGTGGACGAGGTGACAGGGCTCCTGGTAGGTGACTGTCACGTCCAGCGAATGACGTAGCGGCAGCTCGCGGCCGGCGAGGAACTCGGTCACGTCTTGCACGCGGGCGGAGAAGGCCTTGGCGCGCTGGGCCCACGCGGGATCGTCGCGGACGTGGTGGGCGTAGTCCTTGAGCATCGCGCCGCAGCCGGCGGAGTTGACGACGATCGGTGGGCTGCCCTCACCCCCC
>JACQGX010000104.1 GCA_016199265.1 Chloroflexota bacterium | reverse complement strand
TCGCGCTGGCACTCGCGCCGGTGGGCCGGGGCTACGCCTTGGCGGCGGTGACACACGTCGCGTCCGGGACGCGGTTGCTCGAGCAGCCGATTAACCTGTTCGAGGTTGAGCACCGCGGGCGCTGGATGGGCTCGCGTGAGCTGGTCACGGAACTGGTTACGGAAGTGGCCGCGGGCACGGCACCGCCAGCCGGCGGCCGAGGGCTCACCGCCGCGCACCTGACATTCGGCGACGAGGCGAGCGGTCTGAGAGTCAAGGGCACGCTGCGTGTAACCGCCGATGGCGCCCTGTCCCTTACCGTTGGGTGTGACGGCGCGCCGCGCCCGGTCCGCGTGCGCTTTCCGCTCGTGGCGGCCCTCACCTCTCGGGCAGCGGGCGCGGCCCGGGCGGCGGTCGCCCTGCATGATCCGGAGTTCCGCGGGCTGGTGGGCGGCCGGACGGACGGTGCGGTGTTCCTGCCGGGCCGCCCGCGGATCGCCCTGTGGCGGACGCAGTTCTTCCCCACCGGCACGGCGCTGCACCTCAAGGCCAGGGAGAACGGGCCGGACGCGTTCCTGTGGCTCAGCCGTTACAGCGAGGATCTGGCGGCGGACTTCGTCCGCGGCCGTGAGCCACGCATGCCGTTCTCGCTTGCCGGCCAGGAGTCTGATCCAGAGAGCACGCTGGAGCTCGTGGTCGGCGAAGCGGCGGGCGGGTGGCGCGCCTGGCTGGCCGACCAGCGCCGCCGCTTCCTGGCGGGGCTCGACCTGTCGCTCTACCAGCGCGAGGACCTGCGCTGGCTGCACCGCTGCTTCATCGCCGGCTACATGTTCTGCTACGAGCACGACTTCTACGACGAACGGCGCGGCGGCTACCGGTATCACGAGTGGTTCGCTCGGGCGGAGCGGGAGCTGGGCAACTTCGACCTGATCATGCTCTGCCAAGGCAGCCCGCGCATCGGCATCGACGACCGCAACCAGTATGACCTGCACCGGGACGTGCCCGGCGGCCTGGCGGCGCTGCGGGCGTTCGTCGCGGAGGCGCACCGCCACGGCAGCCGCGTCGTCTACGACTACCGCCCGTGGGACACCTGCACGCGCCAGAGCGTCTATCCCGCCGACCACGTGGCCGGGTTGGAGGAGCTGCTCCGCGAGACAGACATGGACGGCGCCTTCATCGATACCGGGTACTGGGTGCCGCCGGGCTTCCGCGAGGCCGCCGATGCCATCCGGCCCGGCATCGGCTTTACCTCCGAGGGGCCGCCGCCCACAAAGCAAGACCTACAGGAGCACCTGTCGAGCTGGGCGCAGCAGGCCCGCGCCAACAACGAGCCGGCGCTCTTCGTCGATGGGCTGAAGTACATTCTGCCGCTGCACAACGTGCACCTGGCCAAACGCTGGTCGGGCAACCATCACCGGCTGCTGGCCCAGGCGCTGTTCAACGGCCAGGGCTTCTACGTGTGGGAGCCCCACTACGGCTCCTGGACGGTGTGGGGTCCCGCCAGCCGCGCCGTGGCCAAGCGCTGCGGCGCCATTCTGCGGGCGAACGCGGATGCCTTCTCCAGCCTGGAATGGGAGCCGCTCGTCCCCACGCTCCACCCGGGCGTCTACGCCAACCGCTGGCCGGCGGGCGACAAGGCGCTGTTCACGCTGCTGGCGGTGGCCGACGTGCCGGTGGGCGCGCCGGTGCTTGCCGTGCCGCACCGGCCAGACGCTCGCTACGTGGACCTATGGCACCGGAAGGAGCTGGCGCCGGAGGTGGTGGCCGGGGAGGCCCGGCTGGCGGTCCCCATCGCGCTTGACGTGCCGGCCTGCATCGGCGTCTTTCCTCGCCTGCTGGCGGCGACCCGCGGTCCAGCCGGGCTTGAGGTGAGGCTCACGGCGCCGCGCCCCGCTGTTTCGGTACGGGCCGAACTGGTCACGGCTGAAGCCGCTGCGCCGCTGCCGGTGGAGCGCACCGGCGGCGACGCGTGGCGCGTCCCGCTCGATGACGCGGCCGACCTGGACACCGCCCGGCTCGTCGTGGAGGCGCTCGACGCCGAGGGGAACCACCTGGACATCACGACCGTGGGCGGCGCAGCCCTTCCCACCAACTTTGCGCCCCGCGACGCGGTCGACCGCGATGGCGGCGAGAACCTGTTCGAGGTGGCACGCAAGATTTCACCCAGCGCACCCGCGCAAGGACAGGGAGGCAGTGGGGACGACGCCGTCGAGATGGTGCGGGTCCCGGGCGGTCCGTACCGGCTAGTGGTCGAGTCCTGCGACAAGCCGGAGCCGTTCGCCTGCTACCACCCCGACGACAACTACACGGCGCAGGTGGAGTTGCGCCCGTTCTTGATCGACCGCTTTCCGGTGACCAATGCCCAGTTCAAGCGGTTCCTGGACGCCAGCGGCTACCGGCCGGCCGACCCCACCAACTTCCTCAGGCACTGGATCGACGGGACGTATCCCTCGGACAAGGCGGACCATCCGGTCGTGTACGTGAGCATCGACGATGCCCGCGCCTATGCGGCCTGGGCGGGGAAGCGGCTGCCCACCGAGCCAGAGTGGCAGTGCGCCGCCCAGGGCAGCGACCGGCGCCGCTGGCCCTGGGGCAACGTGTACGAACCCTGGCGCTGCAACGGGGAGGGGCCCGACACCACGCCGGTACAGGCCTTCCCGGACGGCGCCAGCTCCTACGGCTGCCTGGACCTGTGCGGCAACGTGTGGGAGCTAACCGACGACCAGTACGACGACGGCCACCACTATTACCTGATCCTGAAGGGAGGCTCGTTCTACCGGATCGACGAGCGCGGCCTCGACGCACACGAGTCGATCTATGCTCGGCGCTGGCCGATGCCGCGTCCGGCTGCCGGCCGGTACCGGACCGGCTTCTACCGCCAGGGGGGCGCGCAGCCTGTGACCCACCATGTGCGCTTCTTGCAGATGGGTGCCGCCCTGGACCGCGGCCAGACGATCGGTTTTCGCTGCGTCAGGGACCTCTAGCCTCGGCCCGCGCCGGCGGGCCGCTAATCGGAAACGAGAGAAGAGGGAGAGCACGAATGGTTGGGTGATGAACCCGCCGCACCCTGGAGGCAAGCACGAGGAAATGAAATAAGGAAGATGAACCCGCCGCACCCTGGAGGCAAGCACGAGCAGATACGGAAACGGAGGTAGACCATGAAAACAGAATCCATCTCGCGTCGTTCGTTCGTCGTCGGAATGGGCGGGAGCACCGTTGGCCTGCTCGCCGCAGCCTGTAACCCGCTGGCCAGGCAGACCCCGGTGGAGGGCCAGCAGCGGACCTATCAAGGGGTGACCCTCCAGCATGTAGTGAAGGGGAGCAGCGAGGCGCGTCTGCGACTCCTGCAGCGGGCCATCGATGAGCTGTTCGTCCCGAAGTACCCCGGGGCGACGGTGGAGCTCATCCCCGAGGTCGGCGTCGGGTACTGGCAGAAGCTGCAGAGCCTGCTGGCCGCCGGCACCCCGCCAGACACCGCCCAGCAGGACGAATACTTCATGGCGCACCTGATCGCCAGAAACGAGCTGCTCGAGCTGACGCCTTATCAGCGGAAGGACAAGAGCTTTGACCTGAAGGGCCTCTCCGAGTCGGCCTGGCGCGCGGGGCACTACCGCAACAAGCTGTACGGCCTGCCGTCCCAAGTCTTCGGCCCCATCGTCCAGTTCAACAAGGATCACTTCGACGAGGCCGGGGTGCCGTACCCACCGGCCGACTACAAGCAAGGCGGTTGGACCTGGAACCGGCTGCGGGAGGATGCCCGCAAGCTCACGAAGCGCGAGGGCGGCCAGATCGTGCGCGCCGGCTTCGCCTGGGATGCCCGCTTCCTCAGCCGCTTCTCCGGCCAGCTCTACGCCTACGGGGCCAGGGTGATGGATCGCCTGGACGACCCGACCAAGTGCGTGCTGGACGAGCCCCGCGCCGTCGAGTTCATCCAGCTCTTGGTTGACATGCGCCATCGGGACCAGACGGCCGCTCCGGCCGCCTGGGATGGGACCGGGGACAAGCGTCCGGCAGGGCTACCCGGCGACAACGGCGGAAACTTCAACCAGGGCAAGATCGCCATCTCCATCCAGTTGAGCGGCCTGGTGGGTGCGAACAAGGCCGGCCTGCGGTGGGACTACGCGCCGCTGCCGCGGCCGAATGACGGGGGCAAGGCGGGCGGCTTCATCGGCGCGAACGTGTTCACGGGCATGCAGGCGAGCAAGTATCCGGAACTGGTGTGGGGCTGGATCGCCGCCGGGGGCGGGCCGGACCACGAGGCCTGGAAGGTGCGTGATCCGGACATCCTGGAGATTCCGGCGTGGAAGAAGAACCGGGAGGACTATGCGCAGATACGCCCGCCCGACCACGTCGGCGTGAACGCGGACCTCGGCGACTATGCCACCACCAGCACCATGTCCACGGCGTACGTGGAGCTCCAGGACGAGATTCTCGACGGGCTACGGCCGGCGTGGCGAGGCGAAGCGCCGGTGCGGCAGGTGGTGGCCGAGGTGGTGCGCAAGGCCAACGACCTGTTGCGGCAGGCACCACAGGGGCCGAAGTAGCGCTGTCACGGAGGCAGCAAGCGTGTGGCAAAGTCGCACTTTACACCAGTCGAGCGCCCCAGAGAACCAGCCTCGTCCACAATCCAGCGATAGCATGCGCTAGGGTGTGGCACCTGGGCAGGCTGCCTCTCGTGGCTGCCCTTTCCGCGCTGCTGATCATGGCGCCACACCCGACGACCGGCTTTAGGTGTGCCGTAGCAGCGCGATGCGGTAGATCTCGACCTGACCGGCCCGGCCGCGCACGGCGGAGTCGCCGAAGAGGTCGGCGCGCACGTGGCGGGCGGCACCGCGGTAGACGCTCGCGGCCAGCAGAACTTCACCCGCCTTGGCGCGCGCCACCAGCCGGGCGGCGATGTTCAATGGGTCACCCAGTACACCCAGCTCGGCGCGCTCCGGCGTGCCCACCGTGCCTACCACCACTTTCCCGGCAGCCGCTCCCACGCCGACCTCGACACGAAAGCCCCACTCCTTCGCTCGGCGTCGATTGAGGCTTTCATTGGCACCCACCACGGCGAACGACGCCGCCAGCGCGCGCTCGCAATGGTCCTGCAGCTCGTTTCGCGCGCCGAACGTAGCGAGCACGCCATCACCGACGAACTTCTCGATCACCCCACCGCACCGCCTGATTGCGCCGACCACCGCTGCTAAGTGCGCATTCACCACGTTGAGCAACCCCGCTGGATCGTCGGCGAACCGCTCCGCGAGACCGGTGAAGCCACGCATGTCGGTGAAGAGTGCCGACGCCGTTCGCACAGCGGGCGGCTCCGGTCGTGGCGCCACCGGATCGAGCGAGGCGGGGAGGAAGCGCTCGTAGGCGCGGCGCAGCCGCTGCAGGCGGGCCAGGTCGCGAGCGTACAGCAAGAGTTGGGTATCTGGAGAATGTAAGGGATCTGGCTGGTTGGAGGCACGCGCTGGCGAGCCGCTCCAGCCGCCTTCGTCAGGGACCGCCGGCGCCCCATTCGGCTCGAACGAAGCCGCGAATACGGCCCGCAGCGCAGCGTCGGCCGCCGCGGCTCGCTGCCAGTTCATGCCGTCTCCAGCGCATGCTCGACAACACCAAGCAGCTCAAGCGGAGAGAACGGCTTGGTGAGGTAGACGTCGGCCCCAGCGGCCAGCCCGGCCTGAATGTCCGCCTGCTGGGCCTTGGACGTCAGCATGATGACCGTGATTCCCGCTAGGTCAGACCGTTCCTTGATCGCCCGCGCCAGCTCGAGCCCGGTACGCCCCGGCATCTGCACGTCGAGGAGCGCGACGCGCGGGGGGTTCTGCTCGATCAATGCCCAGGCCTCGTCGCCATCGGCCGCCTCGACCACCTCGCACTCCTCGGAAGCAATCGTCGCCGACACCAGCAGCCGCAAGTTCGGCTCGTCGTCGGCGATCAGCACCCTATTCATACCACCGTTACCTCCTCTCTGTTGGGCTGTTCGGCGTCACCGGCCAGCGCGGTCCGGACGGCCTCCGCGGCGCGCGAAGCCGCTTGCGGCCCCTTTTGGAGCACCGCGATCGCGCCCAGCGCCCCCAACCGCGCTCGCTCGTCGTCGTCGACATCCTTAACCGTGACCACCACCACCGGCACCGGTCCCAGTCCGGTCTCGCGCAGTTGCGCCAGGAGCTGTTCGCCCTGATCGGCGGGCAGCAGCAAGTCGAGCACCACGGCATGAGGGCGAACTCTGGAAACGTACGCTCGCGCCGCCGCGGCGCTGCCGGCGCACACCGCCGTCATCCCCCGCACCACCAGCTCCGCTTCCAGCAGGTGCCCGAAACCGGGATCGTCCTCCACGATAAGCACATCTCCCCCGGTGGCACCGGCGGCGGCCAGCGGCAACGTAAAGCAGAAGCGTGAACCCAGGCCGAGGCCGGCCGACTCGGCCCAAATCCTCCCGCCATGCGCCTCCACAATCTGCCGGCAGATCGCCAGACCGAGGCCGGTGCCGCTGATCGTCCGGCGGTCGGAGTTGTCGACGCGGAAGAACTTGTTGAAGAGACGGGGGACCGCATCGGGCGGCAAGCCCAGCCCCTGATCGGCCACCGAGAGCTCCAGCATGCCATCCACCAGCCGGGCAGACAGGCGCACCTCACCCCCTTGAGGGGAGTATTTTCGCGCGTTGCTGACGAGATTCGCCAGGACCTGATGAATGCGCTCTGCATCGGCATTAACCAAGGGGAGCGCGTCCGGCACGTCCAACACCATCGGGTGCGTCGGCTCGTCGCCGGCGGCCTCGATCGCGCGAACCAGCAAGCGGGCGGGGTCGACCGGCGCGAGCGTGAGCGGCTGACGCCCGCTCTCCAGCCGTTGCAGGTCCAGGAAGTCGTTGATCAACGCCGTCAACCGCCGCCCCTCCTCGAGCATGATCGTCAGGAAACGGCGACGCTGCACCTCTAGATGGTCGCGCGTGAGGAGCAGCTCGGCGAAGCCGACCAGGCTGGCCAGTGGCGTGCGTAACTCGTGACTCACCACCGACACCAGTTCGTCCTTGGTGCGCTGCAAGTCATGCTGTTCAGTCACGTCACGCAGGATCACCCCCGCGCCGCGTGAGGCCCCGCCCTCGTCCACCACGGAGAACACCTGCACCTGCACGTCGCGCCGCCGCGGGCTGAGTGTGCCCAATTCAAAGCTCGGCTGGCTCGACGGGGCGGCAAACGCTCGCATCCAGGTTGCGCGCGTCGCTTCCGGATCGACGAGCGCGTCGTCTATCGACTCAATAACCGCTTCGGCGGTCAGACCGACGAGTGTGCGTGACGTCGTCTCCAGCAGGGCCGCTGCCCGCGCGTTGCTGTAGCGCACGCGCTGACCGGCGTCGAGTACCAGCAGTCCATCGCTCATGCTGGCCATCACCGCGGCCAACGTGGCTCGTTCCTGCTCGATCGCCGCCGTAAGCCTGCCAACTTCCTCACTCATCCGGTTCACCTGACCGGCCAGTTGCCCGAGTTCGTCGTGATTCTCCACCCGCACGCGCGTGGAGAAATCCCCAGCGCCGATGCGTGTCAGCGCCGCATTCACTTGGTGCACCGGCCGCACGACGACCTGCGCGAATACCTGCCCCAGAACGATGGCCAGCAGCGTGGCCAGCGGCGCCATGAGCAACAGGAGGAAGATCTCCTGGCTGTGGCTCTGGTCGTCCGACTGCGCCATCCACTCGACGAGAGCACGGTTGATGTCGCCGGCCACCACGCCAACGGCGGCCTCTGCTGCCCGCTGTGTCGCGAGGAGCGATGCCGCCCGCGCCTGCGCCGCCGGCACGTTCCCCTCCGCCAGGAATGCCGCCATCTCGGCAACGCCACGTCTGAGCTCCGCCAGACGCGCATCGACCTCACGAAACATCGGCAGCCGCACTTCGGCCTCACGCGCCAAAGCGCTTCCGGCCACGCCGATTTCTGTCACCGCGTGCGGCGGCGGCGGGACCGTCTTTAGGTGGTTGACCTCGGCTTCGGCTAGCTGCGCGAGCCGCGCCAACTCGCGTGCGGCGTTCGCATCCGGCGATTCTGCCAGCCGAGCCAAGACAACCCCATGCTCGTGCAGCGTCTCCTGGACGCGCACAACGTGGTCGAGAAGGTGCTGCGTCGCCCGGCCGGTATGCACGCGCAGGTGTATGTCCTCCATCAGCCGGTACCCCTGCCACCCAACGAACGAGATGATGAAGCTCACCAGCGTGAATCCGACGAGCAATTTACTCTGGAAGCTGGCACGTAGACGGGCAATGAGCCGCACCGGGTCGTTGCCCCGCCTGACTTGTTCGGCCAGCACGAAATAGAGGAGCGCTTGGAGCGCAGAGAGGAATGCCCCAGCGGGAAAGAACAGAGGGATCGTGATGGGGAGCTGCGACACCCGAACGCCTTCGGCGATCGTCCGGGCATACGTCCACGAAAACGGAAGCAGCGCCGGCAGATCGAGCAGCAGTCGCTCGCGCGGCACACGAAAAGGGCTGTCGCGGAGCACCGACACCAGATCCCAACGGCCGTCACCCAAGCGACTCAGGATTGGCGGCGGCTTGCCTGGAATATCGGAGACGACGAAGACGACGAGGCCCACGACCGCCGCCGTCGCGCCGGCGATCGCGCCGGCCAGTAGCGCTTCGCGCCAGTTCCGGATGGCCCGGCCGGCGCGGTGCACGGCGTAGACGCCGGTCAAGAAGAGCGGCCAGGCGGCCGCCGGAAAGCCCACCGGGAGCGGAAGCTGCGCCAGCGGCTCCCACGGGATAGCATGCACCACCGGCAAGAAGGCCAGCAGCACAAATGCGCCGCCGATCACCGCCCCCGCGGCAATCGCCCCCCTCAAGACCACGATTGTGCCCCCATCGGACTACTTGGACGGCTCGGGTTCATCGGCCCTGTTCCACGCCTCGTCAGACCAGTGACTGGGACGTAACCGGCCCATCAAGCGAACAGACAGGCGAGACAGCCAACGCCATTGTGTTACGAATAGCAATCTTTGTACCACGGATTGCACCTATTCATAGTACGCGCTAAAGGCCGCCGACGGTTGTGCCGCGTGTGTGCAACGTGCGTCAATCGGCGGTTTCATACACCCTCCATTTGACACCACGCTGCCGAGCCTGTTATTCTGACCGCCCGATACACGGTAACGGATCGCGGCGGCCACGCGAGCCATGGGGCGAAGCGTTCCGTTAGTCGGTCAAGACTGGTCCGGCAAAACTGCGTTTGATATTGGAGAGGGTGAAATGAATGATTTGCGCTACGACGCTTCCGACCGCCACAGCGTCAATGGCTACAGCGGCTCCATCGGCCAGCCCAACCGTAACGGCGCCCGCGTGAGCGCCCAGCAGTGGGCCCATCGACTGCTCGCCCGCCGCGACTGGGTCGTGCTCGACACCGAGACCACCGGCCTCGACGGTCTGGCCGAAGTCGTCCAGCTTGCAGTCGTAGACCCCAATGGCGCGACACTGCTCGACACGCTCATACGCCCCACCCACCCCATCCCGCGCGACGCCACCGCCATCCACGGCATCACCGACGACGCCGTCGCCCACGCCCCTCCCTACCCGGTGATCTACCCCGACCTCTTCGATCTCGTCCAAGGCAAGACGATCGTCGCCTACAACGCCAACTACGACGCGCGCGTTCTGCGCCAGACCGCGCTACTCTACGGCATCGGCGACCTCACCACCATCTGGCAGTGCGCCATGGAGCAGTACGCACGCTACGTCGGCCGGTGGTCGAACCGCCACGGCCACTTCATGTGGCAGCCTCTCCCTCGCACCGGCAGCTACCGGTTCGCCAAGCATCAGGCCCTCGACGACTGTCGCGCCACCCTCGACCTCATCCACCACATCGCCACCGGCACCATCTAAGCCCCCCTCTCCCCGTGTCTAAGCCCCCTCTCCCCGTGCAGTAGTCGACGAACAGGCCGGGATGCCCCGGATTCCCCGCAAACATGTCGAAGTGCGTCGGCACGATCACGTCCGCCCCTATCGCATGCCCCAGGTCGGCCGCCTCGCGGTAGTCGGTATTCCCGATGATCTGGCGCTGCTCTCGGAACCAGTCGCGCCCGTTGATCGGAATCAGCGCCACGTCCACATCGAGGCCCGCCAGCCGCTCGACCATCCCCGGAGTTTGCCCGACGACGGCGAGAGGAACGGATCGAAGTACAACGTCACGTCGCCGCCCTTCGCCACAAACCCGGACTGCCCCAGGTGCCACAGCGCCAGACTGCCCCGCACCGGTCGCGTCGACGCGATCTCCTCCAGCAGCGCCGTCCCGTGTGGCCACGGCACCCCCGCTCTAATAGCCTGCTTCTCTTTCGCCATGCGCTCAAGGATGGCACATCGCGCCGCCGCGCGCCACCGCCGCCGTCTCTGCGATACCATGACGGCAGACCAACGACGAACGACGAACGACGAAGAGTCGGCCGCGCAGCCGCCCCCTTCGTCCTTCGTCTAAACCAAAGCCAAGGTGAAACCCGCAGGCCACGTCACTTTGCACTTTGCACTTTGCATTTTGCACTTTGCACTCGGTTTAGGAAGGAGCACCCCATGCCAAACCACGTTATCGTGAGCACCCTCGGCTGGTCGAGACAGCCGCTCGACGTCGCGCTCGCCAGCATCGCCGCCCTCGAGTTCAGCCAGGCCGACCTCGCCGTCATGGAAGGTTGGGCGCACATCAACCCCTCCGACCTCACCGCCGGTGGCGAGGCACGCGTGCGGGACAAGGCCGCGCGCGTCCGAGACCTCGTCGCCAAGCACGGCATGCGGCGCGTGTCCGCCTTCGCCGTCGGGCTGCGTACGCCGGACCTCGCGGAGCAGAAACAGCGCTGGGCCGCCGTCTGCGATTTCGCCGCCGCGCTCGACGTTCCCGTCGCCCGCCTCGACGCCGCCAAACGCGGCACCCCGTTTGGCGACGAGGTCGCCCGCCTGCGGGCGCTCGTCGCCATTGCCGCCGATCGCGGCGTGCAGCTCGCCGTCGAGACGCACGTCGACCAGATCGCCGAGTTGCCCGCCGCCGCCGTCCGGCTTTGTGAGGCAGTGCCGGGCCTCGCTCTGACGCTCGATCCCAGCCACCTCCACGCGGGTCCCAACCAGGGCGCCGACTTCAGCGCCGTCTTCCCGTTCGTGCGCCACGTCCACCTGCGCGATGCCGGCAGCGATCGGGACCACATTCAGGTGCCCGCTGGCTGCGGCCGCGTCAACTTCCAGTCGATCGCCGCCCAGCTCCACGCGCACGGCTATTCCGGCAAGTTCGCCATCGAGTACATCGACACGCTCCCCCTCGACGCCGGCCCGGGAGAGCCGGACGACATCCCCGGCAACATCCTGCGCATGCGCGACGTCTTTGTCGCCGCCGAGCGCGCCGCCGGCATTGTCCGTACGCCGGCAAACACAGGCTAACCAAGCGCATGGCCCGCCCGCCGGCCATCACCGGGTTCGCAGGGCGCACTCATGGAAGTTATCCACTAAATCCGGCACGAACATACACATGGTCACGACGAAGACTCCACCGCCGCCCGCTCGGCCCCTCGCGCTCCTTGCCGGCATCAAGATCGCCGCCTTCACCCAGTTTCTGCTGGGCCCCGCCGCCGTCCAGTACCTCGCCGACATGGGCGCCGAGGTCGTCAAGGTCGAGCCGCCCTCCGGTGCCTGGGAGCGCACCTGGGCCGGCGGCGACACCTTCCTCGACGGCGTCAGCGCCTTCTATCTCCTCGCGCATCGCAACGTGCGCAGTCTCCGCCTCGACCTCAAACACCCAGATGGCCGGGATGTTGCCCGCCGCCTTGTCGCCGGCGCCGACGTCCTCGTCGAGAACTTCCGGCCCGGCGTCATGGACCGGTTCGGCCTAGGCTACGACGCCGTGAAGCAGATCAACCCGAACATCGTCTATGCTTCCGCCTCCGGCTACGGCGGCGACAGCCCCTACCGCGACCTGCCCGGCCAGGACCTGCTCATCCAGGCCATGACCGGCCTGCCGGCGATCACGGGGCGCGCGGGCGATCCGCCCACGCCGCTCGGCACCCCGGCGGTCGACCAGCACGGCGCCGCCCTCCTGGCCATGGGCATCCTCGGCGCCCTCTTCCACCGGCAGCGCACCGGCGCAGGCCAGCGCGTCGAGGTCACCATGGTCCAATCGGCGCTCGATCTCCAGATGGAGCCGCTCGTCTACTTCCTGAACGGCGGCCACGTCGAGCGGCCGCACGAGTCCCTCGGCTCGGCCTTTCACCCCGCACCGTACGGCATCTATGAGACGCAGGACGGCTACCTCGCGCTCTCGCTCTCTCCGGTCAAAACCATCCGCCACGCCCTCGGCGGTCCACCTGAGCTCGAGCCGTACGAGGACCCGAAGATCGCCCTCGTCGAGCGCGAGGAGATCCGCCGCCGCCTCGATCCGATCCTCCGCACCCGTACGACGCAGGAGTGGCTCGATCTGCTGCGCCCGAAGGGCGTCTGGTGTGCTCCCGTCAACGACTACGAGCGCGCCCTCACCGACCCCGCCATCTGCCACCTCGATCCCATCCTCGGGCTCGACCACCCGCAGGCCGGTCACGTCCGCCTTCTCAAGCACCCCATCCGCTATGGCGCGGGCCAGCCAGAGGTACGGCGCATCCCACCCGCCCTCGGCGAGGATACCGATGCCGTCCTCGGCGAGCTCGGCTACTCCAGGGAAGCGGTCGAGCAGTTACGGCATAATGGGGTGATCTAATGCTGAGCCCGAAAGAGCTCCTCGCTGTCTACGACCGCGCGCGTCAAGTTTGCCGGCGGCCGGCTCGATGCACCAGTCGCGAAGGCGATCGCCAACAACCCACTTCTCGCGAACACGTTGAAGAGAGTCGATGCGCTACGCCATGACGATCGATACGGCCCGCCGGATCGGCGAGGTCAATCCCCTCGTGTTCGGCCACTTCATCGAGCACCTCGGCCGCTGCATCTATGGCGGCGTTTCCGACCCCGGCTCGCCGCTCGCCGACGCGCAGGGCTTCCGCACCGACGTGCTGGCCGCGATGCGCAAGATCGGCGTCCCCGTGCTCCGCTGGCCCGGCGGCAACTTCGCCAGCAACTACCATTGGGAGGACGGTATCGGCCCGCGCGACAAGCGCCCGGCGCGCTTCGACCTCGCCTGGCGGTCGGTCGAGCCGAATACGTTCGGTACCGAGGAGTTCCTGGCCTACTGCGACGCGCTCTCGACATCTGAGCGCCCGTGCCGGCCCTACATCTGCTTGAACACGGGCACCGGCACACTCGACGAAGCCGTTCGCTGGCTCGAGTACTGCAATCTTGACGCCGAGCGATTCCCGAGCTATCACGCCCGGTGGCGGCGCCTGCGTGGGCGGACCGAGCCGTACGCCGTGCCGTTCTGGGGTATCGGCAACGAGGTCTACGGCGCCTGGCAAGTGGGACACGCCACGGCGGAAGCCTACGCGCAAAAATGTGTACAGTACGCACGCTTCCTCAAGGCGGTCGACCCCGGCGTCAAGGTGGTCGCCGTCGGCGCCGACAATCCCGACTGGGATCTAGAAGTCTTGCGGCGCACCGGCAACTTGCTTGACTACATCTCGATCCATCAATACTACGGCCGAGACGACTACTACGGGACCGTCGCCGCGGCGGCGGCCGTCGAGCGCCGCCTGAAACTGCTGTGCAGCGTGGTCGACGTCGCCGAGGCGATGCTCCAGCGCGACCGTCCCATCGAGATCGCGTTCGACGAATGGAACATCTGGTATCAGAGCCGGCAGCGGCCGTGGGAGGAGTTCTATGCGCTCAAGGACGCACTCTTCGCCGCCGGCGTCTTCCACGCGATGTATCGCCTCTGTACGCGCGTCACGATGGCCAATCTCGCGCAGATGGTCAACGCGCTGGGCATGCTGCACACCACCCCGACGTCTCTGGTGCTTAGCCCGATCTATCATGTCCTTGACATGTACAGCAACTACACCGGGAGGGTGGTGCTTGACACGGCGCTCCAACCGGAGGACGACGAAGCGCGCGAGACACTGTCGGCGGACATCGCGGTGCAGGTGCACGGCCGGCCGGTGCCGCCGCCACGCGTCGTCAAGGGAGTGCCGTACCTCGACGCGGTCGCGACGCTCGACGGCGCTGGGAAGCGCCTCTCACTCGCCGTCATCAACCGGCATCAGTCGCTCACCGCCACGCTCCGCGTCGACCTCAACCAGGTGCGTACACGCAGCGGCGTCGAGATCCACCAACTCACCGGTCCCGACCCAATGCAGCAGAATACCGTCGAGCGTCCCGACGCCGTCTCCCCCACCACCCGCCGCCTGGGCATCTGGACCGGTCCGGTCGAGCTTCCGCCGTGCTCCGTCACCGTCCTGGAATGGCCTCTCCAGCCATAGCTCCGGCCGCCGGCACGAGCTGGGCTCTCGGCCGCCAGATCCAGAAGAAGCTCGAGAGAAACGTCCAGAAGAACGCCGCCGCCGTGCCGATTGCCTTCGCCACATACCCTCCGGTGGCATACGGCCCGAGGCCGGCTGCAAGGTGGGGTCCCACCGGACCATCGCTGAGCAGCCACATCACGCCGATCGTGATGCCGTAGGCAATCGCCGTCGCCATGTGGAATTCGATGAGCCGGCGCCAGATGCTTCCCGGCTGCTTGAATACCCACTGGTTATTCACGAAAAAGTGCGCGACCAGCGCGATCTCGTACGATGCTGTGGCCGCCAGCGATACGGGCAGCGTCGTGAGGTTGACAAAAGCCGCCTGCAATGCGACGTCAAGGGTAAACGACCCACCACCCGCCGCGAGGTACCGCACCAGCCGCCAGGAACTCAGCATTTGATTACTCCACGAATGGTACCCTGGCAGCATCTGCGGCGTCGGTCGACTGTGCCGGCCGGCCCCGAACGTGACCTTGGGGCCTCGAACTTTGAACTCTCATCGCCAAACCGATAGCGGAGCGCGCACATGCCACCAACCGAAGCAACACGTATCGTCTTTCCTCAGATCAGACGCGCCGAGTGGGAGCGCGTCCCGCTGCCTTCGCCGGAGCAACTCGGCCCGACCGAGGTCCTGGTCCGCGCCGCCTGCACGCTGGTAAGCGCCGGCACCGAGCTGGCCATCTACTCGGGTGCGCACATCGGCTACACCATCCCGGGCGCCCGCTATCCTCGCCTCCCGTTCCACCCCGGCTATGCCTTCGCCGGGACAATCGAGGCGACGGGCAGCGCCGCCACCGGACTGCGCCCGGGCGATCGCGTGCGCGGCTCACTCCTTCACCAGGACTGGGCCGTCGCGGATACCAGCCGTCACCGGCTCGGGCGACTCCCCGACGACGTCTCGTTCGAGCAAGGCTGCCTGGCACGCCTGGCGTCGATCTCGATGCAGGGCGTCCGCTTGGCCCAGGTGCGCCTTGGCGACCGCGTGGCGGTCTTCGGCCAGGGCTTGATCGGCCAGTTCGCACGCCAGCTCGCGGCGCTCGACGGCGCCGCCGTGACCGTCGCCGTCGATCTGTTTGACGTGCGTCTCGAGCTCGCCCGGCGCCACGGCGCGACGCACGCGATCAACCCGGCACGCGACGACGTGGCGGCGTCGATTGCGGCCGCCACCGACGGCCAGGGTGTCGACGTTGCGATCGAAGCTACCGGTCACCCGCCGGTGATCAACGACGCGCTCCGCGCGGCCGCCACGCTGGGGCGTGTCGTCCTGTTGGGCAGCCCGCGCGGCCGCGTCGAAATCGACCCGTACAGCGACATCCATCGCAAAGGCGTGAGCCTGATCGGCGCACACGCCGGCACCGCCGCCGGTGCACCCAACGCCTACCACCGCTGGACGACCGGCGAGCACGAGCGCATCGCCGTCGAGCTGATGCGCCAGGGGCGCCTCCACACCGACGGCATCATCAGCCATCGAATTCCCGCCAGCCAAGCCCTGGGCATCTTCGACGCCCTCGTCGATCGCCCCCAAGATCACCTCGGCGTCGTCATCAACTGGTCGTAGAACCAATCCCCTCTCTCCCTGGAAGACGGCAGGGGTGAGGTCCCACTGCCCGCCACCCACTCGCCCGACGGCGCACATTCTGCTACAACAGCAAATATCGACCGCGGAGGGGCTATGGAGCGTAGAAAGCATCCCGAGAACACAGATACCGGCGCCGGGCGGATCGCCGGGTACTCGGCTGCCGAAGCATCGCATGTGTTCGAGGAATTCCTCGAGGAGCGCCTCAGCTACGAAGCCTTCTGGCAATGGCTCCAGGGATACCCCTACACTCCGGAAGGCGCACCCGGCGACGATCCCGACATCGAGGACGAAATCAACCGCGCCATCCTCGCGTTGCGCGCCTTCCAGGCCGGGGCCCGCTCCTGGCCAGAGGTGCATCGTGAGCTGATGGACTCCCGCCAGCGCCTCACCGGCCTCGCCCGGTTTTGACGTTCCGGCTGCCACGTATTCCCTGCGCTCGCGTGATCAGGTGGTGATCAAGTCGTGATCAGCTCGCCGCGCTCGCGTGGTCAAGTCGTACGCGGTGGGGATCACCACCTGACCACCACCTGATCACGAAACCGTCGTCGCCATCAGGCATAGTCCTGAGCTCCTTCCTGCCGTGATAGCCGTAATATACCGGTCACATCGGGTACACCTATCCGACCGGCATCCGACCGGCAGCACGTTCAGGCACGTGGAAAGCGACCAGGGGACGATGTTAGGACACTGGCTGGGACACCGGCTGCGTCGCAATGACAGGCGTACCAGCGCCAACGGCGCCTCCCCGCACGGCAACGACCACTTGATCGAGCTGCGGAAGGTCGTGAAGACCTTCGCGACCGCCGGCGGGACGTTCACCGCGCTCAAGGGCGTCGATCTCGCTGCCGGCTCCGGCCAGTTCCTCGCCATCATCGGCAAGTCGGGCAGCGGCAAATCCACGCTCGTCAACATGATCAGCGGCATCGATCGTCCCACCTCGGGCGAGGTGCTCGTGGGCACTACCGCGGTACACGCGCTGAGCGAAGGGCAGATGGCCGTCTGGCGCGGTCGCCACATCGGCGTGATCTTTCAGTTCTTTCAGCTTTTGCCCACACTGACAATTCTCGAGAACGTCATGCTGCCGATGGACTTCTGCCACACGTACGCGCCGAGGCACCGGCGGGAGCGCGCGCTCGGCCTGCTCGAGCAGGTGGGCATGGCCGACCACGCGCACAAGCTGCCGTCGTCCACCTCCGGGGGCCAGCAGCAGCGCGTCGCCATCGCCCGCGCGCTGGCCAACGATCCACCGATTATCCTCGCCGACGAGCCGACCGGCAATCTCGACTCCCGTACCGCCGAGTCGATTTTCGGCCTCTTCGCCGGCCTCGTCGAGCGCGGCAAGACGATTGTCATGGTGACGCATGACCGCGACCTGGCCCGGCGCGTGTCCCGCGCCATCGTCATCGCCGACGGCGAAATCGTCGGCGAAATCGTGAACGAGCCTGCTCATGCGTAGGCGACTCCACCACGGAGACACGGAGGCACGGAGAGCTAGTCTCTGGCCACAGAGGGCACAGAGTAGCGATCCCTTTCTGGGCTCTGTGCTCTCTGTGCTCTCTGTACTCTCCGTGGCTTCCCTCCCTCTGCGTTTCGGCGGCTCGGCGGTTTGGTTCTGCTTCGTTGGTCCCCGGTGGCGCAAGGTGTTGCGCGACCTCTGGCGCAATCGGACGCGCACCGTGCTCGTCGTGCTGTCGATCGCCGTCGGCGTCTTTGCCGTCGGGACGATCGCCGGCACGCGAATGATGCTTGCCGAGGACCTCGCGGCACGCTACGCGGCGACCAATCCCGCGAGCGCCGTGCTCTTCACGTCCCCGTTTGGCGAGGACCTGGTGCGCGCCGTGCGCCGGATGGACGGCGTCCGGGAGGTCGAGGGGAGACGGCGGGCTACGGTGCGCCTGCAAATCGGTCCCGACCAGTGGCGCGACCTCCGCCTCGAGGTGCACCAAGACTTCGAGGACATTCGGCTCGACAAGATCACGCTGGTGCACGGCACGTGGCCACCGGACAAGCGCGAGGTGCTGCTCGAGCGTAGCTTTCTCGCCAACGCCCGGGCGAACGTCGGCGATACGCTCACCGTGGAGACGCGCAATGGCAAGCGGCACGAGCTCGTCGTCGCCGGCCTGGTCCACGATCTGAACAAACCGCCCGCCGCCTTCACCAGCATCGCCCAGGGCTACGTGACTTTCGCCACCTTTGAGGCGCTCGGGTTCCCGCGCGACTACAACGAGCTCCACCTCCTCGTCTCCGAGCGCCCCCACGACAAGAAGCACATTCAAGCCATCGCCGACGCGGTCAAGCGCAAGGTCGAGTACAACGGGCGGACGGTCTCGTTCGTCGAGGTGCGCAACCCGGGCGAGCACCCCGCCTCCGAGACGGTCAACGCGCTTCTTCTGATCCTGGGAGCGCTCGGCGCGCTTTCGCTATTCCTAAGTGGGCTGCTGGTGGTCAACACGATCATGGCGGTGCTCGCCCAGCAGGTGCCGCAGATCGGCGTGATGAAGGCCATCGGGGCGCGCACCGGCCAGGTGATGGGTCTTTACCTCGGCATGGTGCTGATCTACGGCGTGCTCGCGCTCGCCATCGCCGTGCCGTTCGGCGCCGCCGGTGCCTACGCGTTCACGGCGTACATCGCCGGCCTGATCAACTTCGACCTGATGGGCTTTCGCGTCCCACCCGTCGCACTCGCGATCGAGATCGCCATCGCGCTCGTCGTGCCGCTCCTCGCCGCCGCCTGGCCTATCGTCGCCGGCGCACGCGTCACCGTGCGCGAGGCGATCGCCGGCTACGGGCTGGGGCGCGAAAGCTTCGGCGCGAGCCGTACCGATCGCTTGATCGAGCGCGCCACCGGCGTGCTGCGCAGCGTGCCGCGCCCGCTGCTGCTCTCGCTGCGCAACACTTTTCGGCGCAAGGCTCGGCTGGCGCTGACGCTGTTCACGCTCTCGCTCGCCGGCGCGATCTACATCGGCGTGCTTTCGGTGCACTCTTCGCTCCTCGCGACGCTCGACGACGCGCTCGCGTACTGGCGCTATGACGTCACCGTCGACTTCAGACAGTCGCAGCGGATCGACCGGATCGTTTACGAGACAAAACAGGTGCCGGGTGTTGTCGAGGCGGAGAGCTGGGCCTTCAACTCGGTGCGCCGCGTGCGCGACGACGGCCGCGAGGGACCGAGCTTCTCGATGGTTGCGCCACCGGCCGAGACGAAGCTCCTCCGGCCGATCGTGCTTCAAGGGCGCTGGCTGCTCCCCGGCGACGACAACGCGCTCGTCGTCAATACCGAGGTACTCAAGAACGAGCCCGACCTCAAGATCGGCGACGAGATCACGCTCAAGCTCAACGGCCGCGAGACCACCTGGCGGCTCGCCGGCATCGTACGCGCCGTCATGACCGGTCCGACCGGCTACGCGAAATATGCGTCGTACGCGCAGGCGGCCCGCGCGGTCGGCCGGGCCGGTGGCGTGCGCGTCGTGACCGAGCGACACGATCCGGCATCGCAGAACCGGATGGCCGTCGCGCTCAAAGAGCACCTCGATGGCGCTGGGCTGCCCGTAAACGCCACCTCGACGATCGCGCAGCAGCGCCGCAACATCGAGACGCAGTTCAACATTCTCGTCGTCTTTCTCGCCATAATGGCCGTGCTCCTCGCCGTCGTCGGCGGTCTTGGCCTGATGGGTACGATGGCGATCAACGTCCTCGAGCGAGCACGTGAGATCGGTGTCATGCGCGCGATCGGCGCTTCCAACGCCGCCGTGTTCCACATCTTCCTCGCAGAAGGGCTCTTCATCGGCGTACTGAGCTGGCTCGCCGGCACGCTGGCCTCGCTCCCTATCAGCCGCCTGCTCAGCGACATCGTGGGCAATGCCTTCATGCGCGCGCCCCTAACCTACACCTTCTCCGCCGGGGGCGCCGCCGCCTGGCTCACCATCGTCCTCGTCCTCGCCGCCCTCGCCAGCTTCCTCCCGTCCTGGCGCGCGTCCCGTCTCACCGTCCGAGAGGTACTGGCGTATGAATGAGCGCCGCGTACGGCGTACTCCGTAACGCGTACAGGAGATGCCGCCGTGCGCGCCAATCACGTCGTACGCAGTACGCCGCCGATATGGATACCGACAGATGAACCGACGACCTACGCTACCGATCGCCTTCGCAACCATGCTTCTTACCGCCACCGCGTGCAGCGTCGGGCTGCCGGGCAACGCGCCGCCACCTCAACCGTCGCCGCCGGTGGCCGCCGCGCGCGTCAAGCCGGTGACCGCCGAGGGCAGCATCGTGCCGGTGACTCATACCAGGCTGGCGTTCACGATGAGTGGCCGCGTCCGGGATGTTCCGGTCGAGGCCGGGCAAGAGGTCAAGCCGGGCGATGTGCTGATCCGGCTCGATGCCGCCGAGCTCGAGCTCGCCCTGCAAGGTGCCATCGAGGACCTCGCGCTTGCCCGCGCGCAGGAAGCCCAGGCGCGCGAGGGTGCCACGCCGGAGCAGCTTGCGTCTGCGGCCGCCACGGTGCAGGCGAGCCGCGCGCGCCTGGACGAGGTCCTCGCGGGACCGCGCGAGGCTGAACGCCGCGCGGCCGAAGCCGCCGTCGAGCAGGCGACTGCCCGCTTCCGGGATGCCGTCGCCCGCAAGGAGCAGCTCGACGCGCAGCCGCGCGCAGCCGACGCCGAGGCGGCGCACAGCGCACTGGAGAAGGCGCAACGCGATGCCGAGGCCGCCGAAGCCCGCCTCGCGCAGCTCGAGCGCGGCGCCACCGCCGAAGACGTCGCCATCGCCCGTGCCGGCGTCGATCGCGCCGGCGCCGACCTGGCCACGGCCCGCGCCGCCCTGGCGCAGCTCCTGGCCGGCACGACGCCGGCCGATATCGCGGCCGCGCAGGCGCAGCTCGACCAGGCGCGGACGAAGCTCGCGCAGTTGACCGATGCGCCCCGCGCCGCGCCGCAGGACCTCGCCAACGCCCAGGTTGCCGTCGAGCAGGCACGCGCAGCGCTCGCCAAGGCGCAGTCGGACGCCGGCGATGGAAACCTGGTCGGCCCCGGCAAGCCGCTCTCCCGCCAGGCGGCCGACGCCGCCGTGCGCCAGGCGCAGCTACAGGTCGAAGCGGCCCTGAATACCCTCGATAAGCTGCGCGCGGTCGCGCCGAGCCCATGGGATCTTCGTCTCGCCCAGGAGGCAGTCCAGCAGGCCGAGGCCGGCCACGATCGTGTCGTGCGTCCGCCGGACGCGCAGGAGGTCGCGCGCGCCGAGGCGCAGGTCGCCGCCGCCGAAGCGAGCCTCGCAAGCGCAGCGGCGCGCCGCACACAGGTCGAGCGCGGCGCCGCCGAAGCTGACGTCGTCGCCGCCCGCGGCGCGCTCATCGCCGCCCGCGCCGCCGTCACCGCCGCCGAGGCCAAGCGCGCGCAGGTACTCGCCGGGCCGGCCGACGAGGAACGCCGCGCGGCCGCCGCGGCGGTGGAGGCGGCGACCGCCGATCTTCGCAGCGCGCAGGTGCGGCTCGAACAAATGGCGGCCGGCGCCACCCGCGCCGAGCAGGATCAGGCGCGCAGCAGCCTCGCCGGTGCCATCTCGAGCGAGGCGCAGACTCGGCGCGGTGCCTCCGAATCTGCCCTCCAGGTCGCCGCCGCCCGCACCCGGCGCGCCGAAACCGCCGCCGAACAGGCGCGGGCAGCGCTCGAGCGCACGGTCCTGCGGGCTCCCTTCGCCGGCGTCGTGACGGCGATCGCGGTTCGCGACGGCGAGCACGTCGCCGCGGGCGCCACGGCGACGACGATCGCTGACCTCACGCGCCTGCAAGTGGAGACGAAGGACCTCGACGAGGCCTCCGCCGCGCGCGTGCAAGAGGGTCAAGAAGCGTCGGTGGTCGTGACCGCCCTCAATCGCAAAACGGTGCCGGGGAAGGTGCTTCGAATCGCTCTCCAGCCCACCACCAATCAAAGTGGTGACGTCTTCTACACCACCACCATCGCCCTCCTTGAGCCCGATCCGGCGCTCCGCTGGGGCATGACCGTCCGAGTCGAGTTCAAGGAGGCGTAAAACGGTCGCGTTCGTCCGCCATGGGCGTGTCAAACATGACACCACCGGGGGCGCTACCGGGCGCCTACGCAGAACCGTCCCGCCCTGGGCGGTACCTGCCTCGCCCGAAAAGGTACAGCGGCCGCACCCTTCACCCTCATCTCCGCGTTGGCGACGCGGAACGTGTATGATTGGTGCTGACCGGCGCAGCAATTGGTGCCGGCAATGGACTGTCCGACATGCTTGATGACGCCGGTGGCGATTTCCTCTCTGTCGCCCAGGTCGCCAAGCGCCTGGGGTGCAGCGTCAGCCTGGTGCAGAAGTGGCGCCGCCTCGGCTGGCTGCCCGCGACGCGCCTGGGTCCCCCGGAAGTGCCCGTCTACGGCTACCGGCCAGAGGACGTCGAGCGATTCGCCGCCGAGCGCTGGAACCGGCGCCGGGGGAGGCCGCCGGGGATAACGGGGGTAAGGAACGAGAGGCAAGAGACGAGGGGCGAGCCGACCGGGGTCCGCCCGGCGAGCACCGCCGCCACGCCTGCAGCACCGGCTGCCGCCTCTCCTGGGCCTCCTCGGTCTGCTGCTCCTGCCGCCCCTCCAGCACCAGCCACACCCACAAGGTCGTTGGGCGAGATCCCGCTGCCCGCCGGCCGCGCGTCTCCGGCCGCCCCCCCAGCCGCGGCACCAGCACCGGCGCAGCCAGTTGAGCCGGTACCACCCGCTGAGCGATCGACTGAACAAGCTACTAAGCCACCACTCATCCCACCGGACGCCGCGATCACTGCCCCCGCTGGGGCAGCTCCGGTGGTGCAGGTGCATCCAGTACCTCCCTTAGAGCCGGATGCGCCCGAGGTATCGCCGGCCCCCGAGCCGCCCGAGCCGCCCGAGCCGCCCGAGCCGCCCGAGCTACCCGAGCCTTCGCTACCGCCCCAACCGGACCAACCGACGGGCCCAGCGCCCACTGGGCGCCCGCTCATGCTGTGGTCGGGCGATCCGCGCACCGGCGGCGCGCTGGTGCTCGCCCGCTTCCCGGCGAACCAGATCGAGGCGGCACTCGCCATCGCCGCCTCGTGGGCCCGTCGCTACGACGAGGTCGCCCTCGGCGAGGCCGGCCCCGCCGGCACCCCGCCCAACGTGCTCGCACTGTGGTCCCGCGGCGACCGGCTAGCGGTGTAGAAGACGAAGGACGAAGGACGAACGACGAAGAGGTAGTCGACGTACCACCTGCTTCGTCCTTTGTCCCTCGTCCTTTGTCCCTCGTTTCTAGTTACACTCGAATGTGCTGCCACTTGCCGCTGCGGTAGCGCAGGTAGTTCACCAGCGCTTCGAGCGTCGAGCCGATGACAAAGCCGGCGTAGGCGCCCGGCAGACCGAGCCCGAGCTGTTGCGCCAAGAGCCAGGCGATCGGGAGCCGGATCAGCCACATGCTGATCGTCGTCACCATCATGGGGAAGCGGGTGTCACCCGCACCGCGCAGGCCGCCGGCGAGCACCAGCGCGATCGCCACCTGCACCTGACCGAGCGCCATCACCCGCAGCGCCGCCGCGCCGACGTCGACGATCTCCGGATCGCTCGTGAACCCCCGCATCAAGAGCGGTGCGGCGACAAGGAAGAGCAGGCCCATCGATCCCATCCACAGCGCGGCCGAGCGTACCGATAACCACGTCGCGCGCTTGGCGCGGTCGGGCTTGCGTGCGCCGAGCGCCTGGCCGGTGAGCGCCGTCGCCGACATCGAGAAGCCGAAGCCGGGCATGAACGAGAGCGAGATGATGTTGAATGAGATCCGCTGCGCGGCGAACACGGCTGTGCCCAGCGAGATGACAATCACGCTGTAGGCCAGCATGCCCAGCGAGCGCGAGAGCTGCTCGCCCATCGACGGTAGGCCGATGCGCAGCAGGCGCCGAATGAGATCGAGGTTGGGCCGCCAGCCGCGCGTACCCACCAGCGTTAGCGGCGTTCGTCCGCTGCCGTGTACCAGCAACGCGATCAGCGCCATCGAACCCGCGATGCGCGCCGCCGCTGCCCCCCACGCCGATCCGACCACACCCAGCGGATGAATACCCCAGTGGCCGAAGATCAGCACGTAGGCGACGACGACGTTGACGACGTTCGTTCCGGCCGCCACCAGCATCGGCGTCCGGCTGTCGCCCGCCCCGCGCAGCGCGGCCCCGAGCACGTACTGCAGCGTCAGCGCCGTTGCTGCCAGAAAGACGATCTGGAGGTACTCACCGCCAAGTCTAACCACTTCCGGTTCAGCGCCCAGCAGGGCGACGATCGGCTCCGACAGCGGTATCCCGACCACCGCCAGCAGCACGCCGAGCGCAATCGCCAGCAGCACCGACTGCTTGAGCGCCCGGTTGGCCTCGCCAAACTCCTTCGCGCCGACAAACCGCGCCACCAGCACCGTCGTACCGGTGGCGATGGCGGCGATTCCCGCAAAAATGACAAAGAGGATCTGCACCGAGACGCCGACGCCGGCAATCGCGGCTGCGCCGAGACGCGAAACCATCAACAGGTCGATAACGCCGATCGCCGTCTGGAGAAGATTTTCGACGATCACCGGCCAGGCGAGGTTGAAAACCAGGCGCCGGATGGTGCGGTCGTCGTCGAGCTGTTCGGGGGCAACGGCCGCTACGGCCCGCAGGCCCGGCGCGCGTCCCGCTGCGTGGCCGTCGCGTCGGTCACCGTGCGCGGGAGACGTGCCCGGGCCCGCGGGCGCACGTCCATTCGTGTCGGAAGCGGCGTCGCGCCCGACCGGCGACGCCGCCGCCGGCTGCTGCGACGCCGGGTCAGGTGTCGCCATGCTCTGCAACAGATTCTACCCAGAGCCTGCCACCGCCCCGACTCCGGTCTCCTCATTCAGTCCAACCTCCAACGTCCAAAGTACGCTGCATCCGGCAATCCACCACGAACGTTGGACCTTGGACTTGGGATTCGTCAGGCGGAGACCTCCGCCAGCGCCCTCAAGCCGGCTTTGGCGGCGGCCAGCAGCATCCCCATGTCTCCACCGGCGGTCAGGAACTGAAAGCCTTGCGCCGCGCGGCGACGCGCATCCTCCGGTGTGGCGCACGCCAGCCCCGGAATCTTGCCGGCGTTGCGACACGCCTGGACGATCCGCTCGAGCGCACGCTGGTGCCGCTCGTCGGTCGCCGCGTTTCGGGGGTGGATGCCCATCGAGAGCGCGAGGTCGGCCGGCCCGGCCCAGCAGCCGTCGATGCCCGGAGTGGACATAATGGCCTCGGCGTTCTCGACCGCCTGGGCGCTTTCGATCTGCAACGCGACGAAGAGCTGCTCGTCGATCACGTCCATGTACTCGTCGCCGAACGTGCGAGCGCGCCCCATTCCCCACGAGCGCGTGCCGCGCGGGGGCAGACGGCACGCGTCGGCCGCCGCCTTCGCTTCTTCCGCCGTGTGCACCATCGGCACGACGATGCCCAGCGTGCCCTGGTCGAGCAGCTTGCCGATCAACGTATAGTCGTTGCGGGCGACGCGCGCCATCGGCGTCGCCGTCCCCCCGGCCATCGCCATCAGCGCCAGGATACTCGAATCGGTGCCCCACGAGCCGTGTTGGGTTTCCAGCAGCAGAAAGTCGATCCCGCAGCGGCTGAGCGCCTCGGCAGCGAGCGGTGAGCCCATCCCCAGCGAATACCCAAACGCAGGCTTCCCTTGGAGCATGGTCTGCTTGGCGGTGTTGATCAACATGGCGCTGTTTCGTCCTTTCGTCCGTGAATTGTCGTGAAATAGGATCGGTGACCGTAAGGATCATACTACGCGCTGTGGCGTAACTGGTGCCGGATCAAGACCGGCCCGTTCGCCAGGGGCATCGCTGCATCTCGCGGTACGGTACCCTTCGTCCGTCACAAGCCAGCATCCGCTTCGTCCCTTCTGGCGCACCGGTTTCCGGCACACACATCTGCACTTGCACGACGTCCACGCGAGGAGATCGAGGAGATACATGACAGCGCAGCCCGAACGACCCTTCCACGTCGGCGTCATCGTCTCACCCCACCCGCACGCGGCCGGCCATCTCAGAACACTCGACGCGCTCCCAGCGGTGGAAGGCATCCACCTCTGCGCGGTCGAGGGCGCCGACGCCGGCGCGCTCGCCGGCAACTCCCCCAAGTTGCGCTCGACGACCGAGCGCATCGACGACCTGCTGGCCCAGCCGGAGATCGACGCGGCGATCGTCTGCGTCCGTAACGATCTGTGCCCCGGCATCCTCGAGGCGGCGGTCACTGCGGGCAAGGCGGCCCTGTTCGAAAAACCGGGTGCGTTGCGCGCGGCCGACCTGCGCCGCATCGCCGCGCTGGGCCGGGACCGCGGTGTACCGCTCGGCACGATGTTCCAGTGGCGCGGCCATCCGATCATCCATGAGGTACGCCAAGCGCTCGGCGGCGGTGCGCTCGGCCGCGTGATGGCCGTCGAGGCGCGGATGGTCACCTCGCAGGTGCGCTATCGCGACCCTTCCCACTGGCTCTTCCGGCGCGACACTGCCGGCAGCGGCATCCTCTCCTGGCTCGCCTGCCACTACCTCGATCTGCTTTGTTTCCTGCTCGGCGAACGGATCACCGAAGTCGCGGCGCTGGTCGGCCAGCAGAACCCCGAGCAGATCGAGGTCGAAGATACCGCCTGCGTTGCCTTTCGCTTCCAGAGCGGCATCCTGGGTACGCTTCACGCCGGCTATCTGCTGGTCGGGAGCAGGTCCGGCTACAGCGGCGCCACATACGACACCTTTATCGGCCTGCGCGGCACCGACGGCTACGTCCGCCTGCCCCTCTCCGAAGCCATGTCCTATACACTCGTCAGCGAAGCGCCGGGCTGGGCCGCCGGCGGTCGGCGCGAACGCAGCTTCGAGCTACCCAAGTCTCCGGCCTACGGCGGGCGGGCCGGGGAATTCTTCGTCCTCGACTTCCTGCGCGCGGCGCGCACCGGCGGCACCCCGCCCGCACCGATCGACGCCGCCGTGCACGTCCTCGAGATCGTCGAAGCCATCCTCGAATCGTCCGCCACCGGCCGGCTCGTCACGGTCAAAGACAGCAGCGAACCGGCGCCATCACAGCCATAGCCGCCATAGCAAAACCACAGCCGAGGTGGATTCCGCAGGCCGCCTCACTTTGCACTTTGCACTTGGTTTAGGGGTCAGGCGCGCGGCTTGCGGGCCGCCGCTTCCTTGAGCATCTGATCGACCAGGCCCTTGACGACCGTCGCCGCCTCCCGCGCCGAGCGCTGGCCATCCCAGAGCGCATTGAGTTCCTTACTCATGGCGCTTTCGATCTCCCGCCAGTTGGTGGCCTGCGGGTCTAGCCGGACGTGGCGCTGGCCGTCGACGAACATCTTGAAGTTCTGAGGCATTTGTCCGGGCACCGCCACCTCGGAATGCACTTGGATCGACTTGCGCGACGGAAACGTGGCGCCATCGCGGGCGTGCGCCAATTGCGCCTCGGGCCCGAGCATGAACTTCAGGAACTCCCAAGCCGCGTCTTTGTTCTTACTCGAAGATGCCATGCCCTGGCCGCTGCCGCCGCCGGTCGCGGCCTTTTTCCCGTTGATCCCTACGGGGATAGGCGCCACGTCAAAGGTGAAGCCCTTCACCGTTCGGAAGGTATTGATCGAACCGGGAAGCGATTCGATCATTGCCACCCGGCCCCGCGTGAACATATCGTTGTATTTCTCCTGATTGGTCATCTGCCGCGTTGGCGCGACTCGGTGGCGATGCATCAGGTCGGTGAGCCACTGCAGCGCCTCCACCGTCTTCGGGTCGGTGATGGTGGACTCTGTTAGCTCCTTGTTGAAAAGCTCGCCGCCATTGGCGTAGACCCAGACCGCGTACGGCCGCAGGCCAAACTGGGTGTTCCACCCGAACGTGCCGCCGGCGGCGGGATCGCCGGTGGTGAGGCGGCGCGCGGCGTCGAGGAACGTCTGCCAGGACCACGTGCTCGGGTTGAAGGCATAGTCCTTCGGCGGCAGTGGCACACCGGCACGCTGGAACAGGTCGACGTTGTAGAAGAGGCCGCGGGTCGGAAAGTCCTGCGGGAATCCCAGTTGGTTGCCTTGCCACGCGTACTGTGTCAGCGACGGCTCGGGGAAGTCGGAGAGGTCGTACTTGTCGCGTTTGATCAGCGGCGTGAGGTTGGCCAGCCGGTTCGCGTGGACGAACTCCATGAAGTACGAGGGCGCAAAGAGGAAGAGATCAGGCGCCGTATCGGAGGCGGCCATCGCCTGCAGCTTGTCGTAGTACTCGTTGCCCCCGGTGGTGTGGATCCATTCGGCCTTCACTCCGGTGGTTTCCATAATCCTGGATACCAGTCCATCGCGGATGCGATAGCGGTCCGGATCGCCCCACGCCATAAAGACGGCCGCGCCGCCCTTGGCACGGATCGTGGTCCCGACCTGGTTCTGATTGCCGCTGGGTATGCCACAGGCGGCAAGCGACCATACGCTCGCCGCGCCCGCGGCCGGCAAGCCCAGCCGCAGTGTGCTGCGCCGGGTCAGGCGACGACGCTCATCGCTGACTCCTGTGAACGTAGCCAACGTATCCATTCTCTGTTTCCTCCTGACGTCTGCTTCGCCTCGGTGTGACTCGGTGTGCGTAGATAGCCCACCTGGCGCCACTGTACTGCCAACTCACCGCCAAGTCAAGCCTCGCGCTGCTGGGGCGCGCACGCAAGAGGTCCAGCAACCGGCAAGCCGTGGCCCTCGTTCCCTCTCCCTTTGGGAGAGGGCTAGGGTGAGGGCAGCCGCCGTTTCGGTCCGATTCCCATTCTGAGTCTCTGCTCGACGCTCTGACCGACTCATTTCTCGTGCCGATCGCGCCGGCAACTGTCGGCAGGCCGAAACGTCTACGAAACCCGTCGTGCTCTACACTGGGCCTAGTGCAGGAACAGCGGCCCGATTCGGGAAGCCTTGTAGGGGCGTATGGACATACGCCCGGCGATCATGGGCGTCAAACACACCAGCACGTTCCCGAAGAGCCGCTCTGCGTTCGCACCAGGTGGCGCTCGCACACTGTGCATCCTCTCTGAGCATCGACCATGACCAGCGCGCGGCGGCTGTGGCGGTACCGTCCGGGAGTGTTCCTCGCGCTCCTCACGGCAGCGTTTACTCGCCCCGTCGATGCCGCGCCGAACCACGCGCCCCCCGTTGCACCGGCCGCAGCGCCATTCGCGGCGGCCGGCACCGATTCCATACCTGCATTACAAGAGCGCCTCGAGGCGGCACTCTTTACCGCGATCAACGATGCCCGAGAAGCCACCGGCCTCGCTCCCCTGTTGCCTGATCTGGACGTAGCGCCGCTGGCGCGCGAGCGCGCGGCGGCGCAACTCAGCGGCCCAAAGTTGACGCACGTCGGCAACACGGGCCGCTACGCCCTTCAGGCGCTCCTGGCAGCGACCGGCGTGCCGTACGCTCTGGCCGGCGAGAATCTGGCGCGGTTCGTCGCCGGTCCTGACACCGTCGCGGCACGCACCCGTGAGACGGCGGCACAGGTGCACGCCGCCCTCCTGCAGAGCCCCTTACACCGGGTAAACGTCCTCGAACCTCGCTTCACCCACTTGGCCGTAGGCGCAGCGATCGGACTCGTCGACGGCGATCACCAGTACCCGGGGCAACGCGAGCAGCACGGGCATCAGCCATACGTGAGTCACCACCGCAGCGGCCTGCGCATCGTCTTCGCGCAAGTCTTCCGCACGACGCCAGCGACGCCACACACAAGCCGCGAAGCGACGACCGCGTCGCCATGAGCTGCCCTACTGGCGCGTACGAGCCCGCTTGCCGCGGTAACTTTCCATTCGTTGGAGGGGACTAACAGACAGAAAGCAGACACGTGCCGGCGAAACAGGAAACGCCTGGAGGTGTATCAGACGCTGCCGAACTCGTGCGGCGCGCACAACGTGGCGACTTGGCCGCTTTTTCCCGCCTTGTCGCTGCCCACGCCGCGCCACTCTATCGATTCTGCCACCGGCTTCTGGGCGCCGGCGGTCACGCCGAAGATCTCGCCCAGGAGACAAGGAACTCCGAGCACCGACCAGCACTGCCCCAGGCACCGGGCCGCCAGGGTGGCCGTTTTGTTGCAGTAGACAAACGGTGTAGGCTATTGTCAAATGATGCGAGGGGATGGAGGGACTAGAGTACCGAGCACTCATCCGGCTCCAAAGTCCAGTGGTGGGCGTAGAACTGGTAGCACGAGTAACTTGAAAGGAGGACGCGACAGTGGCCGTATCGCCGGCCGATAGCCGCACTGCCGCGGCCGCCTCCTTGCCGGTGCGTGATGCTAGCCCCGAAGAGACATTTGCGCTCCTCGATCGGCGCGCCAGACGGTACCTAAAGATCAGCGGCCGGGAATTCCTACGTCGCTGGCACTCGGGATACTACGCAGATCCCGACCAGCCGGGCGTCATCGACGTTGCGATGCTGGTCCCCTTTGTCCGGGACGCGAACTCCCGCTGGCCCCGAAGGAGGGCCGGTACGTCCCCACGAACGAGGCCAGTGTATCGGCATCGGGCACAAACGCCGTCGGTGCCTCGATGCGCCGGCATGGATGGCTATTGAGCAGCATAAACTGTGTCGGTCCTTCCGGCTCGGTCACAAAACCAACCGCGCTTCCTCCGGCAAGGTACAGGTCTCGCCGCAGCGCACGCAAAGGCGTCGCCTCGCCGCACCAATCGAGCACAAGCTGGCCAGCTTCCTCCCGTACGGTCGCCAGACCGCACATCGGCCCCAGATAGCTCCCGACATACTGCGGCCAGCAGGTCTTGTCCGGCTCCACCGGCTGTGGAGCGGGTGCCTGCGCGGGCAAATCGAGGGCCTCGTCCATCACGCGCATCAGAATGCGCTGTGACGCGACGCGGAACGCGTGCGCACGATTGCACAGGAGCACGACGCCCAGCCCTCCATCCGGCGCGTCGGGCACCAGCACCAGCCGGGCGCCATAGCTGCTTTCCCCACCGTCGTGTCCCACCCGGCGAACGCCCTTGTAGGTGCCGACGTGAAACGTCAACCCATAGGCGCCGTTCCAGGGGGTGTAGTCCAGCGCTTGGATGGCGTGCATCTGAGCCACCGAGGCTGGAGACAGGATCTGCCGGTCACGGAAGCGGCCCGCATGCAAATGCAACAGCGCGAAGTTGGCGAGGTCGAGCGCGGTGGAGAAGAGCAAGCCGCACGGATACTGCGACGTGTTGTCGTGGGCACGGTGCTGGACGCACATCGTGCCGTCGTCCAGGAGGTCGTGCACCTGCGCCAACGGATACGTCATCGCCACCAGTGGGTCGAACGTCGTCCGGCGCATCTCCAGCGGCGCGAAGACCATCTCCTGCATCAAGTGGGCGAACGGCTTGGCGGCGACCACTTCGGCCACGTAACCGGCCACGTCAAGCCCAGGATCGCTGTAGGAGTAGACCTTGCCCGGCGGCGCGACAAGTGGGTACCGGGAAACCACTTCCCGCACGTACGCCTCGAGGCCCGCGGGATCAGACCGGCCATGCAGGCGGTAATCGTGCGGCAGGCCGGAGGTATGGCTCAAGAGCATGCGCAGGGTGACCCGTTCCGCAGCGGCGCGGTCGCTCAACGTAAACCAGGGAACGTACTCCCGGATCGGCCGATCGAGCTCGAGCGCACCGGCCTCCACCAGCCGCATGATCGCCGTGCCGGTGAGCGCCTTCGTGACGGAGCCAATGCGGAAGAGCGTCTGCGGCGTCACCGGCACGCCGCCATCCTCGACACTGGTGACGCCGAAGCCCCTCGCGTACACCACCTCCTCGCCCTGCACGATCGCCAGGGCGAGCCCAGGAACCCGGCACGCCCGCATCTGCTCTTCGACGTACTGCTCTAACTGCCCGACATCAAGCATGCGTCTCGCTCCCCAATCCTTCTGCGCTCACAGAATCGCACACAGCACCCAGCGCCACCATAGCACGAATGGCTTGCTAGTGTCGACAGCGGCAATATATCTACGCACGATGCGATCGGACTCCCCGTTTCCATTGCTGAGAGTGCCGTCGTGTGGTACGTGGGTCACATAGAGAGGGTCGCGAATAGATGGTCAAGAGGACGAGAGAGATCGTGCGGACCTAGCTCCACAACCGTGCCGCGCTCGAGCTCGAGTCGGATCTCGTCAGCACCCGGAGCGGGCGCTTGCCCGCGGAGACACTACCTGAGCCATCCTAGACCATTACGCGGTAGCGCGCGTGGACTTTGGCGCCGGCTCGGGCGGCGAGGCTGTCTTCCCATTGCTCGCCTTCCCGCGGACCGCGGCCAGGGCGTGCTCCACCAACTGCTCCCCTTCCGCAACAGCCGCTACCTCACCTGATACAAAGTGGGCCAAGGCGAGCGTTTCCACCGCTTCCATCCCATAACGGTCGATCGAGTCGACGACGGCGGCGAGCGCGGCCGCCTCCGTCTCAAAGAATCCGACCATATTACCCGTCTCGAGTTCGAGCAGTCCGTAGCGCAGGTCACGATCTGCATCGACCATGCTCGCCGCGCTGTGACCAACGGTAGTGTCCATGGTAGCGCCCGCGGTGCCATTGGCGGCCAGTGTGCGGCTGGTAGGCCTAGTGCTCATACACACAGTGTACTTCCCCCGAACCGCACGCGCACGGCCCAATTCCCGGCACCTGCCAACTGCTGGTCGGACGGTAGCTGCCCCGCTCTTCGATCTATTCCTCTGTAATCGCTCGTCAAGATCGGCTCCACAACTGGAGATTTCGACTGTGTGCTATACTCGTCACACTAAAAGGGCCACGACTACATGGTCAAGATGAGTGGAGGCACCGTGAGAACGCACATGATCGTTCCGAAGGAGCTCGTGGACGCCGTCGATCAACTAGCGGGCAAGCGGGGGCGCAGCCGCTTCTTCACCGAGGCGGTGGAGGAGAAGCTCGCCAGAGCGCGTCGCGCCACCATCCTAAAGAACGCGGCCGGCGCGCTGGCCGATCGGGAGATCCCAGGCTGGGAGACGAGTGAGGCCGCCGCGGCGTGGGTCAGACGGTCTCGCCAGGCCGATGATAGGCGGCTTGAGCGGCTTGAGGCGGCCCGATGAGCCGCTATCTGATTGATACTGATGCCCTCATCGACTACTCGAAGGGACGCGAACCGGCGACCTCCCGTATCCAACAGTTCATCACCCAGGATGACGAGCTCGGCGTGTGCGCCATCAATGTCGCGGAGTTCTTTGCCGGCATCGCCCCTCCGGATCGTGCCTACTGGCAGCAGGTGTTCTCCACGCTGGCCTATTGGGACGTCTCGCCACAAGCCGCGATGCAGGCTGGAGAAATGCGCTACGACTTTGCGCAGCAGGGCCAGACCCTCTCCACCACCGACACCCTGATCGCTGCGGTGGCGATGGAGCACGGCGCCACCATTATCACGAGTAACGTCAAGGACTACCCGATGCCGGGGGTACAGCTCCTCTCACTCCGGCGTTAGTCATGCTCGGCGCAGTTCGTCGGCCACATGTGCCTGGTGGTCTGCCAGCCATCGCGCGCGGTCGACACCGGCCGCCATGCGCACGACCTCGCCGATGGAGTCGCCGGAGAAACAGGCTGTTGCCACCCAGTACAACGGCACCCGGACCATTTCCGCCGGCAGGGCGCGCCATTCGGACTCGGTCAACGGGTACTCGGTCGTTGCGTCGTAAGCGGCAAGTGCGGCCGCCGCGGATGTCCAGGAAATCCACTCGAACGGCACGTCGGGTGCGCCTCGCACCAGCGCCCAGTAGAGTGAGTAGGCGAGGTCAAAGACGCGTTCCCGGAAATCCAGAAAGTCGAAGTCAAGGATTGCGATCACCTGGTCGTTCTGGAACAGCACGTTGCCCCCACCGTAATCGCCGTGGGTCAGCAGACGCGGCAGTTGTTCGCCCACGGTTTCCCACCACGCGCCGAACCAGCCCAGCACATCCCGCGTGGCGCGACAGATTGAGAGCGCCCGTTCGGCCTCCAGGCCCCGCCGCCGCTCATCCTCTTCGAGGCGTCCGAGGACAAGACGCTCCGTCTTTGCGAGCCACCGTTCCAACTGGAGGGGTGTGCCGTAGTTGCTCACCCGTGGCGGCACGAAGAGACCCAGGCCATCTTGCGCAAACGCATCGTGAAGCCGTGCCAACATGGCAAACGCGCGGACGTCGCGGGGCCACGTATCGGCCCGCGCATCGTGGGCGACGAACGGCTCCACCTCCACCACGCGCCCGTCCACCACCAGCATCGCTTCGCCGGCACGCGTGCGAATAGGCTGGCACACTGGGATGCCGCTCTGCGCGAGGAGGCCCTTGGCCCGGTGCAGCGTCGCCACCCAGTCAGAGGTGACCCACGGGCGATGCACGCGCAAGACGTGCGCCCCGGCTGGGGAACGAACGAGCAGGTTCAGATTGAACGCCCCGCCCAGGTCCCCCATCTCAGCCAGTGGCCCGAGCCCATAAGCGTCTTCTGCCACTCGAAGCACGGCGTCGGCCGGCACTGCCCGCGCAACCTTCTCAGGGGCGAAGGCGATCAGTTCTGCATCGTCGGGATCTGCAGCCATAGCCGGAAAGCGCTTTTCACACAGCATATACCTTATGCAGCCAGCAGGTACCAGCATTACGGTGCCATATGCACCCACACGGCGTCGCTCACTGCCTTGCCCGAGATCAGCCGCGGTCGCTTACGACTCTCATTCTGTGCTGCCGATGTAAATGGTGGCGCCGCTCTCCAGATCAGGATTGGTCGCGGCGTCGACAATCGCGCCGGCGAACTCTCCGACCGTGGGGAGCGCCCCGGCTTGTTGCCGGCGGATATCAATCAGGCCGGGACTCTGGCGCTGCATGAGCCGGGGCGTGATCGTGCCCTCGATCAGATCGCCGCTGACGACCACCAGCGAGATGCCGCTCTCGGCCAGCAGCCGCGCAACGGCGGCGCCGATCCCACGCGACGCACCGGTCACCAGTGCCACCTTGCCGAGCAGTGTGTCCGGCTTTTGGCCGCCCTGCACGTCCATCCGCTCTCGCCGGCGCCGATCATAGCATGTGGCGCCGCGCAGCTCGATCCAAGGCACGCCAACGCCGGATGGCGCATGCCCTCCCTTTTCAGCGCGCTTCCAGCGTGCTTCGCACACTCAGCCGGGCGGCTTCAGCCCCCGGCGGGGCCGCCCATCAGATGGCGTACCCCCTTTGGGACCATCTGGGACAGTCTTGGCACTTACGCCTACCCGGCTCGGGGTTCATCCGGCGCCAGGATGCGTGCCAAGGTCGGACTGGCGAACTCGGCGGCAAGGCACTCCATGTAGATCGTGTCCCAGAACCGGCCAGCCGGCGCAGCCACAGCGTGGCGACCGCCACCGCCAGCCACAGGCGCTGCGCCCGGTCGGGGTCGGTCATCCGCGTCCGCGGCCACTGCCCAAGCGAGCCGCTGCTATCCACCGGTTAAGGACTGGGCTGGACCAACGGCAGTGCCCCTGACGGGCCTCTGCGACGCGCTCGATCCCGCCTCGAGGGCGCCGGTAGCGGAAGGGCGCCGGGCCAGGGCCTCAGCCGATGACCCGAGGACCGGCCGCCGCCCGCCGCCCGCTGGCCCACCGCTACGGCCCGTCGACCGGCCCCACCCCCGCCACGTCGAGCCAGCCGCTGCCGTCGGTCGCCGGGTTGTAGACCTGCACCCGGCTGCCCACCTGGGGCGCCAGCACCGGGAACACCGTCCATTGTGGCGCCGCCGCGCCGAAGTCGACCGCGTCCTTAGAACGGACTCGACCAGATGTGGACCTCGGGATCGTGGTTCGCCACCCACGCGGGCTGCAGCACCACCGGCAGGAACAGCGTGCCCTGGAGGAGCGACACCGGCACCCGGTACACCAGCCGGTTGCTCGCCACGTCGAACACCCCCTCCAGCCGGTAGTAGCCCAGGAACTCGTCGTCTTCACGCACCTCCATCAGCCAGGCAAACTCCCCCTGGGGCACGCTGACACCTAGCGCGCCGGCCGCGCTCGCTACCGCAGACGCGCTGGCTGCCCCGGCTGCCTCGGCGGTCGGCGGCCGGCGGTCGCCGCTGGACGGCACCAGCACCGGCAGGGCGACGAACACCTCCTGCGGCCGGATCGGCTCGGGCACCGGCCGCTCCTGGCCACTGGGGATGTCTTGCGCGATGAGCCTCAGGTCGATCGGCGGCGCGATCCGCTGCGCCACGCCCCCACCCAGGCTGCCGGCCACGACCTCGTTCGTGCGCGCGGCCGCCGGTTCGGGCTGGTACTGCACCACCAGCCGTAGCCCCGCCGGCAATGCCTCGACCGCGGCCTGGGGTACTACCACCGCCGCGCCGGTGCCGCCGGGCGCGCCGGCCGGCGGCACCGCCAGCGGCACGGCCACCGTCACGCCGCCGGCGGCTCCGGGCACCCGCACTGGCACCGGTGTGGCCGCGCCCACTTGTAGCGCCACCCGCGGGTCGGGCGTGGCCGTCGCCGGCAGCGGCGTCGGTGTCGGCGGGAGCGGCGTCCTCGTCGGGTTCGGCGCCGGTGGCGGCGTGGAGGTCGCCGGCACTGGCGTGCTTGTCGCCGCGGGCGCCGCCGGCTCGGGTGCCGCCGATTCAGGTACCGCCGAGCTCGTCGCCGTCGGGGTGTTCGTGGCAGTTGGGGTCATCGTCGGCGTCGGGGTGGGCGTGGGCGTCGGCGTCTCGGTTGGCGCCGGGGTGACCGTGCCTGTGCTGGTGGCCGTGGCGGTGGGGGTCCCGGTCGGCGTCAGCGTGCTGGTGGCGGTCGGTGTGTCGATGGGGGTGGCGCTCGGCGTTGAGGTGGGCGTGGTGGTCGCGGTGCTCGTCGCTGTGGGTGTGTTCGTGGGCGTGCTGGTCGGGGTGGGGGTCGGGGTCGCCTCGGCGACCGCGCCGACGGCGGCGAAGGAGGCCTGGGGCCACCGCCCCACGCTGGTGAAGCCGCCCCCGGCGTAGACGGTGCTGCCGCTCACCGCCAGGGAGTAGACTGGTCCCACGCCCGATTGGAAGATCGTTCCGATAGGGTCGGGGTCCCAGGTGGGGTCGAGGGTGCCGTCGGTGCCGATCGCCGGCAGGTTGTTGCGGGCCACGCCGCCGATGGTGGTGAAGCCGCCCCCGGCGTAGACGGTGCCCCCGCTCACCGCCAGCGCGGAGACCAAGCCGTTGGCGCCGGGGTTCCAGGTGAGGTCGAGGGTGCCGTCGGCCAGGATGTGCGCCAGGTTGCTGCGGGCTTGCCCGCTGACGCCGCCAAAGGCGCCCCCGATGTACCACCCCCCGGCGCCGTCCGCGGCCACGGCAAGCACGGCGCCATTGACCCCGACGGCCACGCGGGCGAAGGTCAGGTCGGGCGCCCCGCTGGCCCCGTCCAGCTTGACGAAGCTGCCGGTGGCCGGGCCCACCCGCGTGAACGACCCGCCCAGGTAGATGACCCCACCCACCTCCACCACGGCATTGACGTAGCCGTCGGTGATCCACATGCTGGTCGCCGGCGTCTGCGCCAGGCGGACCGCCTGGGGGGCCAGCCCCGCGGCGGGAGGCCGGCGCGGCGGCGCGGCGGCCGCCGGCAGACGCGGCTGGGTGACCGTGGCGGTCGCCGCCGGGGGAGAGGAAGCCGTGGCCGTCCTCGAGGGGGTCGGCGTGGCCGTGGGGGAGGCG
>JACQGX010000103.1 GCA_016199265.1 Chloroflexota bacterium | reverse complement strand
TGGCAGCCTAGTCCAGAAGGTTTTCTGACTGTCTATAGTTGTGGGAGCGCGTGCTCATACCATCACCTTGGGCGCTGCACGAGCTGCTTCGTTAACACGAGCTACTATCGCTTCGCCAGCGGTCAGGCCGGGTACGGCGGTGGCGGCCGCCACCACGCCACCCACCTGCCTGTACGTGGTGGATCCGGCGGGAGGCGACGCTGCCTCCCGCGTGCTCGTCCTTGACTTGATCACCGGAACGGTGTTCCACACGATTGGGACCGCCTACAATCCGCAGATCGCGATCTCACCCGACGGACGCCGCCTGTACATCGGCGAGACGGAAACAGATGGGCGAACGTCGTCCGACTGGCTGCGGGTGGTGGACACGGCCACGTGGGCCCAGGTGGCGAAGGTGCCCGCTCCCAGTCGCCTGCTCTACAAGATCTGGGGGACTCCGTCGATGGCGCTGTCGCCCGACGGCACGCGCCTCCACGTGCAAAAGTATGGCGCTCGCGGTACGGGGCAACTCGGTCCGGGGAACGTCTTCTACTGGCTCGACGTCTTCGACACCGCCGCCAATGTGTTCCTCCCCCAACAGATAGCCCTGCCGGGGTGCGGCTACGGGTTGCCGTTACCCACCTCCGGCCCGCTGGCTGTGCTCTGCTACGGCACAAACGACCTCCGGCTCGCCCAGCCGGCGACGGGGCGTGTGGTCGCGCAGGTTGCGATACCCGGTGCCCAGCCGGTCATCCGGCCCGGCTGGGTCGCGGGGGCGGCCGCCGGCGCCGGCCGGCTCTACGCGGTGACCGACAACGGACAGGTACTGATGGTTGACCCGGTGCGCGGCGCGCGCACGGCAGGCATCGACCTCGGTATGCCCCGCAGTCAGATGGTCCCCCTCGGTCGGGTCGCGCTGGCGCCGGATGGACGGCACCTCTACGTCGGCGTCGGCACGGTGGAAGAGCGCTCCCACGGCATGGCGAGCGAAATTTGGGAAATCGACACAAGGAAATGGCAGCGGACGCGTGTGCTGCGCCCGACGGCGCCGATCTTCCAGTTCTCGATCGGCCAGGACGGGCAGCAGCTCTTCGCGGCGAGTCCTTGGCAGGGAAGTGTCCACATCGTCGATCTGGCGTCGGGGCAGGAGACCGATAGCTTCCGCGACCTCGGGGGTACGCCTGCCTGGGCCGTACCGGGGCTGTAACCGGTGCGCGAACGGCTGAGGGAGCCTGGGGCCGCCTGTGACTCGGCGCGACTCGCGCATGGGCCCTCTCTGCGCCGCCGTCTCCGCGCTCATCGCGGCCTTGCCTCGCAGACGCGCCTGCCTCACCAGCCGATCGTGCTGCGAATATGCTCGCGCGACTGCTTGAGGAGCTCGACCGCGGGACGCGTGGGGCGCGACCGGCCGGGGGCGGCCAGTTCGACGACGAACTCGCCCGCGAAACCAATCTCCGCGAGCACCCGGCCGAGGTGGGCGTAGTCGACGTCGCCCTCGCCGAGCGCCTCGGTGCGCTCGCCACCGACGTGGTAGTCGCGGATGTGCAGCAGCGTGATGTGAGCAGCGTGCTCGCGCAGGAACGCCTCCGGATCGATGCCGCCGACGCGCAGCCAGTCCAGGTCTGGGCCGAGGGCGACCAGGTCTGCCGGGACGTTGTCCACGACGTGGCGCACGTCCTCGATCGGCTCACCGTGGGTATGGTAGTTGAGGACGACGCCCTTGCGGCGGAACATTGCGCCCAACTCGGTCCACACCTTGATTGCCTGGGCATTCTCGGCCGCCGTGCGGCCGGCGGAGCGCTTCCCGCTGCACGAGAGACCACACTGGATTCGCCCGTACTCGCGCAGTTGCGCCAGCTTGTTGCTGTGCGTCTCCATCTCGGCCATAATGGCGTCGTATCTGGCGATGTCCCAGAGCGGCTGGCCGTTGGACGCACCGACGATCCCCAGGCCGGTGCGCTTGGAGGCGGCGTCGAGGCGCGCCTTCCAGTCCGGCGCGTCGAGTAGCGGCCGGTGCAGCTCGATCGCCTGGTAGCCGGCGGCGGCCACCGTGTCGAAAACCTCGTCGATCTGCTCGGCTTGGTTCATCCCATACTGGGAGAAGAGGAAGGTGTGGGCGCCGACGCGCGGTGCGGGCATGCGAATGTCTCCTCTAGTGTGGCGCGACGTCGACCGCCTGCCGGCGGTCCGGCCGCGCCGCCGTCTCTCCAATGAGGATAGCCCATGTCACGCCGGCATCGTCGCGTCGGTCGCATGCTGCGGGGATCGGCAGATGCGCCGGCGGCGCTCTGCCTCGACGACGGCCAGCACCCCAGCCGCCACCACCTGCAGGACGCACACCAGCGCCGCAAAGCCGCTCCGGCCGCGCGTCGCCGCGGTGCAGTCAGCCTGCCGGCGGTCATCCAGGCCACTGCACTCGGTACTGTTTAGGCAGGATGCAGAGCGGAGTCGCTGCGGCAAGCGATGGGGGCTACTGGGTACGGGAGTACACGCTCGTCGTCCGTAACGAGGCGGACCCGTGCTACGTCAGCCCCTACGCGCCCACGTGTGGGCCCAGCGAGCGCTACCTCGCCGTCCACGTCCCCAGCGGCGCGTGGGCAGTGTCGACCGCCGGACCGGCAGGCTGGTCCGGGAGACGCGGCCCAACGAGCACCGCTAGGAGACGTGGGACGAGGCGCTCGCGGCCCGCCGCTGCCTTCAACCACCAGCAGGCCGCGTAGGCGCAACGCGGACCCGGCAGACCGCCGCTCCCATCGGCACCGGGCATCGGTGGCCTGGCGCGTTACGACCGCGCGCCTTCGGCGTACCGCTTCAAATTCCCGAAAATCTCGCCAATACTCTTGTCGAGCCTGGGCCGCATCATCAGCGCATCCATGATGGCGCCGAGCGGGCCGAATTTGACCTTGTAGTGCATCACCTGGTTGACCTGCGTCGCTCCGCCGTCCGGAGTGAGCTCCGTCCGCCACTTCATGAAGACCACCGGCCACTCGCTGGCCGCGACCTCGATGCCGATCGCGGTAGGCGGCGCCCAGTCCCAGACACGCTCCTCCACCCACCCCTTCGGCTTCAGCTCGCACCGTCGCGTCGCGCCGACCCCCTCGTGCAATTCAGAGATGACCCTGGCGGAGGCGACCATGGGGTTGTAGCGCTCCACGGCGACGAGATCGGCGAGCGCCTGCCACACCGCCTCAATCGGCGCGTCGATCCGAACCTGGTGGCGTAGCGTGGTCATCGTGTTCCTCCCTGCGCTCCGTCTCTGACGAAGCCGTACGCTTCCCTGGCCAGGTCGATCCACGACGGCGCGTCGCCGGACACCGCGACCCACTCCTTCATCAGCTTCCCGTGACCGGGGTCGAAGTACGTGCCGTCGCCGGCGGCGACGAGGGCGTCGACGCGGTGCCTGGGCAGTTTCGCGACCAGCGCTCCTTTGACGAGCATGGCGAAGACCTTCCCGTTCACCTTCAGCCCGACCGACCCGAACATCCTGCCTCGGTCGACGGTTGGGTCGCTGGCGAAGGCCGCGACGACAGTGGCGAATCTCGGGTCTTCGGCCGCTTGCCGCGCGGCAACCTGCGACCCGCCGCTGGCTGCCGCTGGTGCCGGTGGTGCCGGTGGTGCTGCAGTCATGGGAACTCCTCGTGTGCTTGGTGCGCGTGGCATGGGGTGGTGACGTTCGTCATGGCCGGCGGCGGCTCTCCACATTGGAGAGGAACCGCTCGAGGTTCGCGAGCGAGCCTTCCCAGCCAACGGCATGGGCACGGCCCTCCGCGGTGTCGGGCAGCAACTCGTGCAGCAGCGTGAGCGCGGTTTGCCCGCCCTCGGAGCCGCCGCTGGCGAGCTGGATCGTCACGCGACTGTTCTGCACCGCGGGCACGGTGGAGTTCCAGGTAAACACCAGGCGGCGCGGCCGCTCGATCTCGAGATACGTCCCCCAGCATACGAAGACCGTGCCATCGGGACGATGCATCTCCACCCGGTAGCGCCCGCCCACGCGGAAGTCGTTCGCCGCCTTCGCCGTCCACTCTGGGTCCACGACGAACCAGCGCGCCAGGAGCTGTGCGTCGCTCCAAGCCTCGAACACGCGCTCGATCTCGGCGGGAAACACCCGCTCGATGCGCACCGACGTCGCGCTCATACGCGCCGCCGCTTCTTTTCGCGGGACGCGCCCCGCGCTGTCTCGCTGCGAGTGTTGCCCGGCGCGGACAGGAAGCCCTCCAGCCCGTCCAATTGCGTGTGCCAGAAGCCGTGGAGCTCGTCGATTGAGGCGCGCGCCGGTTCGAGCGGCGCAGGGTTGAGGCGGCACCAATGCAGCCGCCCCTGGCGAGTCTGCGTGACGAGACCGGCCGCCTCGAGCACGTGGATGTGCTTGGCGACCGCGGCCAGGGACATGTCGAAGTGCTCCGCCAACTGCGTCACGGTGTGCCGCTCGCCGGCGACGCGGCGCAGCATCTCCCGGCGCGGCTGGCTGGCCAACGCGCGGAAGACCCGATCGAGCGCGGCCGCCCCGTTCTTAACCATGTGGTTGAGTATAAGACCGGCGAGGATAGTTGTCAACCATTCGGTTGAGGATTGGATAATGTTTAGCCACCCCGTTGGGGAGTAGCTTCCGAGGTCGTATTGTAGCCGCCCCCCCGCTGTCAAGCGCGCGACGGCGGCGATGGAGACGGCGTGCCAGCACGAGGCCGGCGTGGCTACAGGCAGGCCAGTGGGTTGCCGATACTCGAGTAGGATGACCTCCTCCCCCGTGGACGCGCCTTCCAGCGTCAGCTCTGCAGCGCTGCTGGCCGCCACCGCCGCCCTCCGACAGGAACACGCCGCCCTGCAGGCAGAGAACGAAACCCTCCACCAGCGGGTGGCCGCGCTCGAGGCCCAGGTGGCCACGTTGCTGGTGCGCGTGGCCGAACTGGAGGCCGCCCTCGCGGCCGCGTCCGGGCCAGGCCCCGGGGGCCCCGGCGCAGCGTCCCGTGCCCCGGCTGGCCGGCATACCCCCGGGGGCACGCCCCATAGGAGTGGGCAGGATATTTGTTCTATTGCGCATCCGTGTAAGAATCGACCGATTCCTACACGGTTGCGGCTGAAGTATGGCAGAGTCGTCATGGTCGAAACGGCGAATGGTACCTGATGTCGTGTGACAATCGGCCAGAATTCACACGAAACCGGTCTAGAACAAAAAACCTGCCCACTCCTATGGCGCAAGACCCCGCGCTACTGAGGAACGGGGCACATCGTGCCATACGGCGTACCTGGAACCGGTGAATAGTTGGAGCAAGTGATAGCTATACGCCCAGGGGCGGCGGCCGGGCGCATGTCCATACGCCCCTACAGGAGAGCCACGCCGCCGGACCTATTGCCCGCACCCGGGTGACCGCGACGAACCCACCGGTACGCGCCACGTCACCACACGCCGCATTGAATCTGGCCGCATCCCAGGTTGATTCCCTCAATGGAGGGATGCGCAGACTCGTCTCCTCTCCGCGTCTCCGCGTCTCTGTGGTGAACCCCCGTCCCTCTCCGTGTCTCTCTGCGCCCCGCACTGTGTCTCTGCGGTGAAATCACTCCTCCTTCGCCCTCACCGGCGCGTCGCGGCGCCGCCGCAGGGCGAACAGAATCGTCAGCACCACCACAAAGAGGATGGCCGACTGAATCAGCGCCGGCAGCAGGAAGTTCCACGCGGCGCGCAGCGGCTCGCGGCGCATCAGCGCGAAGGTGTCATTCGGCGCGCGTGATGACAACACCGCGATGCGCGCCGGCGCGAGCGCATCCAATTGGACGATAAACGCGACGACAAGCAGGGCGGCCAGCAAGCCGATCACCGCCAGGACGGCCGGATTGAGCAACCAGCCGAGCGCGGTGCCTCCAAGCTCCGTGACACGCCGCCAGCCGTGGGCCGGCTGCGCCGGTGCGCCACAGAGAACGCACACTCCTTGCTGGTCGATTGTGCCGATGCGACACCGTTGACAGTACGCCACGTCGTGAGCATAGCACGATAGCGCGGCACCACTCCTGAGGGGGTATACTCAGTCTCCGGCGCGAGAGCATGCTCTTCATAGCGTTGGCAATGACCGATACCAAACGACCCTGAATATTCCGGAGGTCAGAATGGCATACCAGCACACGAACAAGAAAGGTCAAACCTACTTCCTGCACGGCAAGAGCGTCACGCTGCAAAACGGCCGGCAACAGCGCATCTTCTACTTCGCGCGCGAGCAGAAGCCGGGCGAGGTGCTCGACGCCATCCCCGACGGCTACCGTATCGAAGAGAACGAGCGGACCGGCCTGCCGTTCCTCAAGAAGGCCCAGGCCGCAGCCTGATGGTCGGTAGTTCCTAGTTCCTGGTTGGCGATCGTCGTCGATCGTCTGTCGACTAGGAACCAGGAACTCGGAGCTAGGAGCTACGTGATGCCCGACACCACTCGTACGCCGTTGAGCTGCAAGTGGTAGAGGAAAACCGCATGGAGGAGGTCGCCTTCGTGCGGTAGCGCGCCGATCTGCTTGGCCACGTCGACCGGCAGATCGTAGGTATCGACACCGTCGGCCGGCACGACGACTTCCAGCCGCTCGTTTCGCGCATTCGCGCCTAGCCTGAGCGGCATCGCCGTCTGATAGACGCACAAATCGGTGCAGTCGCCGGTGACGACAAATGTGCGCACACCGGCCTCGCGCTGCGTTGTGAACCAGTTGGCAAACTGCTCGGCGCCGACCCACGCGCTCGTCGCGTTTTTCGGTACGTCCTCAAAGCTGCCGGCGAACGGCAGGTTCGCCAGTTCGGCCACGAGCGCCGATTCTTGTGTGCCGGCGATGCAGTGCGGCCCGAACTGGGCAAACTCTGGCGCGTTCGGATCGTGGCTGTCGCGCAGCACGGCAAACGCGCGTACCCCGGCGTCATAGGCAGCTCTGAAGAGGCGCTCGATCGGTGGGACGATCCGGCCGACGCGCGGACTAGCGAGCGGCCCTTCGACGCAGAACCCGTCGATCACGTCGACTGCGATCAACGCCACTCGCTCCGGACCACCCGCAGCCGCGACGAGCTCCTCGAGCGTCGCCTTGGGTAAGGTGACCAGGAACTCGTCGAGATACTCCAGGAACGCCGCGCTGCGCATACCCAGCCCCGGCGCATACTGGGGCGCGCGCAGCGGCGCCTCGGTCGTAACGTCAGGTACGGTAGCCACCTTAGAAACCATAGAGCTCATCGTCTACCTCCTCATGTGCTTGAAACGCCCTCCGCCTATGCGTGAAACGCCTCCTGTCTTTGCGTGAAACGCCCTCTCTCCAATTCTATGCCTCTTCTATCCGGACCTAAAAACATTACTTAACATTTCCCGCCTAACCCCTTGACTCTCAAGCAGTTTTGTGCGTTAATGACTCGCATTGGAGGCACGGATGGTGCGAGGATTGACAGCGCGGCAGCGGCAGCTACTTGCCATCGTAAAGACGCATCTGCGCGAGAGCGGCGGGCTGCCGCCGCTCAGAGCGCTGGGTGTGCAGCTCGGTGGCGTCACGCCGGCTGCCATACACCTACAGCTTGCGGTACTGGCCCAGAAGGGGTACCTGCGCTGGCCTCGTGGCCGGCCCCGTGCGGTGGAGCTGCTGCAGCCGGTCGAGCGCGTGCGCGCCGTCGAAGCGCTGCGCGTGCCGATCGTCGGAACAATCGCCGCCGGCGAGCCAATCGACGCCTTTGAGACGCCCGACGGATCGGTGCTCGTCGAGCTGGCCCAGCTCAGGGCCGGCGACCGTACGCCCGGTCAACCGGGTCACCTGTACGCGCTCCGCGTGCGGGGCCACAGTATGGTCGACGCCTGCATTCAAGACGGCGACGTCGTCATCGTGCGGCGTCAGGCCTCCGCCGAAGACGGCGATACCGTCGTCGCGCTCTTGAACGGCGAGCAGGCCACGCTCAAGCGCTTCTACCGCGAATCCGGCCGCGTGCGGCTGCGCGCCGCGAATCCGTACTACCCCGACCTTGTGACACAGGAGGTCCAGATACAGGGGAAAGTAATCGGCGTCGTGCGCTTCTGTTGAGTCCGGATGCCGCCCCCAGTTGCCGTACGCGACCAGCACATTTCTGCGGCCGGCCCATTCATCGGCTCATTCTGGTCGCCGGCTCTTGAGCTTGGCGGATTCCGGACGGGTGTTTCTGGTGGCGTGATTGAACTTGGGAGGACGCACTTGACCAAAACTGCGCTGAACATGGCCCTCTGGTGCGCCGGCGGACCGGGAGATGCTCCTCATCCATCTCCCGCTGGTGCCCGCCGAGGCGTCGACGCCCTCGGCAGCGGTGAGGCGCTCGACGCCGGCGGCGACGGGCACGCCGATCCGCACGGTGCCTCGCCGTGGAGCGTAGCGGAAGCGGAACACCACGCGCTGCTGCACCGGCTGGCGGTCGCCGCGCGCAGCGGAGACATCCCGGCCAGGGACGAGCTCCTCGAGCGCCTTGGCCCGCTGGCACAGGGAAACGCGTACCGCGCAGCGCTCTATGGTCGCCGGCTGGGGCTGACACCGCCGCCGCGCGTCGAAGATCTTCGGCAAGAGGCATACACGATCCTACTCGCGCTGATCGACCGGTTTGATCCGGAGAAGGGAGCGCCCCTGCCGTTCTTCACCTTGCGACTCCGCGCTCGGTTGCGGCGGCTGGTGCAGGGACAGGCGCGCCGGCGGCCACGTGGCCGCCGTCTGGCCTGGGAGAGCCGGGCGGCCCAAGAACTGGCCGAATCGCTCGAAGCCCGTCTGTACAACGAGGCGGTAGGCTGGATGGCGTCGGGTGTCGCCGGCGCGCTGCATGCGGCGATCGCGCAGTTGTCGGTCAGGCAAAAGCGCTTACTCTACCTGTCTTACTGGCGGCAACTGACCGACGAGGAGATCGGCGCGACCTTGCACGTCAGCACGACGGCGGTGTACCAGATGCGCTACCGCGCGCTCGAGCGGCTGCGCGCGCACCTGACCGCCGCCGGTTTCGGTCCCCCGTCCAAGCCACCGAGGGACAGACGGTAGAGCGACGGGGGTGCAGGCAAAACATCCGGATGAGTCTCCGCTCACCCTGAGCCTGTCGAAGGGCCCGGCTGTTCGCCCTTCGACAGGCTCAGGGTGAGCGAAGGACGCCGCCGGAACTTCTGCGAGCACCCGAGCGACGGCCCCACGAGCGCCCTTCCGGCCGGAGGCCGTACCATTGCCGGCGTGCAACGATCCAGTCTGTCACCATGCGCCGGCCTCACCGGCCGGCTCACGCTGATCGTCGTCTGGGACGGTCTGCGTCCCGATTTTGTCTCGCCCGAGGTGACGCCTGTGCTCTACGCGCGGGCGTCACACGGCGTCTGGTTCGAGGCAAGCCATTGCGCCTATCCCTCCGAAACGCGCGTCAACGCCACCGCACTCGCCACCGGCTGCTACCCTGGCCGCTCCGGCATCACCGGTAATAGCATCTACGTACCCGGATTCGATCCGGCGGCGCCGTGGCAGGTCGTCAATACCGGCGACCACCAGCAGCTCGCGCGCGTCGCCGAGATCGACGCGCCGCTGCAGCGTGTCCCCTCTTTCGCCGATACCGTCGCCGCAGCGGGGGGGCTGACCGTCGTGGCCAGCTCGGGCTCACCCGGTTCGGCGCTGCTGCAAAATCCACGTCCGGACGGGATCACGGTCAATTACGCGTTCGTGCGTCCCGAACCGGTAGCGGACGAGGTGCGGCATCGCTTCGGCGTGGCGCCGCCCGACTCGTTTCCCGCGACCGGCCGCAGCGACTGGGTCACACGCGTCCTGCGCGAGTACCTCTTGCCCGAGGTCGTGTCGCCGGTGATAGAACGGGGGCTGCCGGCCGCGGTCATTTGGTGGAACACCGATCCCGATCACACGGCGCACCGCCTCGCGCTCGGCAGCGCCGAGACCGTCCGATCGCTCCGCGAGAACGACCGGCGACTCGCCGCGGTGCTCGACACCATCGGGGCGCTGAACTTGGGAAGCGTTACCGACGTGTTGTTGACGTCCGACCACGGCTTCAGTACGCCGGACGGCGGCGGTGGATTCTCGCGCGGCGCGCTCGACGCCATGCTCGGCGACGGCCTCCAGCCGGGGGATATCGTCAACGCCGGCGGCGCCCTTTACCTCCAAGAGCCTGCCCAACGACGGGCGGCGCAGATTGTCTCCTGGCTCCAGCGGCAGCCATGGCTCGGTACGCTCCTGACTCACGATGGCGGGCCGGCGGCCGGCCAGCCGGGGACGCTGCCCCTATCACTCGCCTGGAACGGCCGCGTCGGCGCGCGCGCGCCGGACATCCGGTTCAGTCCGCGGTGGACGAGCGCACCAAACGCGGCCGGCGTGCCCGGCACCGTGATCGGCAGCGGCCGCTCGGCTGCCAGTCACGGCAGCGCCAGCCCGTACGACATGCGCAACAGCCTCTTCGCCTGGGGCCCGCAGTTCAAGCGCGGCGTGCGCAGCGCGGCGCCGGCCGGCATCGTCGACGTCGCGCCCACCGTCTGCCACCTCTTGGGACTTCGATCGCTCGATTGTGACGGCCGCGTGCTCGAAGAAGCGCTCGTCGACGGTCCCGATCCGGACGACGTGGTGGTCAAACGCGAGGTCCGCCAGGCATCCAGCGAATGGCCCGGCGGTCATTTCCGGCAAGAGCTCCGGCTTGCGCGCATCGGCAACACCGCCTACCTGCAAGGTGGCTACTCGGCCGAATGCGGCGTTGATCTCACCGCAGAGACGCAGAGCAAAGCGCAGAGGAACGCTGAGAATCAGTTGTACACATAGAGAGCACG
>JACQGX010000102.1 GCA_016199265.1 Chloroflexota bacterium | reverse complement strand
TGTGCCTGCCGGAGCTGCACGCCGCCCCACGCGGGCCTCGCCCTCGCCTGGGCCATTGTAAACGAAGTCGAACGTGCAACGTGCAATGGGAGGTCGTGACTGCGCCGCCGCCTCAGGGGGCAGCCGGCAGCGTGGCGGCCGACTGGATCTTGTTCCGGGACCCGCCGCCGCCCACCGTCTTGTACACGCTCGCGTGCGAGCCCGACAGGTACATGACCCGCGCCTCCCGACCGCGGCGGCGCCCGCGTGCTACGATGGTGGACGAAGACGATCATGGCTGGACAGGACGGAGAGCGATGGTCGCGACTACCCTCATGACGGCTGCCGACCTCGCGCGGCTGCCCGACGACGGTTTCCACCGCTATGAGCTGGCAAAAGGGGTGCTCATCACCATGGCGCCACCGGGCTATGGCCACGGGAGCACAGCGTCTCAGATCGCGTACTTGCTGCGCCGCGGTCTCGAGGATCTGGCCATAGGCGGTGAGGTGGTCGTCGAAGCAGGATTTCAGTTGGCAGCAGATCCAGATACGGTGCGTGGGCCGGATGTCGCCTACGTTTCGGCGGAACGCCTCCTCGCGCCCGCCGATCGCGCTGGGTACTTTCCTGGCGCGCCTGACATCGTGGTCGAGATCGTTTCGCCGAACGATACGGCTGCCGAGGTGCTCGAGAAGGTGCAGGAATACCTCCCCGCCGGCAGTCGGCTGGTCTGGGTCGTCGAGTCCCGTACCCGCACCGTCACCGTCTACCGGCCCGACGGTAGCGCGCAGGTGCTGCGCGAGACCGACACACTTACCGGCGAGGACGTGCTACCGGGCCTCAGCGTGCCTGTGCGGAACATCTTCAGCCCCTGAAAGCGTGCATCCAGACTGCGTAAGAGCACGGCCGTCTCATGGCTGACGTCGCCTACTCAATCAATGGGATCCCAATTCGTCTCACGAGCGAGCGTTGGACGCACATCATCGAACATCACGATATACCTCACAACCCGTGTGAACAGGAATCTCAAGGTATGGCCAGGCAGTCGGTGAGCGATGCCGCACTGGAGGAGCTCGGTCGGCTGGCGCCGCATATCGCGAGCATGGCGATAGAGCGGATATGGATGGACTACGACCGAGAGGCTGACGTGCTTTACGTGAGCTTCCAGCGCCCTCAGGAGGCGACTGACAGCGAGATGCTGGACAATGGCACCCTACTGCGGTACCGGGGCGTCGTCGTCGTCGGTGTGACGATCCTGGATGCATCGAAGCGGGAACCGGTGGCGGTGGCTCAGCCGCCTCAGGCGACCTGCTGATGTGAGCATCTGGCCGCCCTCACCGCCGGCGAGTACGATTCGAACCAGAGAGACTGGAGGACGATTGTGGCTTTGACTACCACCACCGGCAGCATCCGCGTCATCAAGCCCGAGCAAGCGACCCAGCAGACCACCCAAACGCCCGGCATGGTGCGACACGAGGTGATCTCTCATCCGGGCGCGTGGGTCGGCGTCGCGCGGACCGCGCCCGGTGTCACGTCGGGCTGGCACCATCACGGCGATCACGAGACCTTCATCTACGTCGCAGCGGGCCAAGTCCGCATGGAGTTCGGCCCCGGCGGGCGCGATGCCTGCGACGCCCAGCCCGGCGATTTCATCCACGTGCCCAAAGGGGCGATCCACCGCGAGTCCAATCCTAGCGACGTCGAACAGGTGCTGGTCCTCGTTCGTGTCGGCACGGGCGCTCCGGTCTTCAACGTCGATGGCTCGGCAGCGTAGCGAAGCCGGTACGGCACGGCCCGAAGGGACGTACGCGCCGCCGAGCACGCCGTGCTCGGCGGCCTCCGGCCCGAGTACACTTCCGCATCAACATCAACGCATGACTGCGTACGACAACGCGGCCTGGTCGTACGCGAAGGGAGGAGTGTCATGGCAGGAACCGGAGTGCCGTTTCATCACGTTGCCTTTCGCGTCGCCGATCTCGACGCCAGCATTCGCTGGTATGGCGAGGCGTTTGGCGCGCGGGAGGTTTTTCGCATGGTCAACGACGTGGGCGCACCAAACCTCGTCTATCTCGAGTTCGCGCCGGGCCAAAATATCGAGCTGTTTCCCAACGGCAAGAACCGCATCGAGGAGCCGGCGCAGTCGATCGGCTACCGGCATCTCTGCCTGCGCGTCGACGACATTCACGCGACGCTCGAGCATCTGGCCGGCATGGGGGTGACGCCCAGGAATCCGGCCAACACCGTCCGCATTCGCCCTGCGGGCCAGACCGGCGGCGCGTCGGCCGCTCGCACCTACACGCGCGCCGCCGAAGGCACTGTGATGGTCACGCTCGCCTTCATCGCCGACCCCGACGGGAACCAGATCGAGCTCTTGGAAATCCCGCCCGAGTCACCGCTGTACGACTGAGGCGCCTGCGGTTCGAGGGAAAGGCACCGGTCTCGACCGGCGCGCGGAGAAGACTCACTCCGGTTGGGCGCGCGCCGGCCGGATCGCGCCGACGATGCAGTTTCGGCTACCTGGCAGAACCCGATAGTAGACCAAGAACCGCCTCAGAACCGGGAAGCGCCGGTAGCCACGATAGCGACCCATCTCCGTCTCAGGGTAGAGTTCAGGAAACTGCCGTACCAGGTTCAGACGCCTGTTGATCTCACGCTGCACGCTGGGTGACAACTGCTCGAAGGCGTCGCGCGCCTCATCGAGCCAGTAGATGCTGGGCATTCAGGCCGTTCCAGTGCGTTCAGCGTCACGCTGACGACGGAACTCATCCCTGACCGCCGTGGCCTCCGAATCGAGGCCGCGGCGCTCTCGGTTGCGGAGGTACGCCTCCACGGCATCGTGGCCCTGAAGTACGATCTCGTGCGGAATGAGTTTGCCGGCAGCAGTTGCATGATCTGCCCGTGCGAGCACCTCGGCATCTTCAGCGCTGAGATCACCATACTGCGCGTCCCGGCGCGCGATCTCGGCTTGGAGCAGTCTTAGCACCGCATCAGCTTCGGTCGCGCGTCCACCGCGCTCGAGTTCCCCGACAAGTTGTAGCGCCGCGCTAATGTCTTCGTCGGTAACCGTCACCGCTGCGGTTGTCATTGCTCTTCTTTCCATCTTGCTTCTGGAGGCGGCTGTAGCTTCTGCTGATGCCGTGTCCCACTGCGGCCCAGACGCTGTATCGGCGAGCACGCCGCCTATCATAGCTTGATCCGCGATGGGAATTCCGGCACGCCTTTGATGCCTAGGTTGAGCCGGAAGAGCGCGCCGGCGTGCTCGCCGTCGGTCTGCTTGATGTGGCCGCCGGCCGTCGTGACGTACATGTCGGTGTAGTCGTCGCCGCCGAAGATCACGCTCGAGACCTTCTTTACCGGGAAGTGGATACGGCGGTCTTCGGTGCCGTCGGGCGCGTAGCGCACGAGGCAGCTTCCGTCCCAGCGCGCCGACCAGACGTACCCCTCGGCGTCGACCGTCATCCCATCGGGCACGCCCTCGCCTTCCGGTGTCTTGACGAATACCTGCCGGTTGCCGATCTCCCCCGTCGCTTCGTCGTAGTCGAAGCGAAAGATCGTCAGCTTGGGCGTATCGGTGAAGTACAACTGTCTATGGTCGGGCGTGAACCCCATCCCGTTGGGAACGTGCACCTCGTCGATCACGACCTGATAGCTGCCGTCGGTATCGATCCGATACTGCTTCCCCGGACGCTCCTTCGTCGCCATCGTGCCGCCGAAGACGCGCCCCCGTGGATCTGCGATTACGTCGTTGAAGCGCGTGTTGCGCTCCTCCGGGATCTCCTCGACCATCGTCGTGACTTCGCCCTCGCGCCAGCGCTTGATCGCGCCCCGTTCCATCAGCAGCAGCAGCGCCCCGTCGGCCTGCATCGTCGTCCCGCCGATCGCCTCGCCGCCGGTGTCGTAGCGCTGCTCGTGTGTGCCCGTCGCGGGGTCATAGCGGAAGATCCGCCCCTCGGGAATATCGAGCCAGTACACCCGCCGCTCGATCGTGTGCCACAACGGCCCCTCGCCCGTGACACACGCATAGTCTGCGATCACCTCTGGTTCCATCTTGCCATCCCCTTTATTGCCATCCCTTTGCCGTCGCGAATGCCGTCCACCGACCCGATTCCCGTCTCATTATGGCTCACAGCAGGCCACTCTGGGCGCGCTTGGCATCCTGCCTCTACTCCTGCCTCTACGGCTGACTGCCGATTGGCCGCTGCCCCGGTCCCTGACCCCCGGCCCCTGACCCCGGACACACCACGGCTCGCCCTCGCGTGTCGGTATGGTACTCCAACTGCCGGCCGCCGGCTTCCACCACCACGAGGAACCCGGGCGTGATCACCTGCGCCGCGAACTGACCCGGCGAGGGACACCCCAACGAGGCGTCCGGCCAGTCGCGCGGCTCGACACGCACGACCCGAATCTGGCCACGCGCCACGCCCAGCCGCCTCACCGCATCGTCGAGCGCCGCATTGACCGCCACCTGCGCCTCTGGGTTGAGGGCTTGCTGATTTGCTCCTGAGCTCACTACCGTGCTCCTTGGCGTGCCGCCGCCCGGCGCCGCTCGCTCCGCCGGCCCGCACCCCGCCGCGAGCAGCAGACACACAAGCGCTCTTCTGACTAACCGCATCATACCGTTCCCTCCCTCAACTCTACCGCCGGTACAATCTGACACGCTGGTTGCCGCTCGAGGCAGGTGAGCCTCCCGGCGCAGAACGGAACGCACATGCTCTCACTCGACATCCCCGGCCGGGGCGCCTATGAGCTGGTCTCTCTCGTCCTGGACGTCAACGGCACGATCGCCGAGGATGGCTACCTGATCCCCGGTGTGAAAGAGCGGCTGGCGCGGGTGATGCGTTCGCTCGACGTCAAGCTGGTCACCGCCGATACCTATGGCCGCCAGACGGCGATCGATCACGAGCTCGAGGCGGTGCGTCTCCACAATGGCGAGCCCGAGGCGCCGCAGAAGGCGGCGCTCGTCCGCCAATTGGGTTCGGCGTCGACCATCGCCATCGGCAACGGCGCCAACGACGCGCTCATGCTCGCCGAAGCGGCCGTCGGAGTCGCCGTGATCGGGCCGGAGGGCGCCAGCACCGCCGCGCTGCAAAGCGCCGACGTCGTTGCGCTCTCCGTCGTCGACGCCCTCGACCTCCTCCTCCACCCGCGCCGCCTCATCGCGACGCTCCGGCAATAGCAGCGCCGCGTACCCCGTAGTGCGTGATGCGTGATGCGTGTGATGCGTGATGCGTGACCCCCGAGCGGCCACCGCGCTGCCTCCTCCGAGCCGCCGCGCTTCACCCGTCACTCTTCATTCGGCACTCTCCCCATCCGCCTCCTGGGCGTACGCTGCTGCCTTCGCCGCCACGCTCGGCTGGGCGTCGCTCTATCCGGCCGCCAAGCCGGCGTTGCGAGAGGCCACGCCGTTGATGGTGGCCTTTGCCCGCGCCGGCATCGCCTCGCTGGTGCTCGCCGCTCTCGTCTGCGTTCGCGCCGGTGGTCTCGTCCCCGGACTGGCGCATCTCCGGCGCGAGGCCTGCCGTGGCGCCGGGGGTATCGTCTTGCTCGGCACGATCAGCTTCACCGGTACGTCGCTCATCGCGATGACCGCGCAGCAATTCCTTCCGGCATCGGTCAACGGCCTGCTCAACAACCTCAACCCCCTCTGGCTCGCGCTTGTGGTCGTCGCCGCCGGCCGCGCCCGCAACGCCGCCGTCCTCCTCACCGGCTCCACCTTCGCCACCGCCGGCGTCGCCCTCGTCCTTCTCGGCAGCGCTCCGGACGCCGGTGCCCCCAAGGCTCCTCTGTTCCCCCTCGCGTCGCCACTCTCTTCGCTCTTTTGGCTCGGCGTGCTCATCTCCCTCGGCGGCAGCATGCTCATCGCCTACTCCAACGTCGTCGCACGCCGCGTCATGGCCGGGCGCGATCCGCTTGCACTCACCGCCATCGCCGCCGGTTGTGGCGCAATCCCCCTCCTCGTGCCGCTTGCCTTCGGAGTCGGCGGCAGCCTCGCGGCGTACGCCACGGCTTCCACCACCACCAAAGCGCTCCTCCTCTGGCTTGGCACCGGCTCGACCGCGTTCAACTTCTCGCTCTGGTTCTATGCCCTCGCCCACCTCCCGGTGACGCGCGTCGCCAACTTCGCCTACCTCATCCCGCCGCTCGGCGTCCTCCTCGCGGTGCTCTTCCTCGGCGAGCCCGCCGGCCTACCCCTGCTGGTCGGCACGTTCGCCATCGTTGCCGGAATCGCCCTCGCCCAACGCGGCGCCGAGGCAGTAGGCAGTAGGCAGTAGGCAGTAGGCAGTGACCACACGCGCTGCCGCTGCGGGCCAGGGCGGGCAACTGCCTACTGCCTACTGCCTACTGCCTACTCGCAAATGTGGTATCGTCGCCCCGATCGGAATCAGGAGGAACTGGCATGCCTGGTCTGCTGGAAGGCAAGCTCGGCCTCGTCGCTGGGCTCTCGAACAAGTACGGGGTGGCGTGGGGTGTCACTCAGGCGCTCATACGTGAAGGGGCGCGGCTCGCGTTCACCTACCAAGGCCGCTATGCCGAGCACGCCCACGATCTGACGTCGGACATCGCCGGCTCGATCCGTGTCCAGGTGGACGACGCGTCAGACGACGCGCTGTTGCGGCCGGCATTCGACGAGATCAGGCGCAATCTGGGCGGCCTCGACTTTCTCGTCCACTCCATCGGCTTCTCGCCCCCGGCCGCGCTCACCGGCCGCGTCACTGATACCACGCGCGACGACTTCCGTACCACGTTCGACGCCAGCGCCTACACGCTCCTGGCGCTGACGCGTGCCGCCGAGCCCCTGTTCAATGAGCGGGGCGGTGGGAGCGTCGTCGCGATGACCTACTACGGTGGCGAGAAGGTCGTTCTTGGGTACAAGATCATGGGCGTTGCCAAGGCCGCCCTGGACGGCATCGGTCGCTATCTCGCGGCCGAACTCGGCCCGGACAACATCCGCGTCAATCTGCTGTCCCTGGGGCCGCTGCGTACCATGGCCGCCCGCGGGATTCCCGGCTTCCTGGGGATGATGCACGAGGCGCCAAACCGGGCTCCGCTGCGGCGAAACATCGGCATGGAAGACGCGGGCAACGCCGCGGTCTTCCTCTGCAGCGATCTGAGCCGGAATGTCACCGGCGAGATTCTGCACGTCGACGCCGGGTACAACATCACAGGTATGTAGGCCGGCAGGTAGCCGATGTTTCCCCCACCACGCCGCCTCTACCTTCGCTGCGACGCGTTGATCACGTGCGCCGGCCCAGACGCTGCGCCCATCGAGCGCGCCGCCGTCTTGATCCAGGACGACCGCATCGCCGCCGCCGGCCGCGCTGCGGACGTACCCATTCCGTCCGGCGCCGAAGTGGCCGAGTATCCCGGGTGCGCGCTGCTCCCCGGTCTCATCGACGGCCACGTCCACCTGATGTACCGCCGTGGCGAGACCGTTCACGACCACGCGGCGCGCTTCGACGACCAACAGTTGCTCGTGCGCTCCGCGTTTCACGCCCGCCTTCTCGTCGAGGCCGGCGTCACGACCGTGCGCGACTGCGGCAGCCGCGGCACCTTTCTCCAGGCGCTGCGTGACGGCATCGTCGGCGGTCTCCTTCCTGGTCCCCGCCTGCTTGTTTCCGGCCCGCCGGTGACTACTACCGCCGGCCACCTCTGGCCGTGCGGCGGTGAGGTCGATAGCGCCGGTGCTGCGCGCACCCTCGTTCGCCGCCTGGTGAAAGAAGGTGTCGACTTCGTCAAGGTCATGGCTACCGGCGGCCGCATGACGCCCGGTAGCAACGTCGGCCGCGCGCAGTTCTCGGTCGACGAGCTGCGCGCCATCGTCGACGACGCCCACCGCCTCGGCCGCCGCGTCGCGGCGCACTGTCTTGGTACCGTAGGCATCGCTGCCGCGACCGACGCCGGTGTCGATACGATCGAGCACTGCGCCTGGCTCGACGAAACCGGCGAGCGCTACGCCTTCGACGAGTCGGTCGCCCGTCGCATGGCCGACCGTGGCACCTACTGCAACTTGGCGACGCAGCCCAACCGCGTGCTCGCCGAAAAGCCACGCAACCAGCCACTCACCCCCGTCGAGCGCCGCCAGCTCGAATCGATCCAGCAGCGCTGGCACTGGTTCCGGCGGGGCATCGAGCTCGGCGTCCCCAGCTTCTTCTCCACCGATGCCATCTACGGCCAATGGGAGGACAGTTGCCGCGACCTCCTGTGGCTCACCACCCTCATCGTAGAGCGCGCCGGGATCGCGCCGTCCGACGCCCTCCGCATGGTCACCGCCATCCCCGCGCAGGCGCTCGGCATCGACGAGCACACCGGCACGATCGCGCCCGGCAAGATCGCAGACCTCCTCCTCGTCCGCGGCGACCCTCTCCACACCATCCGCGACCTCCACAACACCGTCGCCGTTTACCAGTCCGGCCGCCTCACCCACGGCCAGCCGCCGGCATAACTGCGTGCTGCTCAGTGGGCCACCGGGCCAGGAGGCGTCTGCGCGAATCCGTCCTCCAACCCTCGTATGAGCCGGTAGCACGTCTCTGTTGCCGGGATTGCCACTCCCAGCCGGTGCGCATGCCGGACAAGCTCGCCCGCCACGTCCTCCGCCTCCGTCTTGCGCCCCGCCAGTACGTCCTGCAGCATCGATGGGCGCACCTTTTCGCCGGCAGCGCGCTGCCGCTCCCCGATCGTGCGAAGCCCGGCGAGCGCCACTTCGTCGTGCGCCGCCAGCCACTCGGCGAAGCGCCACGGCGACCCCGGTGGGTCGGCGATTGTCACACCGGCAGCCTGCGGCACCGCGAAGACCTCGCGCATGAGCTGCACAAACAGCGGCGCCAGGTCTGGGTGCAGCGCCATCTCGTCGTAGCTTCGCCGGCTCAGCGCTGTCACGAATGCTCCCGGCAGCAGCGCGCACAGCTTGTACCACTCCACCGCCCGGATGTTCGGCACGCTCCACGCCGGAAACCCCGCCGCGCGCAGCACCGCCGCCAGCCGCGCCACGCGCTCCGAGCTGCCGCGATCGAGCTCGCCCACCCAGGTGGCGGCGTTCATCGTCAGCCGCGCGTGCCCCGGCTCGATGAACGCCGCGCCGACCGCGCACGCCGCGCCGATCACTCGCTCACGTCCGAACGCCGCCGCCAGGGCATCGTCCTTCGCCAGCCCGTTCTGCAGCGACAGCACGCTCCCCGCGTCGATCGCCTCCAGCGCCCGCAACGCCGCCGCCGTATCCGCCGTCTTGGTCACCAGGAACACGTAGTCTGCTCGCTCGGCATCGCGCCCCGATAACACGACCTCCACCTGCGCCGAAGCGTCGACCAAGCCGCTGACCCGCAGGCCGCCGCGCAGTGCCTCGATCCGCCCCGGCTTCGCCAGCACGCACACCTCCACCCCGGCCCGCGCCAGCAGCACCGCATAGCATGTCCCCAACGCGCCTGCACCGGCGATGACCACTCTCATGCCTTGCAGGATACCGTGCGCTCTGCGCTCTTGCCTCGCCACCGTCCGTTTGTTACAGTCAACAATAGAGCCCCCAGCGTTTCCGTCGCCACAGTTCGGACAGTCCGGGAGGACTCCCATGCTCACCCGTCTCCCACTCAGACTCTAAGACCGATTGCCGTACCGGCCGCGTAGAGCGCACGAGCGCGCCACCCGGCCGGCAAGAAGCCGCCTCGCTGCCCGGCCGTAACGGCACGTGATGGGCACGGCGGCCCGTTCCCCGGTCCTTTTGCGAGTCCCGATTCCTCCAGCCACACCGTTGCCTTAGCGGCGTCTTGCCTCGGGAGATCTACATGCCTATCGCCGATCCCTTATCCCCTGCTGCCGAACAGCGCTGGCGCCACCTGGCCCAACCCGACGAGGAGGTGTTGCTCACGGTTGCGAGCGACATCGCCGCCGGCGGCCACTACGGCGAGCGCTGGCTCGTCATCACCAATAAGCGCGTCGTCGTCCTGCCGGATGGCCGCGTTCCCTCGCCGCCGGGCGCCGACGGCCGCCGGAACGGCGCCGCCGGGTCGACCGGCAGCCGGCCCGCCGAGGGTGGGGGTACCCATGGCTCACCCAACGGACACGTCGCCGAGGCCCCCGAAGCGCGCGAGGCGCGTGATGCCCCCGCAGCCGGGACAGCCGAAGGCGTCGTCGCGCTGGCGATCGAGGAGCTGACCGAAGCCAAGACCGAGCCGGTCGTCGGCGGCGGCCGCCTGGAGGTCTACACCGGCAACATCCCCGTGCCGCTCCTCGAATACTCGAGCTCGCTCGGCCCCAAGTTCTCCGAGGTCGCCCGCGGCCTCCAGCAGGTCATCAAAGGCAACCCGTTCCTGGTCTCGGACGACATCCCCAAGCTCCGTTGCGAGCGCTGCGGCCGGCTGCTTCCCGAGAAGAACATGACCTGCTCACGCTGCGTGCGCAAGTCGGCGATGTTGGCGCGGCTCGCCGGCTACATGCGACCGGTGATGGGCCTCTCGTTGCTGCTCGCGGTTGCCACCGGCGGCCGCACGCTCGTCCAGCTCGCGCCGCCCTACTTGCAGAAGCTGATCATCGACAGCGTCCTGACGCCACCCGTTCCCGGCGGTACGCTGAAGCCGCACTACGGCGACTTCGGCATGCTCGCGCTCTTGGTGCTCGGCATCGCGGCCGCCGGGCTGGGTACGACGCTGCTCATGATGATCGGCTCGTGGCTCGCCGCCATCGTCGGCACGCGCATCACGTTCGAGATCCGCGGCGCTCTCTACCGCGCGCTCGAGCGCCTGCCGCTCACCTTCCACAACAAGCGCGAACACGGCGCGCTCATGTCGCTCGTGACACGCGACACCGACATGCTCAACTACTTCCTCGTCGAGGGCATGCCGTACCTCGTCACCAACAGCCTGTTGCTCGTTGCCATCCTCGCCATCTTGTTGTCGATGAACTGGCGGCTCGCGCTGCTCATCCTCATCCCGGCGCCGCTCGTCATCGCCGGTGGCGGGTTTATCTGGCGCCGGATGCGAGTCTACTGGAACCGCTGGTCGCAAAGCTGGGCGCTGTTCTCGGCGCATCTCGGCGAGTCGCTGGCCGGCATCCGCGTCTCCAAGGCGTTTCACCAGGAAGACGCCGAGATCGGCCGCTTCGACCGGCGCAACGAGGATCTCGCCCAGGTCACCATCCGCGAAGGGCGGTTCTGGGGTGGCTCGTTCGCCGTGCTTAACTTCATCACCGGCATGGGCGCCTACATCGCCTGGCTCGCCGGCGGGCGCGAAGTCATCGCCGGCACGATGACGCTCGGCGAGATCGTTGCCTTCGTGGGCTACCTCTGGCTGCTCTACGGGCCGCTGCAGTGGTTCAACAACATCTACCAGTGGATGAGCCGCGCGTTCGCCGGCGCCGAGCGCATCTTCGAGGTCATCGATACGCCGCGCGAGGCGTTCGGGAGTGGCAACGCGGCGCACATCGAGCGCATCCGAGGGGAGGTCGAGTTCCGCGACGTGACCTTCGGCTACGACAAGGCCAAGCCGGTCCTCAAGGACGTCTCGCTCCACGTCGAGCCGGGGGAGATGATCGGCCTCGTCGGCAAGAGCGGCGCCGGCAAGTCGACCTTCGTCAACCTCATCTGCCGCTTCTACGAGCCCGATCACGGCGAAGTCCTGATCGACGGCCACAACGTCAAAGACATCTCGCTCGAATGTCTGCGTGAGCAGGTCGGTGTCGTCCTCCAGGAGCCGTTCCTGTTCAACGGCACGATTGCCGAGAACATCCGCTACGCGCGCCCCGAGGCCGCCGAGCGCGAGGTCGTCGTCGCCGCCCGTGCTGCCAATGCGCACGAGTTCATCGTCGGCAAGCCCGACGGCTACGACACCCAGGTCGGCGAAAAGGGCAGCCGTCTCTCCGTCGGCGAGAAACAGCGCATCTCGATTGCCCGCGCCATCCTGCGCGACCCGCGCATCCTGATTCTCGACGAGGCCACCGCCTCGGTCGACACCGAGACCGAGAAGGCCATCCAGGAGGCGCTCGCCCGGCTGGTCAAAGGCCGTACGACGTTTGCCATTGCCCATCGCCTCTCGACGCTGCGCAACGCCAACCGCCTCGTCGTGTTCGACGAAGGCTGCATCGTCGAGGTCGGTACCCACAAGGAGCTCATCGAACGCCACGGCCGCTACTGGAAACTCGTCGAAATGCAGTCCGAGGTCAACAAACTTCGCACCGTCGATGGATAGTCCGATTCCCTCTCCCTTTGGAAAGAAAGAGCATGATCACCACCGATCACATCACCGCGGCGCCCACCATCGTGGGTGCCGCCAACCAGCCGGCCGAAGTCACCGCCTCCGAGCCGGTCACACCCCAAGACACCCTCCGCCTCGATGGCTCGGTCGACCCTCGGCGCGTTCGCCTCTTTCGCGGCCCGCACGGCGTTCTGCGCTGCACCATCGATGGCGACCGCTCGGTGCTGCGCGCCAAGGTCGTGCGCGCCTTTCCCATCTCGCACCAGAATCACTGGATCAACATCCTCGACTGGAAGAACAAAGAAGTCTGCCTGATCGAGAATCCGGATGACCTCGACCCCGAATCGCGGCGCCTCGCCGGCGAGGCGATCGACGAGCACTATCGCATCGCGACGATCGAGCGGATCTACTCGATCGAGAACGAGTATCGTACGCTCTTCTGCGACGTGCTCACGAACCTTGGCCGGCGCGACTTCGTCATGAAGTGGGCCTCGGACACGATCGTCTGGCTCGGCCCCGACGAGCTTATGCTCGTCGATATCGACACCAACCGGTTCCGAATTCCGGACATCAACCGGCTCGACGCCCACAGCCGGAAGCAACTCGGCGTGCTGTTGTAGGCGCGCTGTTGTAAAGGACTGTAAAGGACGTGCTATACTGGGGGCGTCTCGATCACATTCGACCGTTGCTGGTGCTGCTCGACATGCGCATGCCGGTGCTCGATGGCTGGGGCTTCGCCCGCCGGTTGCGCGAGCGGGGCATGGATCTGCCGATCGTTGTCATGACCGCGGCGCAGGACGCGAAGTGCTGGGCGCAGGAGATCGGCGCCGCCGGCTACGTCCCCAAGCCGTTCGAGCTGCCCGACCTCATCAACGCCGTCGAACGCGCCTGCCCTGCCTAATACGACGACGCGTTTCTCCGTTTCTCGTACGGCGGTCCCCCGTCGTTCCGGCCGGATGATCTGACGCTGCATTGTCTACGCAGCCAATGACTCGCTCCTCGGAGTTTCGAGTCCACCCAAGGCGTAATCGACCGCTTCGTCCATCGTCATCGCATCGCCCGCCCGCTCGGCCGCCACCCAGGCGGGCTCGTCCAGCGAGCGGCGCGCCAGTTCCAGCCAGCCGTCGAGCCGCCGCTGCTGTGGCGCCGATCGCGGCGTGTCGGCGAGAGCGCGTAGCGCCGTCGACGCGTGGGCCAGGCGCACTGCCCGCTCGGGCTGCTGCCGCAGCACCGCCATCGCCGCCGCATCCTCCAGCGCCTGTGCCACGCCTAGTCCGCTTCCCAGTGCTTGCCAGATGGACAGACCCTCGGCGATGTACCTGCCGGCCGCCGCGACATCGCCCAGCTCAGTAGCAGCCGCCGCCAGGTTGCCGAGCGCGCCGGCGATTCCTTTCGTGTTTCCCAATTCCCGTTGCAGCCGCAGGCACTCTTCCGCCAGCGCACCCGCGTGCAGGTACTCGCCTTCCACCAGCGCCAGATACGCCAGGTTGTGGAGCGAGTTCGCGACGCCTTGCCGGTTGTCCAGCTCGCGTGCCGTCGCCAGGCTTCCCTCGAACCAGCGCCGCGCGGCCGGCAGGTCGCCTCGTCGTAGCGCCAGGTAGCCGATGTTCAGTGCCAGCCCGGCCGCGCGCCGCCGGTTTCCGAGCGCGCGCCAGATCGCCAGGCTTCGCTCGAAGTGCACCAGCGCCGCGGCGTCGTCTCCCTGCGTGCCTGCCAGCGTGCCCGCCGCGTTGAGCGCCTGCGCGTGCGCCGGTGTGCTCACATCGGGTCCGGCAATCTGGGTGAGACGTTCCAGATGCGCCCGGCCTTCCTGCACGTGCCCGTGACTACGCCAGAACGCGGCGAGCGAGCCGGCGAGGCGCAGCGCGCGACCGACGAGGCGCTGCGCCTCCCAGTAGCGCAGCGCGGCGCGCAAATTGTCGTGCTCGTCCTCCAACCGCTCCAGCCACGTGTCTTGCTCGGCGCCGTACAGCGCCGGTAACGCCGCTTCCGCCAGCGACAGGTAGCATTCGGCGTGCGCCCGCCGGACCGCCTCGGCCTCGCCCGGACCGCCGCTCGTGTCCAGGCGCTCGAGCGCGTACTCGCGGATCGTCTCCAGCATCACGAAGCGCGCCGCGCCGTTCGCCCCATCTTCCTGCCGCAGCAGGCTCTTCTCCACCAGCGAAGTGATCCCGTCGAGCACGTTCAGTCCCCAGTTCCGAGTCCCAGGTCCAATGTCCGCTGCCTCCCCACTTGGGGCTTGAAATCGTGGACGTTGGGCGTTGGACGTTGGACTGGGGACTGAGCAGACCGCGTCCGCCGCCTCGAGCGTACACCCGCCGGCGAACACGCCCAGGCGCCGGAACAGCGCCTGCTCGTCGGCGTCAAGCAGGTCGTAGCTCCAGTCGATCAGGCTGCGCAGCGTTTGCTGGCGCGGCGGCCGGTTGCGCGCGCCGGTGGTGAGCAGGTCGAGGCGCCGATCGAGCAGCGGGAGCATCGCCTGCGGTGAGAGCACCTTCACGCGCGCCGCCGCGAGCTCGATCGTCAGCGGCAGCCCATCAAGGCGGCGGCAGATCTCGGCCACCGCCGGCGTATTCTCGCTCGTGAGCGCAAAGTCCCCGCGGGCATCCATCGCCCGCTCGACGAACAGCCGCACCGAATCGCACGCGGCGAGGCGCTCGAGCAGCGGCACCCCGCTCGGCGGCGGCACCGGTAGCGGCGGGATCGCCAGCTCCTGTTCGCCGTACACCCCCAGCACGCTCCGGCTCGTCGTCAGCATGTGTAGGTGCGGACACGCGACGAGCAAGTCGCCCACCAACGGCGCGGCGTTCAGCACCTGTTCGAGATTATCCAGCACGAGCAGGAGGTGCCTATCGGCGAGGAAGGCGCGTACCGTCTCTGCCATCGGCCGGCCGGCCTCCTCGCGCAGCGCCAGCGCCTGCGCGATTGCCGGTGCCACCAGATCCGGATCGCGAATTGCCGCCAGCGGCACGAAATAGACGCCGTGCGTGAAATCGTCGATCGCCTCGGCCGCGACCTGCAGGCTCAGGCGCGTCTTCCCCGTTCCACCGGGTCCGGTCAGCGTCAGCAGCCGGGTGCCGCGCTCGAGCAGCCGCGTGCGCACTTCCGCCAGTTCCTGCTGACGGCCGATCAGCGGCGTCGGTTGCAGCGGCAGATTGTTGGGGCGCGCATCGAGCGTGCGCAGCGGTGGAAAGGTCGCCGGCAGGTCGCTTGCCACCACTTGGAAGATCCGTTCCGGACGCACGAGGTCCTTCAGCCGGCGCTCGCCGAGATCGCGCAGGCTCACATCCTCCGGCAAGCCGTCCCGCACCAGCTCCTCGGTCGTCAGCGACAGCAGCACCTGCCCGCCATGCCCCGCCGCGAGCAATCGTGCCACCCGGTTGAGCGATGGCCCGAAGTAGTCGCCGCCACGCTCGTGCGCCGTGCCGGTGTGCAGCGCCATCCGCACGCGGATGTGCCGGTCGGGGCCGAGGATCGTCTCCCACCGCTCGTGGTCCAGCGCCCGCTGCGCGGCGAGCACCGCCGCCAGCGCCGCCGGTGCGGTTGCGAACGCCGCGTACACCGCGTCTCCCACCGTCTTGAACACCGCGCCGCCGTGCGCCTCGATCGTCTCTACCAGCAACCGGTCGTGCAGAGCGAGCGCCCGGTGCATCGCCTCGGGTAGCTGCTCCCACAGCTTCGTGCTGCCCTCGATGTCGGTGAAAAAGAACGTGACGGTGCCACTGGGAAGCGGGATCGCACGGGACATAGCATGGACCGTACACGCGATCGGCCGAACGGCAGTGGCACGGTGGTTAAGCCCCGGTCAAAAACCGCCGTGAGCCGCTATAGTCCCTTCCAAGGAGAACAGGAGGACATGACGCGCGACGAGCGCCAGATGTTCGCCGAGGTCGGCGAGGGCGCGCTCGACTGGGCCGCCATCCTCATCGCCTCGCGCGAGGCTGGCGTCGAGTGGCACTGCGTCGAGCAGGACCGCTGCGAACGCCCGCCTCTCGAAAGCGCCGCCCTCAGCCTCGAACACCTCAACTCCTGGGGCATCGGCCTCAAGGGGACGCCGCGCGAGCGCTAGATCAGACAGACGACGAAAGACGAAGGAGGAATCAACGCAATGCGGATCACCAAGGTCGAGGCGCTGCCCATCGACCGCTATCTGTTTGTCCAGGTACATACTGACGCCGGCATCACCGGCCTGGGCGAATCCGGCACCTGGGGACATCTTGAAGCGTCCCAAGCGGCGATCGAAAAGTTCGCGCACTACCTCGCCGGCCAGGACCCCGGTCTCATCGAGCACCACTGGAACGTGATGTATCGTTCCGGGCACTTCCGGGGCGCGGCGATCATGGGCGCCATTTCGGCCATCGACATCGCGCTGTGGGACATCAAGGGTAAGGCGCTCGGCGTCCCCGTCTACGAGCTGCTCGGCGGCAAGGTCCGCCACAAGGCCCGTGTGTACTACCACGTCTTCGGCAGCACGACCGAGCAGCTTGTCGAGGGCTGCGTCGACGCCAAGCGCCGCGGCTTCACCGCCGTCGGTCACCTCACGCCGTTCCTCGACGAGGGCCGCGGCGTTCCCTTCTTCAAGACGCACGCCGGCAAGATCCGCGACGCGATCGACACCGTCCGCCAATACCGCGAGGCCGTTGGCAACGAGGTCGACCTGTGCATCGAGATCCATCGCCGGCTCACACCGTCCGAGGCCGTCGTGCTCGCCCGCGGCATCGAGCCGTATCATCCCATGTTCTACGAGGACCCCATCCTGCCGGACAACTTCGACGCGATGGGCCTCGTCGCGCAGCAGATTCACATCCCCATCGCCACCGGCGAGCGGCTGCATACCATCTATGAGTTTCAGATGCTGCTCGCGCGCGGCGCCGTGCAGTACGTCCGGCCCGACGTCTGTCTGGCCGGCGGCATTACCGGCACCAAAAAGATCGCGGCGCTGGCCGAGGCGTACCACGTCGGCGTCGTGCCCCACAACCCGCTCTCGCCGGTGAGCACCGCCGCCTGCATCCAGATCGCCGCCTGTATTCCGAACTTCGCCATCCAGGAATATCCCAAAGGGGAAGACCAGCCGCCCAAGAGCGAGATCGTCAAGACCGCTGTGCGCTGCGAAGAGGGCTTCCTCATCATCCCCGACGCCCCCGGCATCGGCATCGAGCTCGCCCCCGATGCGCGCGAGAAGTACCCGCCCAAACCGCGGCCCATCGGCACCCGCCTCCACGTCGACGGCTCCGTGGTGGATCAGTAGGGTTTTTCACCACGGAGACACGGAGACACGGAGATCGTCTCCGTGTCTCCGTGGTGAAAAAATAGGAGAAGCGCACGATGACGCTCGAGCAGTTTCGGCTTGATGGGCAGGTAGCAATCGTTACCGGTGCGACCGGTGGGTTGGGCAGTGCGATGGCGCGTGCCTTCGCGGCCGCGGGAGCGCACGTCGCGCTCGCGGACCTCCCATCCCGCCGCGATGACGCGGTGCGGCTCACGGGCGAGGTCGTCGAACAGGCGGGCTCAAGCGGCACCCGCGCCATCTTCGTGCCGCTCGACGTCACCGATCTTGCCGGCATCGAAGCCGCCGTGCAGCAGGTGGAGGCGGAGCTGGGGTCGCCCGACGTGCTTGTCGCCAACGCCGGGATCAACATTCCCAAGCCCGCGCTCGAGGTCGCCGAAGAAGACTGGGACCGCGTGCTCGACGTCGACCTCAAGGGGGTCTTCTTCTGCTGCCAGGCCGTTGGCAAGCGGATGGTGGCGCGCGGTCGGGGCAGCATTGTCACGATTGCCTCGCAGAACGGCGTCATCGGCTACCCCTACCGCGCGGCCTATTGCGCCGCCAAAGCCGGCGTCGTCAATCTCACTCGTGTGCTCGCGCTCGAGTGGGCCGCCAGCGGCGTACGCGTCAACGCCGTCGGCCCCACCTTCGTCGACACGCCGCTGACGCGCATCACCCTCGCCAACCCCACCATCCGCGAAGATATCCTCCGCCGCATCCCCCTCGGCCGCCTCGGCACCGCCGAAGAGGTCGCCAACGCCGTACTCTTCCTTGCCAGCCCCGCCGCCGGCCTCATCACCGGCGCCATCCTCCTCGCCGACGGCGGCTGGACCGCCATCTGACGACACCGCCGGCTCGCTGTGCCAAGATAGAATGAAATAGACAGGGAGGTTTCGCCATGGCTGTAATCGCTCCAACTGCCGTCCAAGCTTCGACCGATAATGCGGTCCGCCGGCTGCACGCGCTCGGCCAGAGCGTCTGGCTCGACAATATTAATCGCGGGCTGATCACGTCCGGCGAGCTGCAACGCCTCGTCGATCTGGGGGTACTCGGCGTGACATCCAATCCGACGATCTTCGAGAAGGCGATCGGCGGCAGCGCCGACTACGACACACAGCTCGCCGAGCTTGCCCGACAGGGGAAGCGCGCCGTCGAGATCTACGAAGCGCTCGCCATCAAGGACATCCAGGACGCGGCCGACGTGCTCCGGCCCGTGTACGAGCGGCTCGACGGCGCCGACGGCTTCGTGAGCTTTGAGGTCTCGCCCAAGCTCGCCCGCGACACCGAGGCGAGCATCGCCGAGGCCGAGCGCCTCTTCACCGCGGTTAACCGGCCCAACGTCATGATCAAGATCCCCGGCACCGCCGAGGGGCTGCCAGCCATCGCTGCCGCCATCGGCAAGGGGATCAACATCAACGTCACGCTGCTGTTTGACGTCGATCGTTACAAGCAGGTCACCGGCGCCTACATGCAGGGGCTCGAAACGCTCGCCGCGTCCGGCGGGCCGCTCGACCGCATCACCTCGGTCGCCAGCTTCTTCGTCAGTCGCGTCGATACCAAGGTCGATGGACTGCTGCGGGGCCGGCCGGAGCACGCCTCGCTGCTCGGCACCGCCGCCGTCGCCAACGCCAAGCTGGCGTACGCGCGCTTTGAGCAGGTCTTCGGCGGCGCCCGCTTCGCCGCGCTCCGTGCCAAGGGCGCCCGTGTCCAGCGCGTCCTATGGGGCAGCACCAGCACCAAGGACCCGGCCTACAAGGACACGATGTACGTCGATCCATTGATCGGTCCGCACACGATCAACACCGTTCCGCCGCAGACCCTCGACGCCATCCTCGACCACGTCGTGGTCGCGCCGGCCATACAGGAGGGCCTCGACGAAGCCAAAGCGCAGCTCGCGGCCCTCGCCCGCGCCGGCGTCGACATGAAGCAGGTTGCGGCCGAGCTCGAAGACGAGGGCGTCGCGGCCTTCGCCAAGTCGTTCGACGACCTGCTCGCCACCATCGAGCGCAAAGCGGCGCAGGTGTCGTAGACCGAAGCCGGCGCGGCCCCGATGGAAGGATGCTGGCCAAACGGCGCGGCCGCTCGTCCTGAGCCTGTCGAAGGACGAGCGGCCGTGCGGCCACCCGTCGACGTGCGTCGCGCCCGCAGGGCGAGGCGGGGTGAGCCATGACTGACCTCAACGCCATCGGCAAGTTCATTCTGATCGCCGGCCTCGTGCTGGCCGGCGTCGGCCTCCTGCTGCTCGTGGCCGGGCGCGTCCCCTTCCTCGGCCGGCTTCCCGGCGACATCTACGTCGAGCGCGGCAACTTCCGCTTCTACTTCCCGCTCATGACCATGATCCTGCTGAGCCTGCTGCTCACCCTGATCCTCAACATGCTTACCCGTCGATAGATAGTGAGAAAGCCGGTCGGTCCGGTGACGCGCAAGGTCATCTGTTGGCGGCCGGCGATGGCCCGCGCGGACACTGGCAAGGGAATGTTATCACTAAATCCCTAGGGATTTAGTGATAACATTCCTTAGTGATGGTTGAGCCGCCGATTCTCCCCTACGACCCCAGCCCCCTCTGGCCGCTGCTGGAGGAGTTGGATGAGTGGCGGCTGCGCCTGGACTACAAGGGGCCGCTGCCGCGTGCCTGGGAGGGACGCCTGCGGCGCGACCTGGAGGTCGAAGCAATCGCGGCGTCCACCTCCATGGAGGGTGTGCCGGTGACGGTAGAGGAAGTGCGGCGCATCTTGGCCGGTGAGAGGCTGCCGGACGTGAGCGAAACAGACCGGGAGCTCGTACAGGGCTACCGAGAGGCGATGCGTTTCGTCCTGCGTCGGGCCGATGATCCTCACTTTCGTTGGAACCGCGAATTGATCGTGGGACTCCACGACCGCATCCTCGCCGGCAACTTTGGCGCCGGCGCCGGGAAGCTGCGCACGCGCAACCTCTACGTGGTGAACAGCGCCACCGGGGAGCGGGTATTCCTTCCCCCTCCCCCAGAGCACGTTCCCGAGCTCGTCGATACCTCGTGTGCGTATCTCGAGCAGGCAACTGCCCATCCCGCACTGCTGGCGGCATGGGTACACGTGACAACGGCGGCCATCCACCCGTTCTTGGACGGGAATGGGCGCACCGCGCGGGTGCTCGCCTCACTCACGATGTTTCGGGGCGGCTTTAAGCGCAAGGAGTTCACGTCGCTTGAGGAGTGGTGGGGACGACACCGGGCGGAGTATTACGCCGCATTTCGCTGCCTCGGGGATGAATTCGAGCCCAAGACGGATGTGACGCCGTTCGTCGAGGCGCACGTGCGGGCCCAGTTGAGTCAGGTCAGGGCGCTAGACCTGCGCGAGCGCATGGAACGACGTATTTGGACGGTGCTCGAAAGCCTCATCGCCGAGGCCAGGCTGCCCGAGCGGACGGCGAACGCGGTTTGGGATGCCTTCTGGGGTCGTGAGGTGACGGCGGGTTACTACCAGCCGCTGGCGGACGTGAGCGCGGCCACCGCCACCAATGATCTGCGCGCGGCGACGGCTGCAGGGCTGCTCACGGCGCAGGGCGAGCGCCGCGGTCGGCGGTACTACGCCGGCCGGACTCTGTACGAGCGGGTAGGACGCGCCATCGCGATTGACGCCTCAGGCCCCGCAGAAGCGGCGCGTTCGACCATCGTCGCGGAGCTGACCAACCGCACCATCCGGCTCGGTCAACGCGAATAGCGGCGCTGATCCTCAACGTGCTTACACGTCGATAGAGAGTGAGCCAGTTACGAGCCGGTGAGCGTGCGGAGGAACTCGTCGATTGCGCCGACCGCACGTTGGGTCAGCAGGTCGCGGGAGTTCTCTTGGCACTGGAGGCTGCACAACGCGGCACCTGCGCGCTTACCGACCGAGGCAGATATGGTTTTTGTGGCCATGTGGGAGACGGGTCCGTGCGGAGCGTCAACGTCGCAGAACTCAAGAACAACCTCAGCACCTACCTCCATGAGGTGCAAGAAGGAGAGGAGATTCTGATCCGGAGCCGCAGCCGGCCGATCGCCAAGCTGGTTCCTTTGTCGTCGATCGACGATGCCGAGGCTGAGGAGCTCGCCCTCGCGGCCGCCGGCCAACTGCGCCTCCCTGAGGCTCCCCTCTCCGACTCCTTCTGGGACACGCCTGCCCCGTCCGTCCCCCTCCGGCAGGCGGTGGCGGCTATCGAGGCCGACCGCGAGGCGCGCTAGTGTCGTTTTGGGCCGCCAGCGCCGTCGTTCCCCTCGGTCTTCACCAACCGGCGACCGGCCGCCTGCGCCAGTTGCTGCGCGAACATCGCCGGCCGGTCGTGTGGTGGGGCACCCCTGTGGAGGTACGCAGCGCCCTCGCCCGCCTGGCGGGCGAGGGCGCGATCGACCAAACCGGATTGGAACAGGCCGTCGAGCGGCTGACTATCCTGCGACGCTCCTGGGCGGAGGTCCTTCCGGCTGAGAAGGTGCGAGCGCTGGCGGAGACCCTACGGGACAGGCATGGCCTACGCGCGGCCGATGCGCCCCAGTTGGCGGCCGCCCTCGTCTGGTGCAACCAGCGCCCCCGCAAGCGGCCGTTCGTCTGCTTTGACCAGCGGCTGGCTCAAGCGGCCTCGAAAGTCGGATTCGCTGTCCTCGGTGCCCAACTCGAAACTGGGTAGGCACCATCCATCTGCTCCCCCGCGTTCCTGGGTGACTTGCCGGCCACAACTGCTAGCCCATTTGGGAGTCGTTCACGGGGTGGCGCCACCGAGGCGCGCGCGTCACCGGCGAGCGCGTCGCGCGTGATGGTGACCA
>JACQGX010000111.1 GCA_016199265.1 Chloroflexota bacterium | reverse complement strand
GCTGGCGCACGTGGTTCGCCGCCCGCGACACCGCCTGGCCGCCACCCCCACCGGAAGTGGACCTGCCCCCCGATCCGGCGGCGCCCAGCCCGCCGGCCGCCCCCGCCCCCACCCCCGCGCCGAGCCAGGCGACGGGGCGGGGGGAAAATGGGCGGGCGGCCGCGGGGCCGGCGACCGCACCAGCGCCGCCGGCCAGCCCCACCACCGGCGTGGCCCTCCTGGCCGGTCGCCCTGCGGCACGTGCGCAGTTGGCTCTTTCCCTGGACCGTACTCTGGCGCATCTGGCGCGCCTGGTCGACGGCGGCACCGCCACCCGAACTCCAGTCGCTGCTCGATCTCGTCGGCGCTGGCTACCGCCTCCACCTCTACGTCCGCTGTTAACAAAGTACCGTTAGGTGGGTACCGCTCAATACCGCCAATGGTTGAGCACGTGGACCTGACCGACGATTGGAACGCCGGCGGCGAGATTGTGGATCGCCCGGAGACTCAACAGTGTAGCAGTGGCTGTAGGTGTGCCCGGTATTGGCCGGCCAAGAGGGGCTGCCTACTCGACGAAAGCGCGATAGATGGCGCGGACGGAGGGATCGAAGTTGGAGGCTTCGACGCCGACGATGATGTTGAGCTCGCTCGAACCCTGGTCGATCATGCGGATATTGATGCCATCGCGGGCGAGGGCACCGCAGAGCTTGGCCGCCATGCCGGGGGTATACGCCATTCCACGGCCGACGGTGGCGATCAAGGCCATGTTGGGATAGACGTCGATCGAATCGGGACGGCAGGCGAGCCGAATCTCTTCGAGGACCTTGGGCAGCTTACCCTCGAGCTGGCTGTCGGCGATCACGAGGCTGAGGGTGTCGATGCTAGTGGGCATGTGCTCGAAACTGATGTCGTTGGTCTCGAGCACCTCGAGGACGCGGCGCCCGAACCCCCGCTCGGCATTCATCATCGCCTTCTCGAGCGCGATCACAGTGAAGTCTTTGCGTCCGGCGATGCCGGTGATGGTGCCCTTATGGGCGACCGGCTGCGATTCGGCGACGATGAGCGTGCCGGTCGCCTCGGAATCGTTGGTGTTGCGAATGTGGATGGGGATGCCCGCCTGGCGCGCAGGAAATACGGCCTCGTCGTGCAGCACGCTCGCGCCCATGTAGGCGAGCTCGCGAAGCTCCCGGTAGCTGACGACGTCGATCGGCCTGGGATTGGTGACCACTCGCGGATCGGCCATCAGCATGCCGGAGACGTCGGTCCAGTTCTCATACACGTCGGCGGCGACCCCACGGGCGACGATGGCGCCGGTGATGTCGGACCCTCCACGACTGAACGTTTTGATCGCGCCGTCGGGCAGCACACCGTAGAAGCCGGGAATGACCGCCCGGTCGACATTCGCCAGCCTCGCCGCGACGGTCGCCTGCGTGCGCTCGGCGTCAAGCTGGCCGGTCGCATCGAAGAAGATCATCTCGGCCGCGTCGACAAACTGATAGCCGAGCAGGGCGGCAAGGATGATCCCGTTAAGGTACTCGCCGCGGCTGGCGGCGTAGTCCGGGCCGGCGCCCGCCTCGATCTTCGCCTTGATGTGCGTGAGTTGAGGCTCGAGGTCGAGCTGCACCCGTAGATCGGCGACGATGGTCAGGTAGCGGTCGGCGATGCGTCCGAAGACGTCGTCGACGGGTACGTCCAGCCGGACGTGCTCAGCGCACAGATAGAGGAGATCGGTGATCTTGCTGTCGTCTTGGACAGCGGTGCGCTTGCCGGGCGCCGAGCAGGCGACGTACCGGCGCTCGGGATCGGCTTGGACGATGGCTTGGACCTTACGAAACTGAGCGGCGTCGGCGAGACTCGACCCGCCGAACTTGGCGACTTTGATGCCCACGGAGGTGTGCGTTCCTCGACTATGCAGCGATGGTAATCTCATCATTGTCGCACTTCCGCCTACAGCGTGGTCCGCAACGGACACAGACAGTAGCCCTCGAGCGAATCGCACGACCCGTCCGAGGGCTTCCTATGCGTCAGGCCGTATCGCAAGTCACCTCGCTCAAGTCACCTCGCTTCTATCGCCTACCGGTGAACGCCGCCGCGAGCATTCCCCGAGCCGGCCGCAATTCAGTCCTCCGCATTTGGTTGGAGCAACACCGAGGGGCAACTGCCGCGTGCCGTCCCAACGCAAAGCGGCGCTCCGTTATCGGTAGCGCAGATGCCGGCTACCGGGGGTGATCCGGTGACCGGAACCGCGAAACCTTGCCGGCTGCGGGTAGTGCATCGGCGATGGCCGCAGAGGAGGAGACATGATGTATGTCGACGTCTGGCTCTGGACGGTGGTTCTCGTTGGGGGCTGCATGGTGGCTGCCCTGATCCTCACGGGCGCTCCATTCGGCGACTCAGCCGCAAGCCTGGCTACGCTTGTGGCGTCGATCGTCGCTCTTCCTCCCCCACAGCCGGTCACGCAGCCGGTAGCGGCCCTTGGAGCCGTGGCACGCGCGGCGCTGCCGGCGCCGGCGCCGGCGTGCCGGATCGTGCTCGGGTTCGCGCTGATCCAAGCGTACGTGGGTCCTTCGGTGGTCGGCGTGTGCCTCGAGGACGAGCACTTCGATCCGGCTACCGGCACGGCCGAACAGCGCACCACCGGCGGCCTTCTTGTTTGGCGGAAAGCGGAAGGGGTGCTGGCATTCACCGATGGTCATCGCACCTGGCTCTTAGGGCCCGCTGGCTTCCAGCAGCGCCTCAACGTACAGCGCTTCTGTTGGGAAGCCGATGCCCGTCCAGGGTCGTGTCTGCCTTCGACGATACGGTAGCCGCCATCGTCTGATCCCTGTGGCGATGAGCTGGGTCTTCGCGCCATCACGCACTGTCGCCCAGTCTTCCTGCCGCAGCGTGACACCGCGCGGCGGCTTCAGGATGCCGCGGAGTGATCTACTGTGGAGTCTCACCGGCGGCAAAAAGTGGGTCTCGACATGATCGTCCACTGCCCGCTGGACGGCAATCGATCCCGGCTCGATACCGAGCCGGTCCCTGGTCTCCTTCTCAACCACCACCTGGCCCTTTGGTCCAACTTTCCGTTTCATTACCGTATTCCTGCATTTGTACGATGCTTGGCAAGAGCACAACTTCGCGCACCTGTGGCACTCGGCGAGTTGGGGCGGCGCCGACACACCGACGCATCAGCTACACTGCTGGCAGTCTGCGCTGTTGGACCGCCGGCCGACGGAAACCCCATCCAGGCGCACTCCCGATACTGGACACATAGGACAGAACACGCATGACACCGTCAGCGCCGCGCCACACGAAAACGGCAACAACACGAGAGCCGAGTCGGCCCAATATTGTCGTCATTCTGGTAGACGACATGGGGTATTCGGACATCGGCTGCTTTGGTTCGGAGATCGATACGCCGAACTTGGACCGGTTGGCGGCTGGCGGGCTGCGCGTGACGCAGCTCTATAACGGCGCCCGCTGCTGCCCGACGCGTGCCTCACTGCTCACCGGGCTCTACGCGCACCAAGCGGGCGTGGGGCACATGGTGAATAACCTGGGCACGCCCGCCTATCAGGGTTATCTCAACGACCGCTGCATCACGATCGCCGAGGTGCTGCGCCCGGCCGGCTACCGCACGATCATGTCGGGCAAATGGCACGTCGGCGGCCGGTACGAAGTCGAGCCGGAGACCTGGCGCGCCGGCGAACCCGGCTTCCCCACGCCGCTCCAACGCGGCTTCGACCACCACTTCGGCACGCTGGCCGGGGCTGGCTCGTACTTCAACCCGCACACGCTGATGCTCGACGGCGAATTTGCCGAGCCAGACGATTCGCGCGTGCCGCACGATCCCGACAGCGGCATCTTCTACTACACCGACGCGATCGGCCGCTACGCCGCCGAGCAGATTGACCGCGCCGCCCGCGACGGCGTTCCCGCCTTTGTCTACGCCGCGTATACGTCGCCCCACTGGCCGCTGCACGCGTTGCCGGACGACGTCGAGAAGTACCGAGGCCGGTACCGCGGCGGGTGGGACGCGCTGCGCGAGCAACGTTACGACCGCCTGAAGGAGTTGGGCATCCTTTCGGGCGAATGGGAGATCTCCCCGCGCGACGTGCAGGCGCCGCCGTGGGATTCGCTCACCCCTGAGCGCCAGGATTGGGAGGACGCGCGGATGGCCGTGTACGCCGCGCAGGTGGAGAGCATGGACCGGAGCGTCGGCCTGATGATGGAAGCGCTGCGGCGCAACGGCCTCGCCGACAACACGCTGGTCATGTTTCTCTCCGATAACGGCGGCTGTGCCGAGTTCCTGCGCGAGGACGGGCGGCATGGCTCGGCGCGGCCGCTTACGCCCGACGGGCGCCCGGTGCGCATCGGCAACGCCGTGGGCCTGATGCCTGGCCCAGCGGATACGTACATGAGTTACGACCTACCGTGGGCCAACGCGAGCAACACTCCCTTCCGGTTGTACAAGCACTGGGTGCACGAAGGCGGAATCTCAACGCCGTCTATCGCCCACTGGCCTGCCGTCATCCGGGCGGGCGGCATCAGCCACGCCGTCTCACACCTGATCGACCTCATGCCCACGTGCCTCGAGGCCGCCGGCGCATCGTACCCCGCCGAATACGAGGGCCGGAAGATCACGCCGTATGAGGGCGAAAGCCTGCTACGACTGTTTGGTGGGGACCTCGACTGGCAGCGCCGGGAGACGGTCTTCTGGGAGCACGAGGGGAACCGCGCGGTGCGCGACGGCCGGTGGAAGCTCGTGCGCAAGTTCCCCGGCGCGTGGGAGCTGTACGACATGGCGCAGGATCGAACCGAGCTGCACGACCTTTCCCAGTCGCACCTGTCGAAGACCGCCGACCTCGCGGGGCGCTGGGAAGCGTGGGCCGACCGCTGCGGCGTCCTGCCGTGGGAGGACGTTCGCCCAGGAAACCGGCAGCGGCGGTAAGCTGCGAGGAAAGATCTACCACGGCAAACCGCACTACGAAATACGCGTTGCAATGGAGGACGATGGGAGCGAACGATCACGCGGCGACTGCCGTGCGCCGAAGGCGGTTGGGAAGGGCGGGGCTCGAGGTCCCAGAGATGGGGTTAGGCGGCGCTTGGCTATTGGGTCGCCGCGGTGACCTACCGGTCGAGCACGGCGTCGCGACGATCCGGCGCGCGCTGGACCTGGGCATCACCTACCTCGACACGGCCGAGTGCTACATCGGCGGACGAAGCGAAGCCGTCTTCGGCGCAGCGCTGGATGGCTACGACGGCGAGTACGTGCTGGCGACGAAGTGCGGCCACCGGCCGAGGGACTTCGACTGGTCGAGCGCGTCCGTGCTGGCCAGCATCCAACAGAGCCTGCGCCTGCTTCGCCGGCCTTCGGTCGACCTTCTGCAACTCCACACGCCGACAGAACCGCCGCTCGAAGCGATCTTCGGTGCCGGCGGCGCGCTCGAAGGCCTGCACGAGGCGCGCGAGCGCGGCTGGTGCCGGTTTCTGGGGATCACGGGACGCAATCTGGACTTCTTGCGACGCTGCGTCGAGAGCGACGCGTTCGACACGCTGCTCGTGTTCCAGCGGTTCGACCTGCTCGAGCAATCGGCGCAGCCGCTGTTCGAGGCGGCACGGGCGCACGATATGGGCATCATCCTCGGCAGCCCGCTGCGCCTGGGACTCTTCGGTTCGGCGCGCGACGAGGTGCTCGGGCGGTATCCGGAGGAGGACCGGGCGCAGGTCGCGGCGCTCGAGTCGCTGTTTGCGGATGAACCGGGCGGCATCTCCACCGGAGCGCTACGGTTCGCCCTCACGCCGTCAGAAGTAAGCGTGGTCCTCAGCGGCGCCGCGTCGCCGGAGGAGATCGAGAACTCGGTTGCCGTGGTTCGCACGCCGATTGCTCCGCACATCGTCGACGAGGTTTACGGGCTCGGCGGGGGAAAGGTGCGCGTGCTGTGACGGACCCGGAAAAGGGGGAACACAATGCCAGTCATCTCGCCGGATACTTTGTCTAGCCTCGTCACTGCCGTCCTTCAGGCGACCGGGGCTAGCGATACGGATGCGGCGGTCGTCGCACGGCACATGATCGGCGCCAATCTGGCCGGGCACGACTCGCACGGAGTGCAGCTCTTGCCCGGCTACGTCGCCAACACTCGGCGAGGGCACACTGTGCCTGGCGCTCCCATCGACGTGCACGACGAGACGCCGACGACGGCGCGCGTTGATGGCAATTGGGGATTCGGCCAAGTAGTGTCAGAGCGGGCCATGGAGCTGGCGATCGCGAAGGCGTTGCTGGCGAACGTCGCGGCGGTTACGGTGGTGCGCCAGGCGCACGTCGGGCGAGTAGCCGACTATCCGCTGATGGCCGCTCGCGCCGGCTTGATCGGCATGATGTTCTGTGATTCGGGGCGGGCGGCGAAGCAGGTGGTGCCATTCGGCGGTCGCGAGGCGCGGCTGGGTACGAACCCACTGTGCATTGCGCTCCCCAGTGACCTCGAAGCGCCGGTGTTCATCGACATGGCCACGAGCGCGGCGGCCGCGAATAGGATCAGCCTGTACCGCAAGCGCGGGCAGCCGCTGCCCACGGGGTGGATCATCGACCGTGATGGCCAACCGTCCACCGATCCGGATGACTACTACCGGGGAGGCGCGCTCCTGCCGCTCGGCGGTCCCCAGGGCCACAAGGGCTACGGGCTCTCGTTCATGGTGGAGGTCTTCACGGGCTTGCTGACGGGGCTGGGCTTCGGCGTCGATCCCAGCGGTCGGCACAACGACGGCTCGCTGATGGTGGTACTCAGTCCGGCGGCGTTTCGACCGCCGGACGAGTTCCGCGCCGAGGTGGCCGCTTTCGCTCGCTACGTCAAGGAAACCCCACCGGCTCCAGGCGTGGCGGAAGTTCTCTATCCCGGCGAGTTGGAGTGGCGCAACGAGCAAGAGCGCCGTCGTGACGGCATCTCTATTGACGAGGAAACTTGGAGCGCCGTCACGCGCGTCGCCACCGACTACGGCATCGCACCTACCCACGGTTGACGCGGATTACCGGGTTTGCCACCACGCAATACAACAATCAGCCGAGCGTGACGACTACGATGCAGGACCCGACGAATGAGCGGGCGCACCGAAGGCAGACGGAGCTCTCGCTCATTCTGGGTGGATACGCTATCGTCGCGTTCGTTGGCGGCGGCATCCTGTGGCTGATCTTTGGGCCCGACGTCGCCTTGATAGGTCTGGCCGTCGTCGCCGGCGGCCTGGCGTTACTCGGGCTGCTGTGGCTCTTCCTGCGCTGGCTGGAACGATGGGAGCGATCAGGCTAACTGACATGAGTGGTGGAGCACTGGTACATGCGGGATACGCCCTTAGTCGAGCGAGGCCTGGTGCCGGCAAGAAATGCTGGTCTACGCAAGCGCCGCGGGCTCAGCGCTCGTGGAGCTCGACGACGTCTTCATCTTCGAGGACGTGCTCGCGGCCGACGCGCTGGCCGTCGAACTTGCCGGACGCGCCCCACAGGGTGGCGTAGCGAAGCTTCTCGCGCAGGTCGTGGTGGATGTGGTCGGCGAGATCGTCGATCGTGCTGCCGCGCGACAGGATGAACGGCTTACTGCGATCTGCCGGCTTCCCAGGCGGCTTGGTGTACACGCGGATCACGTCGAGGGCATCGAAGGTGGCCCGATTGAGCACGTCGAGGCCCGTGCCGGGAGTCCCCGAGACCGCGAACAGCGGCAGCCGGCCGTCGAGCTCGAGTGCCAGGAGCTGAAAGTTCTCGGCAGCGCCGGGCAGATCGTGCTTCGTGCCGGCGACGAGCGTCCTCTTGGGCACGACGCCCTCGACGTCGCCGGCCGCAGTACCGGGCGGCACCAGGAGGAAGTGCATCGAGGCCAGCTCCTCCCGGAGCGTCTCCCAGTCGCGCAAGGGATCCTCGCCGAGATCGACGAGTAGCACGAGCACGTCGGCCTGCCGCATCAGCGCCCGCTGCCACGGCGGCGTGCCTCCGGGCACGATGGGAGGCAGATCGACGAGCTGGACCTGCGCATTGTCGACCGGCATCATGCCGGGCTGAGGGAGCTGCGTTGTGAACGGATACTCGGCGACTTTGGGTGTGGCGTGAGTGAGCGCGGCGAGGAGTTGGGATTTGCCCGCGTTCGGTAGCCCGACCAGCACGGCCTGCCCGGCGCCCTCGCGCCGGACGGTGTAAATCTGCGTGCGCGCGGCGCCGCCCGCCTGGCGCTCGGCCTGCTGCGTCAGCGCGCCGATGCGCGCGCGAATTTCGGCCTTGAGGTGCTCGGTGCCCTTGTGCTTGGGCATGATCGCCAGCATCGTCTCGAGCGCTTCGATCTTCTCGGCCGGTGTCCGGGCGCGGCGATACTCCTTTTCGGCTTCGTAGTATTGCGGCGGCAGATTGGCCGGCATTGTCGCCTCCTGACGCCACTGTATGGTCAAAAGCCGCCGGCCGTCAAGTGGCGGCGGCACCGCACCTCGGGCGGCCGCTATCGACGGTGCGGCGCCAGGCCCCCTCACCCCCCGGCCCCCTCTCCCACGTGGGGGAGAGGGGGAGTACCGCACTCGGCAGGGAGAGGGGGAGTCCGACGTTCCCCGCTCCCCTGGTGGGAGAGGGGCCAGGGGTGAGGGGGCACCGCGGCCGGAAGACGCGAGGAAGGGCGCCGGCTACGCCACGCTCCCCGTGACGCGGTGCAGGGTCTCTTCGACAAGCAGCTCGTGGTCGAGCGTTCGGTCTGGAGGCCGCCGGCCGCGGAGGGTGGCGACGAAGGCCGCCAGCTCGCGCTCGTAGGCGACCGGCCGCGGCGTCGGGTCCACGCGCACGTACTGTTCGCCCCGCACCAGGCCGCGCTGCGCCTCGACCAAGCACAGTCGCACGGTATGGCCGGGCTCGAACGGCTCGACGATGATGGCGCTGCCTCGCGTACCGTAGACCTCGAAACGCCGCGCCGGCGGCGATGGCTCCATGTGGGCGATGTCGATGTACGCCATGCCGCGGTCGAACTCCAGCACCGCCAGCGTGTTGTCGGCGTGCTGTGGCACTGCGGAGGTCGCGTCGTTGCGCAAGTACGCGGTCACCTTGCGCGGGCGGCTGCCGAACAACCAGACGGCCTGGTCGATCATGTGCGGGGCCAACTGAAACGCGATGCCGCCGCGGTAATCGCCCCGTCCCCGAGCCGCTTCCGGCGACGAAGTGGACATATGGCCGCGAACGGCAAAGATCTCCCCGAGGAGGCCAGATCTCGTCCAATCGGAGACGCATTCGAAGGCGGTGTTGTAGCGAAGCATGTAGCCCATCTGGATCAGAAGACCGCGCTCGCGAGCCGTCGCCACCACGGACTGGAACCCTGGCCAGTCGCCCGCCGGCTTGTCGTACCAGATGTGTTTGCCCGCCTCGATACATTGCCGCGCGAGCGCGATACAGCCGCCTTCGGCGCCCTCGACGGCGACGGCGACGACGCTGGGGTCGCTCAGCATCGTCTCGGAGGAGTCGAACCAGCGCACGCTGGCGAACGCCGGGTTGTCCTGCGCACGGGCGCGCGCCTGTGGTTCGGGCTCACATACAGCACAGAACTTCACGTCGGGGTTGGCCGCCAGGGCGCGCGCCTTGCCGGCCGCGTGACTGTGCTGCACGCCGTAGAGGGCGATACCCAGCGGCGCGTGGGGATCAGGAACGAGTGGTCGCAGTTCCGTAGGCATGGCGGATCAGTGACTCCCTTGTGGTCGGTAACCGGCCATCGGCCGAGTCCGGCTGTGACGCTGTGACGGTGTAGACGAGCGCACGAGTGCTCACTCGTTCCCCCACGGGAACGACTCGATGCGCAGTGTGCGGTCGATCTCCTCGGGCGCGATCCGGCGACCGCCCTCGCGGTGCGAGTGATGCACCGCGAAGCCGATTTCTGTCGCGCGGCGGGCAGCGTGCGCGTCACTGCGGGTTGGGCGCCCCTGCGCGATAGCGTCGAATAGGTCGGCGATGGCCGCGGGCCAGGGCGGGGTGTTGGCAAAGGCCGGGAGCGGAAGCGGGATGGGTGTCCGCCCATCCTCGCCGGTGCCCCACAGGTACGTTTCGGCGCCGTCGCGCACGATGATCAGCCGCCCGCGGCTGCCGGAGACGTCAAGAGAAAAGTCCAGTCCTGCCGGCGATGCGGACATGGCGACAAAAGCATCGACGCCGTTGACAAAGTGAATGTGGCACGAGCCGGGTGGATCCTGGTGGCGCCGCGAGCCGGCCGGCTCGCCGTCGAGGGGATCGACGCGGCCCGTCACCCAGGCAACGTCGCAGTCGCCGGCTAGCTCGACAACGCGGTCGTACCAATGGCAGCCATGAAAGACGAGATTGCTCAGGCCGAATGCGGTCAGCGTTTTGACCTGGCCAATGGCACCTTCACGCAGCAGACCGACCAAGGTCTGATAGTAGGGAAACCAGCGCCGGTCGACTCCCAGCGCGAACCGCATCCCGTAGCGCCCGCAGGCGCGAACGACGCGATCGACCTCGGCCATCGACGTAGCGAGCGGCTTGTCGCAGAGGACGCCTTTGACACCGGCCCCGGCCGCCTGCTCGATCTGTTCGGCGTGCATCGTCTGGCGCGTGGCGATGCAAACGACGTCGGGCCGCACTCGCTCCAGCATCTCGCTGTAGTCGCCGAAGGTGGGGATCTGCCCCCAACAGTCCACGAACGCTTGGCGCGTCTCCGCCCCTTTGTCGAACACTGCGACCATCTCGGTGCGAGGATCGGCCGCAAACGCGGCGGCCCAGTTGTGCGAGGCCAGCGTTCGCTCGAGCATGCGGTGAACGCCGGCAAAGGCCACCCGGTAGCGTTGGGTCATATTCTGCGCCTCCTTCGCATTCGTCGCGAGCACGGCAGCACGATCGGTGCGCCTACGGGCCGCCCTGATGTAGCCACTACGAGCCTGACTATGGACCTCAACAGCCGCCTACGAGCCGCCGCGCTCCATCCGCATGAGTCGCCCGCCGGAAGTGCGGTTGGCGCCGATGAGCGCCGTAGCGCCGTTGTCGAAACGGACATCGGCGGCGTCGCCGATGATCAACAGGATCTTCTCTTGGGCAACCGGCTTCATCTGCCCCATCTGTCCCGTCTCCTTGGCGCTCTATGGTAGCGCGCTCATGCGAGCGAGTCCAGCCGGACATCCACACGTAGCCAGACGCCTTGCCGTCTCAATGCCTGCCGCCAACTGGAGTGCATCGTAGGCTCGCAGTGGATAGGCGAACGGCGGCCGCTGGGGGGCAACGCCACCGGCGGATTGCCGTATGATGACGCGAAGGATGAGAATCGTTGGAACCATATGCGAAAGGGACAGAGCAAGATGCGCGAGTATCGGTCGCCGAATCCGTTGGTCGATAGCCGCCGGCCGCGAAATGGAAGCGAGGCCGACCTGAATCCACCCGGGTTCGTCTGGCGGCCCATCGAAGGAGCGACCTCGTATGAGCTGCGGCTGGGGACCGACCCGGCGCTGTCAGCCGCCGGCACGCGCTCGTACGCCGTCCGCGGCCGGACGTTGTGGCTGTTGCCCGAGGCGCTGCCAACGGGGACGTGGTACTGGACGTGGCGCGCCCTGGGTTGCGGCCACGACGAACGCTGGAGCGAAACGTTCTCGTTCCGCGTCACGGACGAAACCCCGCGGCTGGAGATTCCGCCATCGCGTGACGTGGTGGCGCGCATCCCGCGCGAGCATCCGCGCCATCTCCTGCCGGCAAGCCGGCTCGAGATGTTTCGCGAACAGTGTCTGAGCCGGCAGGGAGAGCGGGCTTCCGAATGGGCCGCACTGAGGACCCAGGCAACACGGCGGCTGGATGAGGACTTCCGGATGACCGAGCCGCCGTTTCTGCCGGATCGTGCAAGGGACCACGACGCCTACGGACGGGTCTGGAAGGACGCGATGAACCATTCGCGGGTCATGGGGCAGGACGCGCAACTGTTTGCGCTGGCATACCTGATCGGCGGAGAGGCGCGGTTCGGTCGCGCGGCGGTCGAGCGGCTGCTGGAGTTTGCCCGCTGGGACCCCGATGGCTCGACCTCGATCCCGCACAACGACGAGCCCCACATGTCGATCATCAACTGGGGCCAGCGTGCGTACGACTGGGCGTACGGGGCGATGGACCGCGGTGAGCGCAGCATAATCCGCGAGGCGTTGCGGCAGCGAGCGACCCGCACGCACGACCTGCTCGTGCGGCAGGACTACGGCGTGCTGGGATCGAGCAGCCATTCGGGTCGCATGCTGGGCTTCCTGGGCGAGCTGTGTATCGTGCTGGCGCACGAGTGCGCCGAGGTCGAGGACTGGCTGGATTTCGTGCTGCCGACGACGGCCGCGATGTACCCGTGGTGGGGTGGCAAGGACGGCGGCTGGGCCGAAGGGGTGTCGTATTCGACCGGATACGTCTCCCGCTTCCTGCACTTCACCTTCGGCCTGCGCGAGGCGGCGGGGATCGACCTCTACCGTAAACTATTCTTCCGCCGCCACGGCGAGTGGCGCTCGATGTGCGTGCCGCCGAATGCCTATCTCGTACCCTTCGGCGACGGTCGGACGAACGGCCGTGGCGCCGCGCGCTCGAGCTGGGACATCCAGCGGCACCTCGGTCGGATCTACGGCGATGGCCGCCTGCTTCGGCACGCCGAGCAGATTCAAGAAGCGAACGGCGGCCCGATTGCCGGCGGCGCCGACGCACCGGTGCCACTGTCGTTCCTGACGCCGGGGCCGAAACGGGTAGAAGGGAGTCTTCCGCAGTCGGCCGCGCGTCTCTTCGAAGACATCGGCTGGCTGGCGATCAGGACCAACCTCCGCGAGCCGGCGGAGGACGTCCATTTCATGATGCGCTCGTCCCCCTACGGCACGGTCTCGCACTGGCACGCCGATCAGAACTCGTTCAGCCTTGAAGCCTTCGGCGAGCCGCTCGCCATTCCCAGCGGGCTCTACACGCTGTACGGCAGCGCCCACCACCACGGCTGGACACGGCAAACGCGCGCGCACAACGCGGTGACGTTCGACGGCGCGGGGCAGATCGCTCGCAGCGCCGAAGCCACCGGCCGCTTCGTCGCCTTCCACACCGACCCATCGCTGACGTACGCCGTGGGCGACGCGACGGCAGCGTACGGCGACCGCGTGCGGGTGGCACGGCGTACGGTGCTCTGCCTGGACAACCGCTGCTTCTTCCTGGTCGACGAACTGCAGCCCAGCCTCGAGGCGATGTGGGGCTGGCACCTGCACACTGCGCGCCCGATGGTGGTCGACGCGCCGGCACGGCGGGCGCTAATCCAGTACAGCCAGGCGGCGTTGGACGTAGCGTTCTGCCACCGCAAGGACCTGCGCTTCCACCAGTGGGACGGATTCCCCCTGCGACCGTTCGGCTATAACAACCAGCCGCTGCCGGAGGAAGCGGCGGCGTACCACCTCGACGTGTACGCCGAGGCGCCCCGGCGTCATGACTTCCTGTTAACAGTGCTCTATCCGCGCCGGGTAGCGGCACCAGTGCCAGAGATTGTCCCGTTACTCGACGGCCGTGGCGAAGGCGCCCGCATACGGACGGAGAGCGGTAACTACCGCGTGATCATCCGCGGTACGAGTGATGCCATCGACCTCGACGGCTGTCGATCGGATGCGGAGATCGTGGTGCTGTCTGAGGATCGACAGGGGAGTGTCCAGCGCGCAGCGCTCGTGGGCGGCACCAGGCTGAGCGTGGACGGGAAGCAAGTCGCGGCCGATAGGATCGCGTAGCTGGAGAAAGCACCAGCACTGGGACGCCCATCGGCTCCTGGTCAGCCTACTCGACTACTGCCGCCGACTTCGGGCAAGCGGCGATGCACCCGGCGAAAAGCGGCGCAGATCAGCGTAGCCCGTGCTCCCGGAGCAGGGCGTCGGCCCACGCCGCGTCTTCGGGCTTCAGTGGCGGAATGGGATCCCGGCGGTAATCGATCCGTGCGTCGAAGCCGCCACGGTCATAGACCGACCGCATCAACGCCTGTGTATCAACGTTCGGCTCCGGCTCTCCTTCGCGCAATGGGATGGGAACCTCCGGTATTGGCGCGCGAATACTAAAGGTATAGAGATCGGCCCGATTCCACTGGTATCCTCGGGAAACTAAGATGCGGTAGTCGCCAAGCTCTTCCCGCGGCAGTGGGCGGCCGCGCCGCAGCACGGGGAGCGGCTCACCGCCGCGTAGGAGATCGACTTCCACAAGGTTGGTGCGAGTCGAGGCGATGCGCTGGCGCTTCTCTTCGTACGCCCTCCGTCCTTCCCCAGGTCGCTTATTGGTAGGCGATAGGATCTCGATAACGGCGATAACCTCATGCGTTTCGGGTTCGCGGACTTCCAGGTAGCGTTCGCGCACCGCCACGGTCTGCGGCAGTTGGACGGTGAGGACACGACTGGAAGGATCCTGGGGAGCACCAGCAGACATGTCGCTCCCGTCGGATCGGAAGAGATCTGAATTGCGCGGCCCGCTGAGCGTCCCACCGCCGCCGTTGGATATGGGCAGACCGGCGTGTCGGACGACCGCGTCATCGGCGACTGCAGCGACCTCGAGGTCTGATGCGTCTGACCGAAAGACGCGAACTTCGACCGCCACATAGTAGCGCGGACGGACAAGCGGCACAAGCGCATCACGGATAGCGACGATCAGGGTGGTATGCACGTCCGGCCAGATGGCCGGGTGCTCGAGGTACGGGTCCATGCCCGGAAACGGCGATGGCATAGCGTGTCGCGACTCCTTTGCGAGCTCCTACTGACCACGTGCCTTTAGCATAGCACCGCGGGCGCCGGCAGAACGTCCGGCGGCTCCTCCGCTCGCCCGCCGTTCGAGCTGCTCAGGGCGAGCGGGGTAAAGACCAGACCTCTTGCCTGCACCCAGCACCGGCGGCCGGTGAACGATGCGGTGTGTGTCCTATACTAGGCGCGTCGAGCCGCTCAGACTGGCGAAGACCAGGACGGAGGCAGAAACGATGGCCATGACATGTGCGGAGTGCGGTGCATCGGTGCCGGAAGGGCAGGCAATCTGTCCTCGGTGCCGCAGCGTAAGTTTGGTGCCGAACACCACGTCCGCCGGTAGGAGCGGCCGCCACGAG
>JACQGX010000110.1 GCA_016199265.1 Chloroflexota bacterium | reverse complement strand
GGCGGGGAGATCGTCGTGAGCGTGGCGGCGCTCGATGCGCAGACGGCGCAGCTCGCGGTCCGCGACCATGGTGTAGGAATCCCCCCGGCAGACCGGCCGTACATCTTCGAGCGGTACTATCGGGGCTACCGGGACCGCCGGTTTGGTGGGCTGGGCCTTGGTCTTGCTCTCTGTCGCCAGATCGTGGAGGGGCACGGCGGGCACATCTCCGTCGAATGCCCGCCCGATGGGGGCACCCGCTTCGTGCTCACCCTGCCACGGGTGCTGCCGCCCGCCGGTTAGGCCGCCGGGACGAGCTGGTACCCAAAGCCGCGCACCGACTCGATGCGGAGTGCGGCGGCCGCTGCGGAAGATGCCGCCGCAGCGATCTTCGCGCGCAAACGTCCGATGTGCGCATCAATCGCGCGCCCGATCGCCGCATCAGCGCTTCCCCACACTTGCTGAGCGAGTTCCTCGCGCGAACAGACGGTCGCCGGCTCCCTGGCGAGGGCGCAGAGCAGCCGGTACTCGGTCGCGGTGAGCGGCAGGACCTCGCTGCCGAGCGTGGCCCGACACTTGTTCGGCACGATGACGAGATCGTCGAGGACGATGGGCCGGTGTGCGGCCTGGTGAGTGGGCGGCGCGGCGCCTTGGTGGGGGGCGCAACTTGCGAGCTGCCCGGGGCTCGAGGGCGTCTCGGCAACCGCTGCCCTCGGAGCGTAACCGATGCGCCGGAGCACGGCGTGTACCCGCGCCTCCAGCTCGGCGACGTCGAACGGCTTCGCGAGGAAGTCGTCGGCGCCGAGTCTCAACGCCAGGATGCGATCGCGGGCGCGGTTGGTCCCGCTGCAGACGAGGATGCCGATGTCACCGTACGCCCGCAGCTCGGCGCAGAGGACGAGGCCGTCTTCGTCCGGGAGGAGCAGATCCAAGATGACGAGGTGGGGGCGCGTGCCGTCGAGGACGGCCCGGGCTTCGGCCGCGGCCTTGGCCAGTCGGACCTCATATGCCTGCAGCTCCAGCGCTGCAGTAACGATCTCGGCAACCGCCGGATCATCCTCCACCAGCAGGATGTTTCGTCCTCTTCCATCAGTGAACTGGCTCATCTGTCTCACCTCTTGCAGCGATCGTGTGTCTCTTGCACCAAGTAGGCCGGTGCCAACCACACGCTAACCGCCATCGGCCGGCGGGCCGGCGGGCCCGACGCCGCCGGCGTCGATCCAGCCGTAGTTCTGGGTCACCGGATTGAAGACGTGCAGCCGGCCGGCGACTTGGGGCGCCACGACGGTGAACGTTGTGAACTGCGGGCCGGCCACGCCGTAGTCGACGGCGCCGGCAGTGGGGCCCGAGTAGATATGGACCTCCGGATCGAAGTTCTGCACCCACGCCGGCACAAGCCTCGCCGGCAGAAAGAGCGTGCCCGGCATGCCCTGGGTCGAGGCCAGCGCAGCCAGCGGCACGTCCAAGCGGAGCGTGCCGGTCGGCGGATCAAAGATCGCCGGCCGGCGGACGTAGCCCAAGAAGCCGCCATCGCCGCGCTCGTAGAGTGCCTGCAGCCAGCTAGAGACGTGGTCGCGCTGTGGGGACTGCTGTGGGGGGTACAGCGGCAAGGGCAGCCGAAGCGTGACCAGCAGCGCATCTGTGCCGGCGTCGGGCAGGTGTACTCGTTGCCCCATAGTATCGAGCAGGTCAACGCTCAGCTCAAACGGGTGACCCAGCGGAACAGCGCTGCCGCCGCCTTGGCTGCCGCGCTGCACCTCGTTTTCCAGTACCGGTGCCGGATCGAGCGCCAGGCGCACCGCCGCGACGCTCGGAAGCGCAACTCGCAGCGCGTTGATGGCCGCCGCATCGAACACCACGGACAGCGGTTGGCCGTTGGGCAGCCTGAAGCCGGTGGCCGATGGCTCGTAGACCGGCACCGTTTCGGTGGCTGGTGCACCGCGGCGAGGTTCGCCGGCAGACCAAGGCGACGCCGTGCCCGCCGCCGTCGATGGCCCGGTGGCGCTGGAGCTACCGGACAGACCTGGACCGGCCGGTAGAACGCCGGCCAGGATCGCAGTTGCGCTCGATGGCGCCGCCGTCGCCGTGGCAGTCACGGTGGGTGTCACCGTGGCGGTTGGCGTGGGCGAGTTGGTGGGGAACGGTGTGGGCGTCGTCGTGAGTGTGGGCGACGGGAGCGCCGTCCGGCTGGTGTCGAGCGAGAGCGTCAGCGCGAAGGTGCCGCCCCATCCATCGTAACCGCCAAGCTGTATGGCATACGTCTGCTCGGCGGACACGGCGATCAGCACCTCCGAGGTCAGGTCGGCGCTGGCGTCGTCGTTGCAGGCCAAGGGCATTAGTGTGGTGAGTGAGGCGCCACTATAGATAGCGAGAACGGTATCGAACAGGCTGTCCGCCGTGCTGACGGTGAGCACGCCCGAGGCCGGCGGCGCAAAGCGATACCAGACGGTCTTGCCGGCGGGCGCACACCCGGGAAGGGGCTCGCCGGGCTCGGTCGTCGCCGGGCTCGTATCACCGCGGAAGGTACCGCCGGCGATGAGGGTGGGCGCCCCTGCAAGCGTGTCGCTCGGTTCGACGACGGCGGCGCTCGCCTTTGGGCTAACGGTCACGGTGCTGGGCGGCGTGGCGCTTGGCGTGGCCGTCGGAGTGGTGGTGGGCGACGTGGTAGCCGTACCGGTCGCGGTAGACGAGGATGTGGCCGTAGCCGTCGCCGCCGGCTCGGGCGTGGGAGTGAACGTCGCGGCGGGCGCCGGGGGTGTTGCCGTACCTGTTGGCGAGGGCGATGCCGTTGGCGAACAGGGGAGCGCGGTGGGGGTGTGCGAAGGGGTCGAGGTGGCCGTGGTCGTGGACGCACCGGCGTCGGGCGCTGTGGGTGTGACAGTAGGTGTAAGCGTGGGAGGGAGAGTCGCCGTCGCAGAAGCCGTGTGCGTGGGATCGGGACTCTGGCTGGGTGTCTCGAATCGCGTCCCCGGGCCTAGTGCAGCGCAGGTGACAGCCGCGGCGACGGTGCTGCCTGCGCGACTGCCGAGCGCGGCGAGCGCGGCGAGTACGAGCACGAGTCCAGATATCAGCGCACGAGTGCGCATGCTTGCCATGCCGGGTCTCTTTGCCCGGGCACCGACGTTTGCTTGGCCGGGGCCCATAGTGCTGTTCCACCGACGATTGAGGCAAGATGCGTACCGTTCGTTACATAGTGCGTGACAACTTTGCTACTGTGTGCGCACACTTGTGTTGCACTTACGTAACATTCCCGCCGCCGCGGCACCCCCCGCGCCGGCGGTAGCGGATCGGGTTCAGGCACGCTCGTCGGTGACCCTCCAAGCCATCCGATTCGACAGCCGGTGGTAGTCGGCAGGCCCGGGTCGCGTACCGCGGCGGGCTATCCGTCGTTTCCGTGCGGATTCTGGCCGTGGCAGACCGCGGCGGCGTGTTCGTTGCAGTGGGGGCGTGGCGCAGATGCACCGGTGTCGGTGAGGAGCTGGAGCCCGCCCCAGAGATGCTGCCCAACCTGCATCACACCGCTCAGACAGATGACGGTGATCCCCACGACGAGCGCAAGCGTCAACGCATACTCGACCGTCGCCTGCCCGGAGGGCAAGCGCCGTTGAAGAAGGCGAAGCCGCGTGTTGCCGGCAGTCTGCATGTCGTGCCTAAAAGAGCGAACACACCGGCCGTCGATTTGGTGGTTGCCAGACGGTTGCGGTGTGGTTGCGCCCGCGTGCGGTGGACCGGCATCCGTCCCACGCGGATAGGCATGCGCCTTCATCACCGGCGGGCGAACGCGTTAGCCGGCCTCGACACGTCTCGATCTCGTCCTGTGGCGAACGACGAGTGCCTCCTGAATGAAGAGGCAGATGCCTGTGGTGACCAGGACGTCACCGATGCTTACCATGCGGTCGGGCCCGGGAAGTGGCACACGGATCACATCGGTGAGCCACCGAAGTTGTGTCCGCTCGTCCAACGGCACCGATTTCTCAAACCGACCTTCGTTTGCCAGGATGGCAGCGACATCGGGATAGCCGGCGCGTTCGATATCCGTAATCCGCACCGGCATGTAGCCTGCGTTCGCGGTGACCGCGACGAGGTTCAGCAGAGCTCCGATCGCCACGAGCAGCAGGGAGCGATACTGTAAGTTTGCGAGCAGAAAAGCCAGCAGCAGGCCGAGGCTCACCAACTGGACCCAGCGCGCATACGCAACAGCGATGTCGCCGAAGTACACGAAGGCGAGTACTTGGAGCGCGAAGGCCAGCACCGGCACGGCCAGCCAGCGAATGCGCAGAGCGCCCAGCCCCAGCGGTGAGGCCCCTCGTGCCCAGGCAATCGCCAGTGATACAGCGGCACATAACACGATCGGCATTTCACATCCTCGCTCTCGGTCGTTCTCCATCGGCTCGATTGGTCCCCGGGTCATCCGGGACACTGGACGAAGTCAGGCCGCGGCGGGCACGGCAGCTACCGAGGCTTCACGGGCTTGCCGCTGTGCTCCCGATCCGTGGCTCTCCGCAGGGGCATGGGCCGGCGGGGCAGCATGACCGTCTTGACTGAGCACCTGTACCAGTGCGTCTACCGCTTCACGGCTAAACTGGGTGCCGACGCCCTCCTGTAGACGCGTCACGGCCACCTCGACCGGCAGCGCACGGCGATAGGGGCGGTCTGAGGCCATGGCGTCGAACGCATCGGCCACGGCCAGGATGCACGCCCCACGAGGCACGCCACGACCGTGCAGCCGATGCGGATACCCGGCGCCGTCGAGCCGCTCGTGGTGACTGCCGACCAGCAGGGCTCCCTTACGGTACATCGGCAACCGACTGAGGAGTTCCGCCCCTGCTCGCGGGTGCGCGCGCATGATCTCCCACTCGTTCTCGTCCAGAGATCCCGGCTTCTTCAGAATCGCGTCTGGCGTGAAGATCTTGCCCAGGTCGTGTACACGCGCGGCCGACACGACGGTCTCCCGCTCCTCCAAGGGGAGCCCAAGCACCAGGGCCATGCGCTCGGCGTATGCCGCCACCCGCTGTGAGTGCTCTGCCGTGTAACGGTCGCGCCGGTCGATGGCATCGGCGAGCAGCTCCAGCGTGGTCTGGGTTTGAACGCGCAACTGCTGCGCCTGATTGAGCGCACGATAGATGGCGAAGAGCGGAACGACCACCAGTATAAGTCCGAGCCATCCACCGAAGTAGGCATAGGCGAGTGAGATCAGCACCCCCAAGGGGTAGAGGGCGATCACGGGCAGGAGGGCACCGCGATAGTTGGCGACCGCAACCTCCCAGGGCTTTGCGTGCGTCACGAGGCCGACGATGGTGGCGACCAGGGTTTGGTTTACTAGGTAGTTGACGAAGGCGTAGGCGAACACCGCCGGCAGATCACGAGGCCCGATCAGGCCTATGGGGCTGTGGCGCATCGCACTAAAGACGGCATCGCCGGCGGCGATGGAAAGCGCGATCACGCCGGCATTGAAGGCGACCTTGTGCGGCGCTTTCCTGGCGACGAGATCGGCAGCAGTGGAACTGAAGGCGCCGGCCCACACCGTGGCGGGGCCGCCGAAGAGAATCAGGCTGGCGAGATAGAGCGCCGTGGTCACCGAGTGCGTGGTCGTGTGGGTCAAGGCCACCGGCCGGAGATCGGCGGCGACCGCGAGCACTGCAAAGAGCACCACACCGAGCAACGTACCGTATGAAGGCGCTATCCTCGGCGCCTCCAGTACGAGGACGCACGCGCCGGCAGCGATCATCGCGACCAGATAGAACCTGGCGGCCGGTGACAATGCTTGCATCTCAGTCTCCGTTGGCCCAGTGGTGTGTTTAGCCGAATCGGCCCATCCGGCCGGATGGGCCGATTCGGCCGGTGGGCTAACCCCACTTCGCTTGGGCGATCGCGGTGAGGATCGTGGCACCTACCGCGGCGACGACGAACATCGCGTGCAGTGCTTGGCGCTTCCACTTGGTCATGACCTTTTCCTTTCCTATGACTTTCTGAGGCTGTGGGCGCATCAGCCGTTCGCCTCACCGGGCATTAATGCAAGAAAGTGACCATTCGTAACTCACATATGTGACGCAATGGTTGCTATTGTGTTGCAGATCACTGCCAATTGCTCGACCGCGGCTGCGCGGGCCCCCAATCGGCAACAAACGGCAACAGCTCCCCATGATCCGGTTCTACGATCCAAAAAGTCCGACAGGGCTGGCTTGGCCTCGCTGGCGCTTGCCGGCATCGTACGCATCGAGTATCCTGACGCCGCAGGGTCGTGTGACAACGGTGTTACAGATCCACACTCCCCGTCGCGTGGCAGGCCAATACGGTGGCCAGAGGGGCGAGCATGGCAGGCGAGACTTTGCGGCGCTGGCTGGTCGAGCTGGATCGGCTCGAATCCAAGTGGTGGCACATCGAGCGCCAGTTACAGGCGCTGGTGATCACTACAGACGACGAACTCACGAGCGACCAGGTTAACCAGATCAGCGAGTTGGTCGTGAGAGCGGGGCAAATCAAGATGAAGATGGCCAACATCCGGTACCTGATTTCCGTGCTGTCCGACGACTGCGTGGACGTGCTTCGCAACTGACTGCGCGCGGCGATCTCGGGCGCCATGCTGTCGTCCACCAACCCGTTGCCCCCGTACGAGCGGCAATGAGACCCTTGCGGTCTCCTGAGTTCGACATCGGGCTGAGCGGAGGCACCCAGACCGGCTGTTCTGCGGTACTGCGACGGCGTGTTACCAAATTGCACCAAAACCGTTGCCAAGCTGGACATGTACGGCATCCCCAGCGGCACGGCACCTGCGTTCGTGAGGCCTGGTATGAACTTGCCAACCCTCGATCCAGCAACTCTCGATGCGCTGTTGTCGGGCGCGCTGTGCCTCGCCGGTCTGGCCGGCTGCCTCCGGCAAACGGTGAACGCCCTCGCCGGCGCCTCACCGAGACGCGCTCACGCAACGCGGCGAGCGCCAACGCCGGCATCGCCACCGAAGTCTCCCGCGTTTTCATTGAACTGAGCGGCGCCACGCACCGCCTCATCGTGGAGCGAGGCGCTCGTGTGCGACGGCGTGCAGTCCACTCTGAGTCGGTCGCCCGGGCGTGGCTCAGCACAGTGGAGAGTCTTAGCCTGCTCATGGCCCTCCGCACGCCGCACACACCGGAGGGCGGAAGGCCTACGCGGCCATCGCCACTACCAGGCGCAGCACCGCGCCGGCCGCCAGCACGCTGAGCCACAGCAGGCCGGCGAGCCAGGTCGCTAGCGCGATGAGGAGCAGCGGGACGAGGAACGGCCGCACGTGGTCACGCCACGTGCGGCCCGGACGGCCCGGGCGTACGGCGACCCCTCCGTGCTCCGCCTGACGAGCGGTCTCCACCAGATAACTGTCGTGTGCGTGCATCGCTCTCCCGCCATGCCTGCCATCTACACTACACCACCGTGCTTGAGTTGCTGTGGAGCGGCGCACGGAGATGTGGTTGAGCACGACCCCACGGCCCGCGGCGGGCGCACCGTCGCGGGCCGCTGTCCCGCGTCTGACTCAGTCGTAGGTAGTCACGTCCCAATAGGCCTGGTCCCAGTACGCCTGGTCCCAGTACGCCTGGTCCCAGTACGCCTGGTCCCAGT
>JACQGX010000001.1 GCA_016199265.1 Chloroflexota bacterium | reverse complement strand
GCCGCCCGGCTACGTGAACCAAGCCAGCTCAAGCAGGCTCTCCGGAGGGCGATTATGGAGGTTAAGTATTCACGCGGGGTAACTCTACTCCTGGTGATTTGCCCCGCGCAATTCCTCAATCCCCATGAGCGTCCTTCGCCGACTCAGCCGGGCGGCTTGAGCCCCCGGCGGCGGTGGCGGCCGCACCATCCCGCTCCGTTTGCTGACTTTGGGACAGTCTCAAACCGGTATGCAGGTGGTACTCTAAGGCAGATCGCCAGCTACCTGCTCGAGCTTGGCGCGGTTGAGGCTCACCCCCAGACCTAGTCCTTCCGGTAGATGCAGACCGCCGTCGCGATAGATCACCGGTTGGTCAAGGACGTCGTCGACCAGAAGCAGCGGGCCGCGCGACGTGGCGGCGATCATCGCGTGGCGGGTGCCGGGGAACAGGCGAGCCGCCATCTGATTGCGCTCCTCAAACGCGAGGCGGGTGAACCTGAATGGTCCGCCCGCCAGCCATCGGTAGCCTCGTCAGAGGCGTAGTGCGCGCCAGCGGTCGACGTAGTCGCGGGTGATGTCCAGGTAGAGGCGTCCGTGCTCGAGCGTCTCTACGATCCCGGAGCTCTCGCCGAGCTCGTTCCAGGTCTCGATGGCCAGGATCTGGTGGCGGTGGCGCAGGGCGTGCTCGAGCTGGCGCCGGTAGACGTTGCCGTCCTCGCGATCCACGCAGAAGCGGTTTGGGCCGCTGCCGGCGAACTGCGTGTTGCAGAAGCCTGGCCCAACCTGCGCCACGGTGAAGATGGGGTCCTCGTTGAAGCCGGAGACGGCGGCGCCCCAGAGGTAGAGCCCTTCGGTGCGGATCACCGGCTGGGGCGGCGCCACGCGGGCGTGCAGCCACTGGTGCTCGCGCACGATGAACGGCGAGAGCCCGCCGAAGTCTTCCGGGAAGCGCGCGGAGACGTGGTCGAACGTGCTCTGATCGAAGGCCTTGACGCGCACCGCGTCGTAGAGCCAGACCAGCGGCCGGCCGCCGATGGCGGCCCAGTGGTGCGGCGGGATACGCGAGAAGAAGCCCAGGATGGTGGCGTAGAAGATCGCCTTGCCGCGATCGGTGGTGAGGTCCTCGTCGTTGAGGATGGTGGTGTCGAAGAACATGCCGACTTTGAAGGGTCGCCCCACGGCGCGCAGCGTCTCCAGCGCCTCGACCATCGGCGGGATGCCCTGCGTGGCAAAGAGGTTCAGCTCGGGCGCGGGCGCGACGCGGCGGTGGTACTGCCCCGGCTCACCCCAGTAGACCGGCAGCGCGAAGTCCAGCCCGGCGTCCTGCATGTCCAAGAACTCCTTGAGGAACCACGACAGGTCGTGGAAGCTCATCGTCTCGTGGTTGGTGGGGTTCTGGCGGTAGACGTCCGTGCGCCCGCGTGAGGCGCGCATGAACGCCGCGTCGTACCAATAGAAGAAGTAGGTGGTGGCCACCCGCTGACGCGCGCCGAAGCTCTCGCGGTGTACCACGTCAAAGCCGTCGTACCCCGCGCCCGCCCGGTACGGCCCCGGGTGTGACCACGGCGTGGGATCGTCCGGCGGTGTGTCTTGCGCGCGGGCCGGTGCCGCCTCCTTGCGGGCGGCCCCGGCGAACAGGCCGGCCAGGAGCTGCGCTGCGCGTCGCCGCCGCATACACCTATTCTACGCGCGCCGGTGGTGCCGCGGGTTGCGCATGCGGCGTGCACGCCGCCCGCGCGCCGGCGGGAGTGGTCGCCCGGTGGCGCCGTCGATCACCGGTTCGCTCCGAGCGACATCTCCGGGGCGAATCTTGAGATTGAACCGGCACTCGGGGTTGGTACACACCCAGGCTTTGAACACCACGGCGGCGCCGTGACCGTAATCGGAGAGCGGAACCAAGGTCCCGGCGCCGTTGACGCACCGCTCATCCGCCGCCCGGTCAAGTTCATCATCGGCAGTGAGCGCGCACAAACACAACGGCACAAACATACGGGAGAAAGGCGCCGACGGCGCCCTCCCGAGCCCCATCGAAGAGAACGCCGTCAGCGCGCCAGCGTGCATCTTGCGTGCCGCCGGCGTAAGTGGTGTGCAAGCATTGGAAACAACGACGGCGCCACTCTTGAGAGAGACGCCGCCGCTGCGTAGGAGGATGATGCCGCGAGCGAGACGGGTCGCACTTCGTGATACTATCAGTCCGGCCTGGGCATGGGACTCTACATCAGCAAGCAACTCGTGGAGCTGCATGATGGCCGTCTCGAAGCGGAGTTCCCCGACGATGGCGGGACGCGCTTCGTCGTGACGCTGCCCGCTGCCCGACCGCAGTAGCTCGTTCCCACTGCACACACTCACCAGTTGGCTACCCACCGAACACCGAACACGATACAGGCGCAGGCTGTATCGTGGCTCGTTTGACCACCGTGCTACTTTCGCGCTCGCTACTTCGCGCTCGCTGCTTCGGCGCAGAGGATCTGATTGCGTGGAGGCAGGCGCCTGCACGATCACCGCTGCGTCGGGCACCAGGTGCGCCTCGGCGGAGCGACACGCTGACGCTCGTGTCACCTCCGGGCGAGCTGACCGAGGGCTTCAGACACGCCGTCGAGTGATGTCCGACCGTGAGTAATCCGGCTGTACGCGCGCCAAAAACACGGTTGCAGGTGGTACGCCTCAACGATCGGGGGTACCCTCCTACTGCAGGCATGTAGCGGGAGGTGGTGCCAGTGTCTCACTTCACACCCGACGAGCGACGGCGGTTACTGTTGCGCCTCCGCAAGGAACATGGCGAGGTGCATCGGCGTATCCGGCAGGTCCAGGAGACCACGCTTGCGCTCCACGCCGTGGGGAAATCACGCCCACTTACCGAAAAAGAGACAACGCACGTGCGTCACTGAGCCTGGAGGCTGAGGCGCTGCGCCTGCGTCTCCGCCAACTTTTGGAGGAGTTTCAACAACTCAGCCGCGGCCGGGCGGCGTAGGCGGCTTCGTCACATCTGCACAACGCGCGGCCGTCGCATTGATGCTCGGTGACCAGTACCTCATTCGTCTGCCGGCGGGTATCCTCCAAAACCACACCGTCCAACTGACGAGGTCGCTCCTTTTGGGCGACTGTGGGTACTCCTCAACGCTATCTGTACAGATGCGGCAACACCAGCTCACCCGTAGTGGTGGACGGTGAGCGACACGCCAGACGCCCCTACCGTTACCGTGCCCGCAGCCTACACGCTAGCGAATCAGGGTTTTCCCCAGATGTGCCGTGTCTGCCGCTGTGCCATAATACTGTGCCATGCTGGATGAAACTCTTGGCCCGGCGATGCCGGCGAGTACAGCGATGATCGACGACCTCCGCTTGAGCCACAACCTTGATCGGCTGTGGATGGACATCGACAGATTTGGGGAGGAGCTGGCGATCCTGGAGCAGGAGGTGACCTCACTCCTCGGCGCCTGGGCCACGACCGCACAGCCTGATGCTGACCCGCTACGTAGCAGCGAGACACTCGGGTCTGGCGACAGGGCGACCGCGTAGCCGAAGACCCGCAGCGCCTCTGTAGCCGGTTCGCCTCGCCCCACCTTCGTGCATGCGACGCGCCCCCACGTCTTGGCACGAAAATGGGAGTTTTCGTTCCCAAGCGAGAGAGTAGGACACCAGTGGTGTCTTTGGTGTCTCAGTGTGCAGCGACTGCTGCCCATCAAAGTATGAAGTCATCGATCGTGTGCCGCCACCTACGCCGTCGCTTTGTGTTACTACGGGTGGGGTTCGCCTGGCAACAACACCCGCACGGTGGGATGTGCCGGTAAAGCAGTGGGGTTACGCCGTAGGGTCGACCGACACGCGCCCGCTCCCAGTCCGAGGTCAGCGGTGCAGTGATGAGAGGCGCACCACGGGCGGGAGTCGTAAGCCGGCGCGTCACCCGCTGCCCGGTCGCGGCCCGTGCGGCGCCTCCCTCTGCCGCGGACCGGCCGCTCCGTCTCCCTCACCGCCGGAGGCGGAACGGCGGTTGCTGCGCTCGCGGGCTGTCAGACCACGCCCCACACCCCTGGAGTCGCCAGCTCCACCAGGTGCCCGTCCGGGTCGCGCACGTAGAGACTCCGCACGCCGGGGCGCCAGTCGATGGCGCGCTCGATGGCGATGCCCCTCGCCTGCAGCCGTCTTTCCCACGCGCCGAGGTCCTCGTAGGCGACGGCGAAGGCCACGTGCATCTGCCCCCGCGCGTCGTGGTGCAGCACCCGGCCCCCCGTGGCCCGGCCCGCCGCGGTGGGCGGCACGGCGGAGGCGCCGTACCGGAAGAGGAGCAGCACCTGCCGGTCCCCCACCCGCAGCGCGGCGAGCCGGTCCCCCGTGCCGACCTCCGACCCGATCGCCTCGAAGCCGAACAGGTCCCGGTAGAAGGCGTACGCGCGCGGGAGGTCCGCCACGTACAGCGCGGTCTCGTACACCCCCGCCACGGGCGGCGGCGTGCGTCCCGCTGCCCTGGCCTCTCCCGATGTCATGCCCTCAGCCTACCACGGGGCGGCGGCGCCGCCACCGTTCCGGTGGACGGGCCGCCCCTGTCCCTTCGGACAGGTGCGTGCTTGCACGGGCAACCGTACAAACCACGCCGCGGGGGATCAAGTCGCCTACGGTGCGCACGCTGTTTGCGCTAAGGTGCGCTACACACGTCGCCGTCTGAGTTGCTCCGGCGTGTCGAGGAACGGTTGGCGGCCTCCACCGGCGGCTAGTGGAGGCGATCGTCGCGCGGCAGGTGCCGCGTCACCTCCCTACCACCGCTTATCCGCTGAGGTGCACCTGCCGCGCGCAGGATCGGCAACATGGCCGAAAAACCCGCATTATCCGGTGAATCCACGCACCTGGGGCACTTGCGTCCAATGTGTTGAACTGTAACCCGCTGGCTCTGTGGCGCGTGGCAGGCAGCGGGACTGGCCGGTCCGGGAGCTGGCAGCGGCTACACCACGGGTGTCGAGTTGGTATCGCGGTATTTGTTGAGAATGTGTTGAGAAAGCATTGAGTGGGCGGCGGAACCACAAAAGCGCCGCCTTTTCGGGGGCGGCGCTGTGGAGGTGGCGGGCGGCCGGCTCGCCACCTCCACCCTCCTTATTGGCCTGACCTTGGGCGATGAACCGGCCAGCCTACTTGACAACGGTGTCGTTTGCGGATCATAGTGGTGACAGTAGTTGTTCGGGGGCTACCTATCGCCACCTAGAGGAGGTGCGGCATGCTCGCGAGCCCCATGGCTCTTGATCACTCTGTGTCTGTTCCGCGGTCGCGGCCGACGCGGCGGGCGGTGCTCGCCGGGATCACCGCCGGCGGGGTTGTGGCCTGCCGGCCGGGCATTGCCCCAGGCAGCGACGGTGCCCCGCGACCGGGCGCCGCGCTCTCCGGCACCGTACAGCACGTCTACTGGGGCGGCCCCGTCGAGGGGCCACTGCAGTACGCTCTGGACCGGTTTCCGGAGCGCGTTCCTGCCGGCCGTGTGGAGTTAGTGGCCGTCCCGAATGCCCAGGTGTTGGAGAAGCTGCAAGTCATGGTCGCGGCCGGCACACCGCCGGATACGGCGCAGATCAACCCGCGCGTCATCACGCCGTTGATGAGCAAGGGCATCCTGGCCGACGTCACTCGCTACGCCAAGCGCGACGGCAAGGAGTTCCAGCAGGACGACTTCTTCCCGGCCGCGTTGGAGCGCCTGATCAAGGACGGCAAGCTCCACGGCGCGCCGGTGCAGATGGGCCTGTTCGTCTTGATTCACAACAGGGACCTGTTCAAAGCCTCCGGCGTGGCGCTGCCGAACGACACCTGGACGTGGGACACGCTGGCAGAGGCCGCCGGGCGGCTCACCCGCGGCGAGGGCGACACGAAGCGCTTCGGCATCACCAGCCCGCCCTGGGAGATCCTGGTCTGGGCCTACGGCGGCGAAATCCTGGACAAGGCCGAGAAGGTCTGCTTGCTGACGGATCCCAAGGCGCAGGCCGGCCTGCAGTGGCTGAAGGACCTCCGCCACAGACACCAGGCCGCGCCGCGACCGGGCGAGGTCACGGGCTTGACCAACCAGCAACTGTTCGTCGCCGGCCGCCTGGCGATGAACGTGGTCATCCCGGGCTTCGTCAACGACATGGAGAAAGCCAGTCCGCCGTTTGATTGGGACCTGGCGTTCGTGCCCAAGGGCCCGGCCCGCCGGGCCACGATCGTGCAGGGGCCCAGCATGGCCGCCATCGCCCAGTCCAAGCACCTCGATCTGGCCTGGGAGTGGCTCAAGTGGTTCACCGGCGTGGAGGTGCGACAGTTCGCCGCCCGTGAAGACCATGCCGTTGGCGCGCGCAAGAGCGGCGCCGCCGAGTACCTCAAGCTGCCAGCTCCCCCGGCCAACCGCCGCCCGTTGGTGGACTCGGCGAACTTCGCGCGCAACCAGCCCTACATCGCGCAGTACGACGAGATGACCAAGGTCATCAACGCCGAGTGGGACGCGGCGATCGCCAATAACACCAAGTCGATCAAAGAGGCCACCGAGAGCGCCAAGCGCCAGATCGACGCGCTCCTCGCCGGTGGCTGAGCCCGCGGCGTGCGACTGCCCCTAACCGCCCCCACAGTTTCCAGGCAAGGTAACCGGTGTCCAGCGAAGACACCGGCCGGCGCGGGTGCACCTTGCGGGCAGGGCTCGCCATGGCGGGTGTGGGCCAGAATGCGGTCAATCGACTGGGTCGCGCGATACGTCGCGGTGGTGGCCGTCGCCGCACTACTGCTGTTACTGCCACACTTTAAGGCAGGTCGCCGGTCAGTTGCGCGAGCTTGGCACGGTTGAGGCTCACTCCCAGGCCCGGGCCGTCGGGGAGCTGCAGGCAGCCGTCGTGGTAGGTGACGGGCTCGTTCAGTACGTCGTCTACTAGGAGGAGCGGGCCGCGCAGGTCGCACGGCCAGCGGCAGGCGGCGCTGGCGGCGGCGAAGTGGCCGAGGGCGACGGTGCCGAGCCCCATCTCGACGGTGCTGCCGACGTAGGCTTCGACGCCGCCGGCCTCGGCGATGGCGACGACCTTTTGGGCGCGGCGCAGGCCGCCGATGCCGCCGGGCGAGATCTTGAGCACGTCGACGACGCCGGCGCGGACGTATTCGAGCGTCTTGGCCGGCGGACCGGCGTGCTCCATGTACGGCGTGCCGATGCTGGTCTTGACCTGGCGCATCGCTTCGAGGTCGCCGGCGGGAATGGGCGTCTCGATCGCCGCCGGACGGTACTTCTCCAACCGGCGCATGTTGACGATCGCCTCGTCGACGCTCCAGGCGCCGTTGGCATCGAGCTTGATGTGCGCGTCGTCGCCGGCCAGGCGGCGCACGAGCGCGACGCGCTCCTCGTCGACGGCGATGTCTGTCCCCACCTTGAGCTTGAAGGCGCGGAAGCCTTCGGCTACTTTCTCCGCGATCTCGGCCTCCATTGCCTCCGGTGTACGGATGTACGCGATCCAACAGACCGGCAGCCGGTCATGGAACCGGCCGCCGAGTAGATTCAGAACCGGCTGGCCGGTAGCCTTCCCCGCTAGATCGTGGCAGGCGACGTCGATCGCCGTGGCGATCTGCGAGCGGAACGGGAATGCCGGCGTATCGGTCTCGACCGCCAGCCGCTCCAACTGGAAGGGATCGCGCCCCACGACGTACCGACGTAGCCGGTCGGCGAGCAAAGGAGCGCGCAGAGGACGGCCATCGGGCAGCGTCGCGCGCGGCGAGATATCGGAGGCTTCGCCGAGGCCAACCAGACCGGTATCGGTTTCGAGTTCGACGACGTAGTAGTGGGAGACCACCGTCCTTTCGACACTGCCCGGTAAGCCGCGCATGGTGCGCATCTCGCCCGGCCGGCCGGCGCTGAGGTCAGCGCTGATCATCGTGGCATAGCGCCGGGCGACGCTGACTGGGTGTACACGAACATTGACGATTCTCATGGTGTGGTGGAGTCCTTTCTCCGCCAGACGAATGACGAAGTGGTGCCTGTAGAAAGCGCTATTCGTCGTTCATCCCTCGTCGTTTGTCCCTCGCCTACCGCGGCAGCGGTACTGGACCGGCGTTTCCGAACGGAGTTACCGCAAAGGCACCGCGTGCCGGGCGATGTACTCGTCGACGCGGGACGTGCCCTTGGGGCCCATATAGTAGAACGCCTCGGCGCAGTCGACGCCGTAGGCGCGGCCGAGCTCGCGATAGTCGTCGAGCATGAAGAGCCGGATGTACTGGCGATCGGCGGTTTCGTCGGTGCCATCGTCGCCGTCGAGCTCGGGCAGCCGGAGGTCGCGGGCGGCGAGGCGTTCCTTGAGCCGGGAGCCGGTTGAACCGGCGGGACCTTGCGCCTTATTGGCGCTCATCGCCGCCACCATCGTCTCGACGTGCTCGCTCACGTCGACGACTCGGTTGAATGGCTGGCCGCCGCGTGCGACCCAGTAGTACCACTCACGGACGCTGTGGCGTTCAAGGCCGGCGGCGAAGTGCTCTGGGTAATCCTTGTCCATGCCGGCCATCCAGCTCGCGGCCGCGACCGCTTGGCCGGTCACCCAGTGGTCCGGGTTGCGCTCGCCGAATCCCCACGGATTGAACGTCAGCACGGTATCGACCTTGAGCAGGCGGAACAGGAAGATCAAGCGGCAGCGCAGTTCGAGCGGCGATTCGCCGTCCAGAAAGTGGTTGCGATAACCGAGGTTGAAGACCTGCTTGAGGCCGAGCGCGCCGGCCAGTACCGCGACGTCGCGCTCGTTGCTCAGAATCGTCTCGCCGAGGCTGGGCGTTGGGCCGCACTTGTCGTCGTTGGTCGTCTGGATGAGGTAGCCGGTGTAGCCCTCGGCAATCAGCTTGGCGATCGTACCGGCGCAGAAGAACGAAATGTCGTCGGCGTGCGCCTGGACGGCGGCGAACACCTTGCCAGCGTGGGGCCTCCCCGGCGCGGGTCGCTCGACCGCGACTTCTCCTGACGGCGCTCCAGGCAACGAATCGAGAGTCATCGCGGGTACCTTTCCTACCTATTGGGTCTGGGTTGGTCCACACCTGCGTGGCACGGGCAGTACACCCGAGCGTGCATGGTCTGGCGGTACCTGCACCCAAACTCCAGCGCGCTGCCTCGTTCGCCAGCGTCTGGGGCACGCGACCGGGCAGCCCGGCCGGTGCGGTCGCCGGCGAGGAAGCGACCGCGTGACTCGATCACCTCCAGCGGATCCTGGCCGAGGTAGCGCGGCGCAAGCTGCTGCACGTTGGCGGCGACGGCGGCATCCTGGTCGTTCTGGCTGCCCTCGCCGACACCGACGACGCCGGCGTTGGTCCGTACCACGACGAAGAGGAAGTTTCGCCCCTGCCCAGTGTCGCACACCAGTGGCTCGATCTCGGTAATGGTGGCTCGCGGTCTCACGTGATCTTCTCGTTTCACGATTCTGGGTGCTGATTCGCTGCTTCCGTTGCTGCTACGGTCCTACGCCTGCGGCCCGGACGACGTACGGCTCGCTGCCTGAACGGTAGCTGAAGTAGTCCAACCCGCCGGCGCCGGCGGCGAGCGCCGCGCGTGACGTCTCGGCGACGAGATCGTCCGCGAGCTGGAGAATCGGTACCAGGCGCTCCTCTGAAGACAGGAGCGCACGTGCACCTGCGACTTCGGCGCCCACGTCGGTGGGGGAGAACTCCCCGTGCGGCGCAACCAGCTTCAGATGCGCCGAGGCGCCCCACTCCGCCACCAGGCAGGCATCGCCTTCCAGCGTGCGGTAGATCATCGGCGAAATGACGTCGAGCAGCGGCGCGAGCGCGTCGTACTGCTGTCCGACGAGTGCGGCGAAGCCTGGCGTGAAGAGGTACGCCCCCAGTTGAAATCGCGTGCCGGTGTGGTCGACGACCTCGTCGACGGCGGCCCGTACCTCGCGGACGTGCTCTTGCACGCAAGCGGCGCGAAAGCGCAGCCACTCGGCGGTACCGGGCCACCGTTCGAGTGCGGGCGGCACCTCTGCCGGCGATTGGGCGAGCGGCTCGCTTCGGGCGCCGAGATCGTCGCGCAGCGCGCCGACGTCGTGCCGGATGCGCTCGAAGTCGAATCCGAGTACCTTTGCCTTTGATCGGCAGACGTCGCAGAAGCAGGTGAAGAAGCCGTCGCCGGCGTTCGGCGAGGCGAACCGGATGCCGTCGAGCATGAAACCGGCGAACGCGCCGCTGTTCGCCAAGTGCCGGATGGCGGCCAAATGCGCCTCACGCAACTCTCGACGATTAGGGCAGCCAGAGGTGAACCACCGCTGCGGCGCCCCGTCGGGATCGCGCGCCAGCAGATCTTGCTGCTGCGCTTCCGGCAGACCGCGCACCGAAAACGCGGCGCGGCACGCCCAGACCGCCAATCCGGCGTCGGTGGCCAGACGGACGCTTTCCGGTGTTTCCTCGGCGCCGACGACCACTGCCTGGAAGCCCTGCTCGACGAGGAATCGCGCCGCCTCTGCCCGGTTCTCGGCGGGCAGTCCGAAGATGCGTCGAAACACGAGCCCTCTCCTATTCCGCTCTACTCTCCGTAATGCGACTACGAGACTGGGCACATGCCAACCGTTGCTTGAGGTCCTTCGCTGCGCTCAGGATGACAGCGGCACTCAGGATGACAGCGGAACTCTTGCTGATTGACGGGATACTCCACTAAGGCAGTCCGGCTCGACGAAAGATACTGTCCAACGCCGCGGCGGTGGCTTGGAGGCGCGCGTCGTCGGAGGGGAGGTCACGCAGCTCCTTCTTGAAGGGCTCGGGCGTGATCGGGCCGTCGTAGCCGATGGCATCCAGGGCACGGAGGAAGCCGGCGATGTCGATCACGCCGGTTTCGCCGGGCATGGCGCGCACGTTGTCGATCTGCCCGTCGACGGGGATACCGGCCGGCGCGTCGTTGACGTGGACGTACACCACCTGCTCCGGACGCAGCGCACGCAGCTCGTCGACCGTGGCGCCGGACGTGTACCAGTGCCACGAATCGAGCAGCAGGCCGACGTTGGGGCCGATCTCCTGACCGAGCGCCAGCATGTCCTGCATCTTGTAGATAAAGGGATGCTGGCGGCTATCGCGCAGCGTCTTGGGCCCGAGGAATTCCAATCCCAGCCGGCAGCCGTGCTCGGCCAGAATGCGGGCGATGGGCGTGAACCGCTCGAGGTGAAAGCGGCGGTTCTCGTCATAGGGGCGCCCGTCGGAACTGGGCAGCACCCACGTCATGCATCGCGTCGCGCCGATTGACGCCGCGGCGGCTGCCAGGCGAGGGAGTTGCTCGACACCCTCGCGCCACGTTTCGCCGGCGCCGCGCCAGTCGACGGGAAGGCCGAAACCGGCGGGGCGGATCCCTGCCTGGGTGAAGATGCCTCTGACCGCCTCGGCGCCTTCCTGCTCGACGAGATGGGCGACCTCACGCGCATTGACTTCGACGCCGCCAAACCCGTGCTTGGCAGCAAGCGCCACCGCATCCCGTAGATCGTGTGGCCTGACGCCGATGGTGCCGGGGCTGAGCGCTTTGTACATCGTCTCTCCTGCGAGTTCCTAAACTCCGTCCAAAGTCCAAAGTCCAAAGTCCAAAGTCCAACGCACGCAGCACGTGGCAGTCGACCTTGAACCTTGGGTCTTGGACACTGCTCCAGCCGGCTACGGCGCCGGCGAGTAGTCGGTCGGCCGCATGAGGGTGTTGCGGATACGGGCGACGATTGGTCCGGCTTCTTCGGTCTTGGCACGGGCGGCGACCCACTCCGGGTCGGTGGCGAATGCGTCCCACTTCTTCTCGCGCTCGGCCATCGATTGCCAGCGGATCATCCAGATCAGCCGGTTGTTTTCGCCGATGACGTCTTCCCAGTAGCCGACGACCTCGATTCCGTGCTTCTCGAACATTGCTCGGGTGGTATTCCGAAATCGGTCGTGCAGCGCGGGCAACCGGCCCGGAACGCATTCGTAGATGCGCAGCTCGTAAACCATGGTGTCCTCCCAAGTGAGCGTGCTGAGTTGTAGCGCAGGGATTATAGGCCGGATGCGGCACGCGTCGACCGCTACGGGCAGAACGATCTACGGGCAGAACGATCCGAGGGCGATCCGCACCGAATCGCCGGATGTCATTTGACCGTGTCCGTCGTGCCGCGCCCGATCGCGTGATAGAGGAACCCCGCGGCGCGCGCCGCGGCCGGCTCATAGATGTTCCGGCCGTCAACCAATACCGGCCGGCTCATGCGCTCGCGCAGTCGCCGAAGATCGAGCTGCTTGAACTCGTTCCAGTCGGTCACGACCACGGCGGCATCGGCGCCGTCGACCGCGTCGTACGCGTCCCGTGCCAGATAGGCGTCCGGCAACACGTGTTTCGCCCGCGGCATCGCCACCGGGTCGTAGGCCCGCACCTGCGCGCCGTCGACCCGGAGGAGGTGCGCGATATCCAGAGCAGGCGCCTCGCGCAGATCGTCGGTGTTGGGCTTGAACGCCAGGCCGAGCAACGCCACCGTCTGACCCTCAAGTGTCCCGAGCGCATCCCGCAGCTTCTGGATCACTTTCAGGCGCTGATCCTTGTTGATCTCGATGACGGTGCGCAGGAGCTGCGGGTGGCAGCCGCTGACCGCCGCCATGTGCGCCAGCGCCCGGACGTCCTTGGGAAAACAGCTCCCGCCCCAGCCGATGCCCGCGTCGAGGAAGGCGGAGCCGATGCGCGCGTCCCTCCCCATCCCTTCGGCCACCAGCCGTACGTCGGCGCCCAGACGCTCGCAGATCGAGGCGACCTCATTGATGAACGAGATCTTGGTCGCCAGGAACGCGTTCGAGGCGTACTTGATCATCTCCGCGGTACGCGGATCGGTGATCAGAATGGGGCACTTGAGCGGCGCGTAGAGCGCGGCCACGCGCGCCGCGTCATCGCGCCGCACGGCGCCGAGCACGACGCGGTCGGGGCGCATGAAGTCCGCCACCGCCGAGCCCTCACGCAAGAACTCCGGGTTGGAGACGACGCCGAAGCGGAGCCCTTTGCGGCCGGCCGGGAGGTGTTGCTCGACGATATGGTCGACGCGGTCGGCGGTCCCGATGGGGACGGTGCTCTTGTTGATGATAATCGCGTGGTCGTTGAGGTACGGCGCGAGCGAGGCGGCCGCGGCACGGACGTACCCGAGATCGGCTTCGCCTTCGGCGCCTGCCGGCGTATTGACGGCGATAAAGCAGAAGTCGGCCTCCGGCACCGCCTCGGCGTAGCTGCTACTGAACGAAAGCCTCCCGGCGGCCACGTTCCGCGCAACGAGCTCTTCCAAGCCTGGCTCGTAGATCGGGAGCTCGCCGCGGCGCAGACGTGCCACCTTCTCTCCGTCGATGTCCAGGCACACCACACGATTGCCGAGGTCGGCAAAGCAGGTGCCGGTCACCAATCCAACGTATCCCGTGCCGATGACGCAGATTCGCTGCATTTGATCGTCCTCATAGCCATGGAGCGGGCGGGCAGACGCCGGTGTCCCGTGCGCCGCACGAGGCGCAGCCGTGCACCGCACATCCCCTCTGCTGTTTGATGTTCTGACCCAGTATTTCCCTTGAGCAAGACGGTTGGCGTTCGCCGTGGGTTGTGTTTTGGTTGAACGCGCCGCACCGCTCGCCAAACGGAACACCAATGTAACGGATTCGCCAGAACACAGGTGCCACCGCCGCCATTCCGGCCGGAATGGCGGCGGTGGCACAACCGGTAGCTGTACCGCCTACACCAAGTGCAAAGTGCAAAGTGCAAAGTGCAAAGTGAGGGTCCCTGCGGGTTCCACCGGGGCTCTCCTTTAGACGGCGATTCGCGGCCGCGAACCGCGCTTCGAGACCCGCCGCGCGCCCACCGCGTGCGCCTCGAGTTGGCGACCGGCCGCCGCGCCGCGGCGCGGCGGGTCAAGCGCCGCAACTGAACTCACCGTGGGGGCCGAGGCCGCCGGAGCGACCACACCGGCCCTGGTGGCCGACTCGGCGAGCGGCGATAAGAGCTTTGGCAGATGGACGAGGGGATCGAGCGGTGGCTCGATCTGCAGCAGTTGCCGCATCCGATCGACGTTCGCGACGAACCGCGTCACCTCGACGCTACGCGGCGGCAGGATCGCGATCGGCACGTGTGCACTGGCGAGCGCCGCGATGCGCCTCGCGAGGTCGACGATCCGGGTGCCGGTGCCGCTGGCGACGTTGATGGGTGGCAGTGAGCTGCCGAGCACAACCGCTCGCACGAGCGCCTCGACCGCCTGATCGATCCAGACGAAGTCGACGATTTGCTCGCCGCCGTAGATCTCGAGCACGCGGCCGTGTGCCGCACGGTCGACCCACAGGGGAATCACGCGACCAACATCGCGCGGGCCGTACACGTTGGCGAATCGCAAGATCGTCGTGTGCAGGCCGAACTCCCGCCGGAACGCGCGGCAAAAGGCTTCTCCCGCCACTTTGCTGGCGCCATAGGAGTTGATCGCCATCAGCGGATCGTTCTCTTCTACCGGCAGCCGAATGGGCTCGCCGTACACCTGTCGGGACGAGGCAAAGATAACGTGGGCCACCTTGCACCGGACGGCAGCGCGCAGGACGTTGAACGTTCCGATGACATTGGTCGTGAACGCGTGCGCGGGATCGTGCATCGCGCCCATGACGGTCGACTGAGCCGCGAGGTGGTAGATCACCCCCGCACCTTCGACCGCCGCCTCGAGCCCCGCCGGATCACGGATGTCGGCCTTGACGAACTGCAGGCGCGTGTCGGTACGGTGGGCGCCGAGGTGAGCGAGCCGGCCGCGGGAGAGGTTATCGACGACGACGACGTGGGCCGGACTCGTCGCCAGCAGGCGCTCGACCAGATGACTCCCGATAAATCCGGCACCGCCGGTGACGACGACCTTGTTGGCAGACTGCTCGGCGTGCTCTTCCATGCCCCCAGTATTGAGGCACCACGAGGGCACGACAGTCGCCATTTGGTTGAATTGCCGTTGAATTACCGTTGAACCGGCGACGAGTAGGACCGCTACGAGGCTTCGGCGTGGGCCGGCGGCTGCGCTTTGGTCAGTGAGTAGCCGACGCCGACGACCGCCCGGATCGAGCCGGAGCCATCGGCGGGCAACCCCAGCTTCTTCCGAATGTGCGTCACATGCGCCTTGAGCAGGCTCGACCGGTTCTCGTCGTAGTAGCCCCACGCGTATTCGACCAGTCGTGAGTACGGCACGACCCGGCCCTCGTTCATCGCCAGCATGTACAGGATCTTGAACTCCAGCGGCGTCAACTGCACCGCATTTCCCGCCCTGGTGACCTCGTGGGCCTGGAGGTCGAGCACGATGTCTTGGACGCGAACTTCCCGGGCGGCCTGGCGTAACGAGTCGGCCTGGCTGCGGCGCAGCACGGCTTTCATCCGCGCGCTGAGCTGCTTGGCGCTGAACGGCTTGGTGACGTAGTCATCCGCGCCGATCTGCAACCCGCGGACGATGTCTTCTTCCTCGTCGCGCGCCGTCAGCATGATAATGGGGGTCGAGCTCACGTAGCGGATGCGCCGGCATACCTCGAAGCCGTCTATCTTTGGCAGGTTGCCGTCGAGGAGCACCAGATCAGGCTTTTCGGCTTCCCAGCGCTGCAGCGCCTGCTGCCCGTCGACGGCCGCGACCACGGTGTATCCCTCACGCTGAAGCGCGTACGTCATCAGGTCGACCAAATCCACGTCATCTTCGGCAACCAGGATCTTCATCGCCCCCTCCACCATGGCTGACACGATATTCATCGAATCGACGTAACTGAGCAGTTATTCATTCGTAACACAACTCAGTTACTATCGATATTGCGATATCCGTGCCATGGTTTGCAGCGGTTTTCGCACCAACAATTTGAAACGGTTGGTGGGGTCCACCGGCAGCAAATAGGCAGTCGACGGGTAGCCAGCGGCGAAGAACGGGCGCGAACCGACTCGGCCGTTGTGGGTGCTGCATGTTCGGCGCGCGAAGCACGTGCGTCAGGGCCGTCAGGCCGCTTCGGCCGGCCGGAAGGGACCAGCAGCGCCAAACGCATCAAACGCATCAACGACCGGTACGGAGGTGGTGGGTAGATCGAACCAGAAGCAGGCGCCGCCGCCGGCGCGGTTGTACGCGCCAACGCGGCCGCCATGCGCATCGACTACCGCTTTGACGATCGCCAGCCCCAGCCCCACGCCGGGCGTACTGGCCTCTATTGCCTGAGGCGTGCGGTAGAACGGCGCAAAGAGGCGCGCCGCGTCCTCGGCGTTATCCACCGGGATACCCGGCCCGCGGTCCTCCACACAGACCCGCACCGCCGGAACGCGGCTACTGTGGTGAGCAAGGCGGGCCACGGAAACGGTGACGGTCGTGCCGGGCGGGCTGTACTTGTGGGCGTTGAGGAGGAGGTTAATCAGCACCTGCCCCAGCCGGCGGCTGTCTGCCATGACCTCCGGTATCCACTGATCCGCCGGCACATCCACCGGCACATCGCGTTCGGGCTCGACCACCACCTCCAAGCGCTGCTGCTTCTCCGCCAGCAGCGGGGCGACGATCGCCCAGCATTCGTCAACCAAGTCCAGCAACTGCGCCGGCCGGCGCTGCAGGCGCAACCGCCCCTGCTGTAGCAGAGTGGCGCAGAGCAAGTTCTCCATCAGCCCCTCGAGCCACAGTGCCCGGCGATGGATGCCCGCCAGGTGCGAACGTACGTCGTGCGGCGGTAGTCCGTCGATCTGGTCGAGCAACAGCTCCGCGGAGAGTGCGAGCGCGTGCACCGGCCCGCGCAACTCGTGCGCCACCGCGCCCAGATGCCCTAGACCATCGAGTGCAACTGCGCCGCCAGAATCGTTCACGCCGTTCCCGCCGTTCACGCCATGCTCATCATTTGAGTGCTCTGACTCGGTGTTGGGGCACAATCCGTTACCGCTTTCGTGAGAGTCATTCGAAAGTGGCATCAGAGTTTACTACGTTTTCACGGGAGGTGTAGAAGCCACACTTTCCGCATAGTGCCCGTTGCCCGCTTCTTCAACGCATATTTAATGCCATCACTGGTTAATAACAGTCTACAGTTATGTTGAGCTACATGTTCGCTTTTTGGGACACAACACTGTGCTAAGACAGCGACACTTGTGTTACAGCTCACCGAGATCTATGTCACGGCTCGCGGCGCTTGTGCAACGAAGCCTGCGATGCGCGCACCACCCCCTGATTCTTCTGGTTCGTTGGCACGCGCAGGGCGCGCACTCGCTTCGGACGCGCAGATCGTGCGTTACGTTCGGTTGCCGAAGTGCCGGCGGCGCCGGTACCGGCGATGCTACCGCTCGTAACGCCGCCAGGGGTTTGTCAATTGCCGGCGGTCCGGCAGCAGTCCGGCACGTCGTGCCGGTGCCGGTGGTGCTCTAAACCAAGTGCAACGTGAAAAATGCACAATGCACAATGCAAAGTGAGGGTGCCTGCGGGTTCCAACTGGGCTGTGGTGTAGCAAGTGCACCTAGAGGGAGCCGTCGCGCCCCTCGACCCAGATGCCAGAGACAACGACGACGGCCAGGGTAAGCAGCGCCGTGATGTTTGCTCGACTGGGGTCGCCATCCTTGTCGACGAGGACGGCGGTAGCCGCACCGGCCATGAGCGACGCCAGGATGAGCAGGACGGAGAGCGCCGAGAGGTTGTGGCGCAGACACCAGCGCCGCGCCGCGATCGAAAACGAGAACCCGCCGCCAATCGCGAGCCAATACACCTGATGCCCGTGGCCCGACCCGATCGCCTCCGCCAGAGCGAGCACCGCGCACGTGACGATGAGGCCGAGCAGCATGTCGCGCCAAACCGAATGCTGCTCGACGGCCAGGCCGGTGCCTTGCTCTCCGGCGGCCTCTTCGGCGATCTTGGCCAGCTTGAGCACGCGCAAGACGCGCAACGCGCGCAGCGCCAGCAGCGTGCGGGCGGCGCCGGCATCACCGACAATGCGAGCGAACGTCAGGAAAAACGGCACGATGGCCAGCAGGTCGATGATGCCCCAGGGCCCCAGGAGATACGCCCGGCGATCCTTGGCCAGGATGATGTTCGCCGCGTAGTCGATGGCGAACAACAGAACGACGACCGTCTCCGCAAACAAGAACCAGCTTCCGTACGTCTCCGCCAGCCCCGGCACGCCTTCGAGCACGATGGCCAAGAGGGAGATGAACACCAGCCACGACGTGATGTCGGCCAACTGTGCGGCCGGTCTCGTCCCGTACTGCGTGTAGGCTTGCACCATCCACGTACGCCAGCGCTGGAGGGCCGACTCCTTCTGCTCCGGCGCCATCAACGTCGTCAAGCCCGCTGCCATGGTGTGCTCTCCTAACGATGTGCTCGCCATGATTGGCTTGTGTTCGTCCCTGTATCAATGAGCTCGCCCGCGGTTAGCTCGCCGTGGGACCGGCTGGGACGCTCGCCGAACCGCCATACTTCCCGGTGGGCACCACGATTGCCGAGTCACGCGGACCAATCGCGTAGTTGTCCGGCGGATTAATTCGCACTTGTCGGGTGCCTCGCGCCTCGGCCAGCACATCCTGGCCGGACTCGGCCAGCATACGGTCGATGAACCCACGCACCCAGTCGGAGCCCGAGCTGAGTACCTGATCGACCGACAACTGCTCCGGGTCGCTGATGATGCCGAGCACCAACTCACCTCGCTCGCGCCGGAAGTACTGGCGGGTTTCGGCCAGCGTACGGCCCCAGAGGGCGCTCGGCACCGGCGCCTTGCGCACGGCCTGCGGACTACCGGAGCCGAAGAGCTGCCGTGCGGCGGTGCCCAAGCCGGGCGAGCGGGTGGCCGCTACCAGATAGAACGGCAGGCGTGTATCGCGGATCTCGATCTCATTCGCGCCGGCGTTGCGCAGATACTGTACGCGATCGGGCTTCTGCACCTCGGCGACGATTGTCGCCTCGCTGTTCACCTCGCGTAAAGCAATCGTATAGCGAAATGCGCGGTCATCGGCGCCCGAGAGCGGGCCGCCGGCTTCGTCGGCGACGATGATCGCCGCGCGCGCCCGTGCCGCGCCGGCGGCGGCGAGCTTCCGATCGTCGGCCGGGCTCCCGGCAATGTGGACGAGCGGCGGCACCACGGTCGAGCCGCTGCTATCACCCGAGTGGGCCAACTCCTGCCGTAATTGATCGAGGAGACCTACCATGGTCTCGGCAGGAAGATCGTTGATGAGCGCGACAGGCACCTGGTGGCTAGACATGGCAACCAACTGGCGAACGATCGACGGCACGTTCTTGTGCCAGCCGCAGACCAAGAAGTGCTCGCTCCACTGTTGTGGATCAGCGCCCGCTTTCCATTGTTCCATGATCGCGTTCCATCCGGTACACCGCACACGCTCGGCCGCCCCATGGCGGCATCCCGCTGCGCCAGGATTGTACTGCTCCGGCGGTCGGGCCTATAATTCCCCACCATCTTGGGTCCCTCTAAACCAAGTGCAAAGTGAAAAATGCAAAGTGCAAAGTGACGAGACCCGTCGGTCCCACTTTGGCTTCAGCTTAGGAGCCTAGCGAGCATGCGCGTCGCTCTGCCGTCGTCCACACCGCCTAGCAGTCAACCGGCGCCGTGGCTGCGCCTACCAGGGTGGCTCCACCGTCGCGGCGCCGGCGTCGCACGCGACCAAGGTATGGCGCCGGCGCGCGCAGCGATCAGCGCGGCGATCACGCTGCCCCCCGTCGTTTTGGATATGCTGCGCCGGATGCGGCGCGCAGCCCGCTCGACGGGGACATCGCTCAGCACCTCGTGGCAAGTGGCGCAGGATCAGCGCATCCCGCGCATCATCCTGTTCCTCCTGTTGTTGACCCTCTTCCTCGGCATGTGGCTGTACAACATCGAGCGCGGGGCCTCGGATGAGGTGCAAGTTACCAGCATGGAGCACGGCCTGTGGTGGGCGATCGTGACGATGACCACCACCGGCTACGGCGATTTGGTGCCGAAGACGACGCTCGGCCGGATCGTGGCGTCGCTGGCGATGCTCGCCGGCTTGACCGTGACTTCGGTCTTCACCGCGTCGTTCGCCTCGATGCTGGTCGCCCGACAACTGCAAGCGGCGCGCGGATTGGAAGCGCTCGACGCCCAGGATCACACGGTGATTTGCGGCTGGAACGATCGCGCGGAGGACGTGATCGCTGGCCTCATCGCCGCGACGCCGAACGGCCGCCCATCCATCGTGCTGGTCAACGAACTCCCCGAAGAACGCTTGACGGAACTCAAGTACAAGTACCGCCGCATGAATCTCCGGTTTGTGCGCGGCGATCCGACGAACGAGCAGACGCTCGATCGTGCCGGTGTCGCGCGCTCGGCGTCGGTGATCGTGCTCGCCGATACGGTGGGGGCGCCTGGTGGGGAAGACCTGCGCACGACGGTGGTGGTGCTTACCGTCGAGAAGATCAATCCAGATATCAAGACCACGGCGGAGCTCATGGAGGCCGCCAACGAGGCCGACGTGCGGCGCGTCGGCGTGGACGACGTGGTGATGGCCGGCCAGGACGCCGGGTTCTTCCTGTCTGCCGGTGCCACGGCACCCGGCCTGGGGACGGCGGCGCGGGAGATGTTGCGTGCGAGCGGCGAGGTGGAGATTCGCCGCGTCGAGTTCCCGCGCCTGCTGCGCGGCCGTAGCTACCGCGAGGCCTTCGCTTGGTACCGCCGGCAGGACATCTTGTTGCTCGGGGTGATTTCAGAGCGCGTCAACGTGACGCTCGACGACGTGCTGGGAACGGGCACGGGCTGGGTAGATACGTTCATCCGGCGTATGCTCGCCGAATCGAGTGAGGCGGTGCTGGGGCAGGACCAAGAGAAGATCCAAGTGCTCTTCGGCCCCGAAGACGAGTACATCATCGGCAGCACCGATGCGGCGCTGATCATCGGCGCGACGCTGACGCTGAGCTAGGCAACGCTGGATCGGGTACCAAGGCTTCTGCGCCAGGAGAAATTGGATGGTTCAAGAACACGTACGGCCGAGCATGGCGGTGGGAGCAGGAGCCGCGGCCATCGCCGCGCCGGCAGGGCCGGCGAGCGGAGCGGAGCACGCCACGGCTGCGACAATCGATGCTGAATTCCAACAGATCTTGGCGCTGGCCGCCAATCCCTCGCCGAACCTCCGCTCGTGGGTCGAGCGCGCCAAGGGCGCGGCCATTCTTACCGACCTGACCGAACCGCAGTTGGCGGCGATCCTCGCCCCGGGCGAGTTCCATCGCTACCAGCCCGGCGATACCGTCATCAAGTACGGCGACACGAGCGACAGCATGTTCGCGCTCTTGGCCGAAGGGCGCGTACGCATCGTCGCCCCGATCGAGCTGCCGCCACCGGTCGGCGACTGGCTCTCCGGCGAAAAGAGCCTGATCGAGCTTCCGGCGCCGCAGGTGGTCGGCCACTTCAACCTGCTGGCCAGCACCACCCGCTCGGCCACCGTCGAAGCGCTGACCGAGCTCGACGCGGTCGAAGTGCAAAAGGCCCATCTCGAACGCATTTGTCGGGTGGATCTCACGGTCGGCTATCTGCTGATGCGCAACATGGCGCGCTCGCTGCAGGGCCAGGTACGCTTCCTTAACGCCGACATCAAGAATCTCACGGTCGCCGTGGCGCTCGCCGCGCGTGCGCTGAAGAAGTAGGCAAACCTGGGCCAGGGTACTCGCGACCCGTGCGAGGCCAGCAATGCCAGCCAGGCACCGATAGCCTGCGCCTCTGCGGTGAGCCCAGCCGTGAGCACAGATGGGTACAAAACGGAGGCGGACGACGATGAACGTACGGGTTGGGACCGGGCCGGATTCGTGGGGTGTGTGGTTTGGCAGCGACCCGAAGCAGCCGCCGTGGCAGCGATTCCTCGACGAAGTGGTCGAAGCCGGCTACGAGTGGATCGAGCTGGGGCCCTACGGCTACCTCCCCCCAGACGTGCCGGCGCTGCGCCGCGAGCTGGAGACGCGGGGCCTGAAGGTGGCGAGCAGCTTCGCGATGGAGAGCCTCGAAGATCCGGCGGCGTGGCCGGAGCTGGAGCGGCAGGTGCTCGGCGCCGGCGAGCTGGTGGCGGCGCTCGGTAGCCGGTGCTTCGTGCTGATCGACGGGACGTACACCGACCTCTTCACCGCCAAGCCGGTGGCGCCGGCGACACTCGACGACGACGCGTGGCAGCGGCTGATCGAGACGGTCCATGCTGTCGCCGAGCTGGTGCGCAATCGTTTCGGCCTGACACTCGTCTTCCACCCGCACGCCGAGACGCACGTGGAGTACGAACCGCAGATCGAGCGGTTCCTCGCCGAAACCGATCCTGCCCGCGTCTCGATCTGCCTCGATACGGGGCACCACACCTACCGGGGCGGCGACGCCGTCGCCTTCCTGCGCCGCCACCACGAGCGCATCCCCTATCTGCACTTCAAGAGCGTCGATCGCGAGATCCAGCGGCGCGTCGAGACTGAGCGCATCCCGTTTGCCACCGCGGTGGCGATGGACATGTTCTGCGAGCCGTCGGTTGGCGCGGTCGACTTTGTGGCGTTGCGCGACGCGCTGCGCGAGCTCGACTTCGACGGCTGGGCAGTCGTCGAGCAAGACATGTACCCCGCGCCGTGGGACAAGCCGCTGCCGATCGCCAAACGCACCCGCGCGTACCTGCGCGAGATTGGCATCGGCTGATTTGTGTTCACCACGGAGACGCGGAGACGCGGAGAGTATTGAGAGTGCGCTGCGTCTTACGGTGTCTTCTGCACGCTGAACAGCGCGGCGCCGGCCTAAATCAAGTGCAAAGTGAAAAGTGCAAAATGCAAAGTGAGGACGCCAGTGAGCCCAGCACGAGACTGCTGGTCCGACCACGGCCAACTCCCCTTTCTCCCCCTGGTGGGAGAAAGGGGCCGGGGGATAGAGGGGGACCCGCTGGCCGCAAGAAGCTGACGGGCACCTGTACCTATCGGTTCCTCACCTCCGTGTGCGGTGCGGCGCGTGCCAGTTCCGGCTCGCCCGCTTGGGCACGTAGGCGGCGGCGGGCAGATCGTCCTCCGTCCGGATCGTCCAGCGGAGGAGCTCCTCGGTCAGGTGCGCCCGCACGTCCCTCAGGTCGGGATCGTCGTAGCGGTTGCACAGCTCGGCAGGATCGGCTTCCACGTCGTACAGCTCGCCGTTGCCGAGCATGTCAAAGGTGAGCTTCCAGCGGCCCATCCGGACCATCTTGGTGGTGCCGCTCTGGGTGACGGCGTTGAGCTCGTCGAAGCGTGGGCCGTCGTAGGGAAAGTGCAGCGGCGGGAACTCGTGCTCCCCGTAGTGCAGGCCCCCAAACCCCTGCTCCGCGTACACACTGCGGAACTCCTCGGCCGGATACTCGCCACCTTCCAGCAGCGGCCACAGGCTGCGTCCCTGCACGCCGTACGGCACGTCGAGGCCGAGCGCCTCGCACAGCGTTGGCAGCACGTCGACGAGGGAAACAAACGCCTCGCGCTCCATGTGTCCGGCACGGACTCCGGGACCGGAGAAGATGAGGGGAACGCGCACCAGGCACTCCGGCAGGCCCACGCCCTTACGCTGGAGGCCGTAGTCGCCGGCGTAGTCGCCGTGATCGGCGGTGAACACGACGATGGTGTGCTCCAGCAGGCCGCGCGCTTCCAGGTGCGCCACGAACCGAGCGATCTGGTCGTCGATCAGCCGCAGCATGCCGCAGCATGCCGCAGTAGTTGGCGCGGTACCGGCGCCAATGCGCGTCGTACCCCGGACGGATGCGCTCGATCAGGTGGCGTTCCCAGCGCCCCTTCTCGCCCAGGGGGCCGGTCTTGGCGTCGAGCGCCTCCGGGCCGGCGGCGCGCGCGGGGACCTGGTCCTCGGCGAAGAGGCCGAAATACGGCTCGGGCACCTGGTACGGGTTGTGCGGCTCGGGAAACGACAGCCACAGGAAGAACGGTCGTTGCTGGGCCGCAGCCGTGCCGACGAACTCGATCGCGTCGCGCACGACGCGGTACGGCAGTTGGCGCTCGACGGGGAAGGGTGTCGGCTCGAGGCTGAGACCGCCCCGCTCCCCCGCCAGCTCGGCCAGCCAGGCGTCGAACGCGGCCTCGTCCTTGTACGGTTCCGTCCTTTGCCCCTGCCCGATCTGCCCGATCTGGCCGGCATGGCTGTAGGTAGCCGCGAAGTCGAGCGCCTCGGGTTTCAGGTGGGAGTGGTTCTTGCCGGCGAGACCGACGGCGTAGCCGCGCTCGCGCAGGAGCTCGGTCAGGTCTCGCGGGTAGACGGCGTGCTTGACGGCGCTGTTCTGCCGCACGCGGTGCGCCTTCGGAAAGCGGCCGGTGAGGAGGCTGATCCGCGCCGGGGCGCAGATGGGCATCGGCGTGTACGCCCGCTCGAAGCGCACGCCGCGCCTCCCGAGGGCGTCCAGAAACGGCATCGTGTCCAGCGGGAAGCCGGCGGCGCGGGT
>JACQGX010000106.1 GCA_016199265.1 Chloroflexota bacterium | reverse complement strand
GCCACCCCCCGTCCACCGCCGCTCTTGGTCCCCCGACCGACCCTGGCCGCCGGCGCGCGCGCGTGTGCGGCCAGCCCCACCGGCCACCCGCTGCGCCGCCACGGGCCAGCCGCTGCGCAAGCCCGATTGGTAGGTGGATTGACGTAGGACGATTTAGCACATATGCTGGGCGCCGTGGAATGGGTTTCGGCCAACGGTGGTCGCCGCAACGGGCGGCGCCACGCAGCGGGGCGACCGAACGTCGTGCTCATCGTCAGCGATCAGCAGCGGGCCGACACCATGCCGGGAGCGGCGCACCGCCCGCCGGTGATGGGCACGCCCCACCTTGACTGGCTGGCGCAGCGCGGGATGCTGTTCCGCAGCGCCTTCTGCGCTTCGCCGCTGTGCACGCCGGCGCGTGTCTCGCTCCTGTCTGGCATCTACCCACATGCCACGGGCATGGTGGCGAACCACCAGCCGCGCCCGATCACCGAGGAGATGCGGCTGCCGGCAGACGTGCCGCTGCTCGCGGACTATCTCAAGCCGCTCGGCTACGTCTGCGCGTACACCGGCAACTGGCACCTGGGCACCGGCAGCGACCGGCGGGGATTTTCTGACTTGGTCACCCGCTCCGCGGACTTTGACGTCGACGGCCCGCACCAGAACGAGACGCTGTGGTTTGGCGCGCAAGTAGGCACGCCGACCGACGCAAACTACGTGCGCAATTACGATCCGGCGCGCTTCGACCGGCGGATCCAGGTGGGTCCGTCACTGCTGCCGCTGGCCTTTCATCCGGCGACGCGCGACGCCTACGCCGCGGCGCACTTCATCCGCATGATGGCCATCGATCCACCACACCGGCCGTTCTGTCTCGTCTACTCGTGCCACGAGCCGCACCAGCCGTTCGTGAGCCCGCGGCCCTTCGACACGGCGTACCTGCCAGAGCAGATGTGGCTTCCCAAGACGCTGCGCGATCCGGCAGCGGTGGCGCTGGCGCAGGCCCGCGGGCAGCGCCTGAAGGCGGCCGCGCAGTGGAACGAGGACGACCTGCGCCGCATGTGGGCGGCCTACGGCGGCGCGGTGAGCTACGTCGACCACCTCGTCGGGATCGTGCTCGAGGCCCTGATCTCCACGGAGGCGTGGGAGAACACCCTCTTTGTCTTCACGAGCGACCACGGTGAGATGCTGGGATCGCATGGCCTCTTGTTCAAGGGTGAAGCCCTGTTCGAAGAGTTGGTCAACGTGCCGCTGCTCGTCGTGCCTCCCGGCGGCCTCGCGGCGCCGCACGAGACGGGGCGCCTGGTGACGCACATCGACCTGGTGCCGACGCTCCTGCGCTGGTGCGGCGCCGAGGTGCCTGCGGCCCTGCAGGGCAAAGACATTCGCGCGCTGATCAAAGGTGGTGACGTCGGCGTGCACGATGGCGTGGCGCTGGAATACCACTCGACCGACTGGGGCGAGCACCCCATGCCGTTGCGCGGCTGGCGCACGGAGGACTGGAAATACGTGGAAGTGGCGCGGGGGCCGGGAGTGCGGGTGCCGTTCGGCGCGCCACGGTGGGAGGCCGAAAGTGCGGAGCTGTATGACCTGACGAACGATCCGCTCGAAACCCGCAATCTGATTCACGAGCCGGCTTACGCCGCGCAATGCAGGCGGCTGCGTGACCAACTGTATGGGTGGCTTGGGGAGAGCGGCGACCGCTGGCCAGAGGTAGCGCTGCCCCGCGAGTTCCTGCCGCCGCGAGGGGGCGCAAGATCGAGGCGCAACTGATCGCAACTGGGAGGAAGACCAGATGACCGCAACAGGAAAGACGGTACGCATGACTCGCCGCCGGCTGGTGGGTGGCACCCTCCTCGCCCCGGCCCTGGTGGCCTGCGCCGGCGGCCGGCGCGGCGGTGAGGACGGGGCAAGTGTCGGGCAGGTCGCGCCCGCCACCGTGCAACTCTGGCACGCGGACGATAACGCCGCCGCGGAGGGCAAAGTCGTCGCCGCCTGGCTGCCCACGTTCAACGCGCAGTACCCCCAGATCAAGGTCGAGTACCAACCGCGGCCCAATGGGTGGCAGGACAAGCTGACCGCTGCCCTGGTGGCCGGCACGCCGCCAGACGTCGTCGCCGCCTTCGGTCCCACGCTCCGCTCCTACCAGCAAGATGGGATGCTCCTGCCGCTGGAGAAGTACCTCAAGGCAGCGAAGTTCGACGGCGGCGACTTTATGCCGCACATGTACAAGGGCGGCCAGTGGAACGGTCACCAGTTCGCCATCCCCCAATTCATCAACTACAGCATCATGGTCTACAACCGGACGCACTTCAAGCGGGCCGGCATCCCCTTCCCCACCGAAGCGTGGACCCAGGACCAGATGGTGGACTACGCCCGCCGCCTGTCCAGTGGGACGCTTCCCAACCGCGACGTGTGGGGCCTGAGCCTGCTCGACTGGCAGAACACCGCGCGGCTGATGCCGCTCATCTGGCCGCGCTGCGGCGACATCAACGATCCCAACGACTACAGCCGCTTCACCTTCGCCAAGAAGGAGAACCCGGAAGCGTTCCAGTGGGTCCACGACCTCCGCTGGAAAGAGCGCATCGCCTCGGGGACCAACGCCGAGCGCGGTGGCGTGGCCGCGCGCACCGCCATGTACTCCACCGGGGCACAGGCTATGCTGGCGGACTCGACGGCCGCCATCGCCGCATTCAAGGACACGTCACAAACGGACTGGGCGATAGCCCCCATGCCCAAGGGCCCCTGCGGGCGCGGCGAGTGGTCCGGGATCAACGGGTACGTCATGCCCGTCGGTGGAAAGGCGCCCGACGCGTCCTGGCGGGTGCTCTCCGGCATGACCAGCAAGGAAGTCAACAAGCTGCGCGCCGAGCTCATGTGGTGGTGTCCGGCCCGCAAGTCTCAGTTCGGTATCTACGCCAAGCTCCTCCCGGAGCGGAACACGCAGTACGCCATCCCCACCGACGCCATCCGGCCGGAGCCCTCGCATATGTGGCCCAAGGCGGCCCCGGTCACCGCCGCCGTCAAGTCCATCTTGAAGAAGCTGTACGACGACAACGCCATCTCGGTGCCGGACGCGCTCCAGCAGATGAGCGATGCCGTGGCCGGCATCCTCGGACCGTCCGCCATCAAGACGTAGGGACGGCGATCGCGAGTCACCAGGTGAGCACGAGACCGCCCAACGTCGTTCTTGTCATTAGCGATCAACAGCGCGCCGATACCATGCCCGGCACCCGCCGCGTGCCGCTTGAGACGCCACACCTGGACTGGCTGGCGGCGCAGGGCACGGTCTTCCGGCGTCCGTACTGCGTCACCCCCATGTGCTCGCCGGCCGGGGCGTCGCTGCTGTCCGGCCTGTACCCGCACACCACCGGGATGGTGGCGAACCACACGGTGCGGCCGGTGGCCAACGAGATGCAGCTGTCGCCCGACGTCAAGCTCCTGGCGGACTACCTGCAGCCGCTCGGCTACGCGTGCGCCTACACCGGCAAGTGGCACCTGGGCACCGGGAGCGACCGGCGCGGGTTCGAGAGCTTCGTGAGCCGCTCGCTGCGGCACGACGTCGACCATCCCGACGACAGCGAGACGTTCCAATTCCTCCGGCGGCTGGGCGCGGAGTGGGACGCCCCGACGCGCACGTACGATCCGGCAGACTTCGATCCGCGCACGAACATCGGCTCGTCACGGCTCCCGCTGGCGTTCCACGAATCGCTGCTGCACGCCCGGCGCGCGGCGCAGTTCGTCCACCGCATGGCGGCCGATCCGCGGCCGTTCTGCCTGGTGTACTCGTGCTTCGAGCCGCACCGGCCGTTCGTCAGTCCGCGCCCCTTCGACCGGATGTACGACCCGGCCGCGATGCCGCTGCCCGAGACGCTGCGTGACGAGGTCGGCGCACGTCTGCTGCGCCACCGCCCCGAATGGCAGCTCGTACCGGCGGCGCAGTTCGCCGACGACGAAATCCGGGCCATGTGGGCGGCCTACGGCGGCGCGGTGAGCTACGTCGACCACCTCGCCGGCACGCTGCTTGCCGCGTTGATCGAGACCGACCAGTGGGACAACACGCTTTTCGTGTTTACGTCGGATCACGGCGAGTTGCTCGGCGCTCATGGCCTGCTGCTCAAAGGGGTGCTGCTCTACGAGGAGCTCGTGGGCGTGCCCCTGCTCGTGCGCCCGCCGGGCGGGCTTCCGGAGGGGCACGTCACGGATCGCCTGGTGTCGCACGTCGACCTGGTGCCCACCATCCTGCGCTGGTGCGGCGTCGACGTGCCGCCCACGCTCCAGGGCGCCGATATTCGCGGCCTTGCGGAGGGCGGGGACGATCCTGTCCACGACGGCATCGCGTTGGAGTACCACTCGTGCAACTGGGGTGATGCCCCCGCGCCGCTGCGTGGCTGGCGCACCGAGGAATGGAAATACGTCGAGTCGATCGGCGGCGACGACGAGCTGTACGACCTGCAACACGACCCGCTCGAAACCCGCAACCTGGTGGAGGACCCGACCGCCGCGGCGGCAAGGCAGCGCATGCGTGCGGCCCTCCGGGACTGGCTGCGGCAGACCGATGACCCCTGGCCATCCGTCGCCCAGCCGCCGCGTATCGTTCCGCGTCGCTCCCCGATCTACGCAAGCTGGCCCATCGCCCCAAGCTCACTCACGGGCCTCACCTTCGGCGGCACATCGACGCCGTAGTGCCTGTCGCACTTTGTGGACGGCCACGTGCCTGTTGGCGTGCCTATTGGCGCTGTTGCTGGCAGTGTGCACGCGCGACGGCCGAGCGCGACAGGCACGACACGGGTCGGCGCACGACTTGCAGATGTCGAGCGGCGAAGTCCTCGAACATCGGCAGTAGCGAGGTGGGATTCGCCGGCGCAGACGATGTGCCGGAGCTGCCGATCGCTTCGGATCTGAGACACGCGGCAGTACGTGGCATGGACAGAAGGCCTGGCACGATGTAAAGTAGAGTGTAAAGTGAGTGTCTGCGAAACGCGCGGGAGCGCTGCCTGAGCGGCAGGACGTAGGAGGAACCGTGGAGAGTGGCACAGAAGGCACGCTACTGGACTACCTCGATCTGCCTGAAGCAGAGTGTGTCGTGTTGGAGCGGCCGCCGCTGGTGCTGGCGTTGTGCCAGGTGCAGTTTGAGCCGGTGTTGGGCGTTGGGCAAGAGGCGTTTGTGGAGCCGTTTCACCGCGCGATACGGGACGACTATCCACGGCTGAGCCGTTTCCGGCAGTTTGCGCTGCAGATTGAGGCGGGGCCGGCGGAGGAGCCGGAGCTAGTGGAGAAGGCACCGAAGCCACCGGCGTGGCGGTTCGGCGATCTGGAAGAGAACTGGTCGGTGGTGCTGGCGAAGAATTTTCTGACGCTGGAGGTGCGGCGGTACGGGCGGTTCGAGGCGTTTTTGCGCCGGCTGTGGGAGGTGCTCGCGGCGCTGATGGAACACATCGAGCCGCAGGTGGGAACGCGGCTAGGCTTGCGGTACGTCAATGAGATCCGGCTGGACGAGCTTCGAGCGGAGGACGTGATCCGCCGGGAGCTATTGGGGCCGCTGGCGGGGCGCCGCTGGGAGGCGTATACGGAGCAAGCGGTGCAACAGGTGCTGCTGCGTTTCCCGGGGCATGAAAGGGTGAACTTCACGCACGGGAGGTTGCCGGCGGGGAGCACGGTACAGGGGTCGGAGCAAGAGGGGCCGTTTTACCTGCTCGACATTGACATGTTCCGGGAGTACCGGGCGCCGGAGGCACTGGAGATTGATGCGGAGGCGATCTGCCGGCAAGTGGAGACGTACCACACGGCGATCTACCGGCTGTTTCGGTGGGCGGTGACGCCGGAGTATGTTGAGGCGAGGCAGACGCGGCAAGCGGCGGGAGCGAGGGGATGACACAGACGCTGGGGGAGCGAGCCGTACCGGGATTTTCGCGCCGGAGTGCGCTGACGTTTGGACTGGGTACTGCTGGGGCTGCTGGGGCCCCGGTTGTTTCGCGCGAGCGTGGAGACGCGCAGGAAAGCACGATCGGCACGCCGGAACTGGAGGGGGTGGCGGCCGCGCCGACGAGTGGGAGCGAGGCGAGCAGGAGTCCACGAGCGCTGGCGCAGCACCTTGCAGAGGAGTCGGCGAACCGGACGCACGACGGTGGTGCGGTGCTGGCGCCGCGGCCGGGGTGGGGAGTCCTGATAACCGGCGGCGTGGCGGCGTGTGTCGCGCTCTTCGTGCCAACGGGTGGGGCGAAGGCGACACCGCTCTCGATGCGCGAGCGGGTGATAGAAGTTGCACCGCAGTTTACGCCGCAGGCCGAGGCGATGAGTCGGCTGCGGGGAGCAGGGCTCAAGGTGGAGCAGCTCATGCGGGTGATGGGCGTGAGCCGGCAGACGATCTACAACTGGGGGAAGGGAGCGCGGATCGACAGCCAGCACTTGGAGCGGCTGATGCGGGTACGGGAGATCGTCGAGCGGGCGCGCCGGCATTATGCCATGCCGGAAGATTTGGAGTCGTGGCTGGTGACGCCGCAGGACCGGGATGGGGTAAGTCCGCTGGACCTGATGGCCGCGGGGGATTTTGCGCGGGCACGATTCTTTGCGATCTCGGCGCCGGCGACACGCGTGCGTCCGATCGAGGCGCTGCGGGACCGGCCGGTGGCGGAGAAGTTCCGGCGGGAGCGGGAGATCCGGTTCCGAGCTGAGCCGCCGGGGGATGACGAGGAACTGGCGGCGCTGTTGGCGCCTGAAGACGAAGATGATGAGGAGCGAGGGACGGAGACGGCGGGTGGTGGAGGCGGATAGCTCCAATGGCGCAGGCGGGTGACGAAGTCGCACCAACACAATCAACACGACCGACCCAGCGCATTGGGGATCTCCTGGTCGAGCGCGGGTGGCAGCAGGGATCGGTCTTTCGTGTACCTGAGGGGATGGAGATCTGCTTTGTCAGCAATGAGCTCGGGCAAGCGGAAGGTGGAGCCGCGATACAGCAAAAGTCGCGGCGGGTAAAGGCGCGAGAGCGCCTGGTGGTGGTGACGCAGACGTGCGACATCAAGGCGGGGGAACAGGCCGAGCCGACGGTGGAGGTGCTGATCTGCACCGTAGAGAAATCGAGCTTTGTGCAGAAGGTGGGACCGAATAGCGCGCGGTGGTTTGTGATCGACGCGCAGGCGGGGCTGGTGGCGCAGGCGAAGTACCGGGTACAGATCGCCAAGCAAGTGCTGGCGCAGCTCGAGCCAGAGCTGTGGCCGGGCACATCGGAGCGGTGGGAGCAATTTGTCCGGTGGCTGGCACGGCGGTACGGGCGACCGGCGGTAGACGACCGGATCGTGGAGGCGTTCCAGCGGCCGGTAACGGCGTTGTTCGATCAGCTAGAGGCAGAGCAACCGGAGTTGGTGGCGGCGTTCAACCAGGCGGTACGGGAGGTGCGGATCACACAGCCCACGACGGACGAGCCGCCGTTCAAGCTGGTGGTGGTGCTGCTGACTCGGGGCGGCGACTTGACTGAGGAGGAGCAGCGAGCGATCGGCGAGGTGGCGGGTGCGCTGGATAGTGGAGTAGATCCACGGATAGTGCAGGTGGAGGCGGTGGAAGTGCGGAGCGAAGATACGTACGCGGTACGCGACTACTTCGCAACGGTGCCGCTCTATCTGGAGTACTTCACGTACCGGGGTGATGACGTAGAGGGAGCGGAGCCGTTTGGGACGCCGTAGATACGATGATTGCGTGACGTGATGCAGCGCATGACACACTCCACGTCGCCGTTGTGCAGGTTGTGCCGGATCCGATCAGAGACGAGGTGACCGGCAGCGGCGGCATCATGGTGCCACTGAAGTAGGCCCGGCTTGCGCGGCTAGAGATCGCTGACTTGTGTGCGGCGCCGATCGCCACGCAGGTCCTGAAACCCGGAACGCCCTCACCCGTATGGGACGCAGTCGTGCCGCAGATCTGGGTCAGCAGGCGCGCTCAAAAAGGCAACGTGGGGCTCAAGGTCTACCCGCGCGCCCTTCAACTGGATGCGTTCTTTGATTGCCTTGTGAAACAAAAAAGCCCCGGGAGCCCATAGGCCCCCGGCGCCGATCGCACTACTGCGGTCCACTTATTTACGACGTGATAAGCGTAGCATCCACCGTTAGCGGTGGTCGCACCCGACGACAAAGCGATCAACCTCGGCGGCGGCGAGACGCGGGCAGATGGCCTCGGCGGCGCGATGCGCGTGCAGCTGACGGGGCGGGTCCGCGTTGAGCGCGACAGCATGCCTGTTCACGGTGGCACGGGTCACCCCTAGGGAGACCGATCTGCGGCGCCTTGCACCATCGAGCGCAATGTGCTAAAACGTTGGTGTGCTAACGTCACGGTCCATCGCACCGATTCGCAGTCGGCCAAAAACTGCCTTCGCCCCCGGCCTGACGATGTGGCGGTTGACACCCCACAACCCGCCACCAGGCCGCCACGAGAGTGGGCTGCGTCAGGCGGGCTAGGGTGCGCGGCGTGGCTACATTACAGGACATCGCAGCAGCGACGGGGGTGGCAGCAAGCACGGTCTCGCTGATCGTCAACGGCCGTGCCAGCGCGGTACGCATCTCCGTTGCGACGCGCACAAGGGTGCTGGAGGCAGCGCGCCAGATGGGATACACGCCCGATGTCGCTGCCCGCCGCCTGCGTGCAGGTGGGCAGCGGCAGGTAGTGCCAGTGCTGGCGATCCTCACGCCGGTCGATGCCCGCCTCGCTCTCGTGGCCCGCGTCGTGCGCGGCGTGCGCGATTCTTTCGCCCGCGCCTCCGCTACGTCGTCTGCTTCGTCTGAGACTGCGGTATCGGGAGTGGCGCATGGAGTCGAGCCGGAGTTGCTCCTAGAGACGTACGTGCCCGGTGCTCTGGGGCAACACCGATCGCTGATGACGAATCAGCGCATCCACGGGGCGATTCTCGTCAATCTCACCCCGGAGGACGAGGCGTTTCTGGAGTCGACTGTGCCGGCAGTGCCGATCGTGCTGTTCCAGCGCAGTTCCGATCGTCACAGCTACGTGAATCTGGACAATGAGGCGTCGGGGCGCCTAGTCGCCGAGCACCTGCTGCAACAGGGCCACCGGCGTTTCGGCCTCCTGGTGCCGACCGTCCGATCGACGGCGGTTGCGGCGAGGCGGGATGGGTTCCTCCAGTCGGTGCTGGCCGCCGGTATACCGGCCACGGCCGTAACCACGGCCACGGGAGCGTTTAGCGAACAAGGGGGAGCCGATGGGTTGACTGAGGTGCTTGATCTGCAGCGGCTGGAGGCTAGGGACCGTCCCACTGCGGTGTTCGCGCTGAGCGACACGATGGCCGTCGGCGCCCTCTACGCGGCCAGACGCGCGGGGGTGCGCGTACCGGATGATCTTGCCGTGGTGGGGCACGACGGCCTGGAGGTTTCGTCATTCCTCGTACCGTCGCTTACCACGGTTGATGGGTACGTAGAACAGATGGCGTCGCGCGCAGCGACCGTCCTGTTGGACCTCGTACACCGGCGAGTCGAGCCGCCGGTACAGGTGACATTCACGCCTCGCCTGCTCGTGCGCGACTCGAGCCGTCCCAGCACGGCCGGCTGATGCTCGCGCGCGAGTGAGGCGAGTAACGTTTCGGGTGCCTGAAAGGAGCGTGATCATGAACCAAGACCATCGGTCGGCGGCGCAGGTGATGACACGACGCCGGGCGACTGCAAGTCTCGCCACCGGCATGCTGGCAGTCGCCGGTGGCGCGTTTGGGCCCGGCTGTGCCGTTTGGGGCGGCCAGTCGCCGGCCGCCGAAGGCACTCCCGTGGCCATCACGTATCTCCACCAGTGGAGCCAGCAGCAAGGGCATGGTCCAGCCACCGACAAGCTCGTCGCGCGCTTCAATGAGCAAGTGCCGTCCGTGCGAGTCAACCCTGTCTTCACCGCCGACTACTACGCCAAGCTGACGGCCATCCTGGCCAGCGGCGACATGCCAGACGTGATCACGTCGAACGTCGACTACCTGATGACGCTGGTCAAGCAGTCGGCTTCGATAATCGCCTCGCCCGACACGCTGGCCAAGGGGCAGTACCGGCTCGACAAGAACGAGATGCAGCCTGTCTCCCGCGACATGGCTTCCTTCGAAGGAAAGTTCATGGCCATGCCGTACGCCCTGACCAGCCTCGGGATGGGCTACAACCGATCGCTCTTCCGGCAACGCGGGCTCGATCCGGCCAAGCCGCCTGCCAATTGGAACGATATTGCCATGATGGGCCGCCAGCTCAACGGCGGCAGCGACGAGGCGGAGACCTGGGGCATTCAGTGGGCCGGTATGGACGAGCAACGGTGGCAGTGTTTCCTCTGGCAGAATGGCGGCGAGTTGGTAGATATGACCAGACGCGCGGCCACTTGGAATAGCCCCGCCGGGGTGGACGCGCTGCAGTTCTGGGTGGATCTCGTGCATCGCAGCCGCGTCGCTAGCCTACAGCAGCCACCCAACACGTTCCAACTTGGCCGCGCCGGCCTCGTGTTCACTGGCTCCGGCGTGGTCAGCTCAATCGACAAGGCAGTACAGGACAAGTTCGACTGGGATGTGGCCGTCCTGCCGCAAGGGAAGCAGCGTGCCAGCTTCGCGGGCGGACACGCCCTGGTCACGATGAAGACGGGGAAGCACGAGGCCCAGGCATGGCGGTTTGCGCATTGGTTCACCGCGCTCCCAAATGTCGTGGAGTTCAACGCCGTGAGCACCACCCTGCCGCCCTGGCGTGCACTGGAGAAGCAGCCCGTCTGGCAACGATTCATGGCCGATCAGCCACGCATGAAGCCGTTTGTGGACATGCTGCCCTACAGCCGCTCGTCGCCGCGGCTGGGCACGTGGAGCGACGCGGCCAAGCTGCTCCGCACGGCCATCGCAGATGCCGTTGCCCAGAAAGGTACACCCAAGGCATTACTCGATGATGCTGCGCGCCTGGCGGAACCGCTGATCAAGAATGGCTAAGCGCGCACATAACGCTACGGATGCCACTGCGGTGACACGGGTCGAACCAATTCAGATCGCACAGGCACGCGCCGGGCTGCTGGCGCCCGACTTTGTCGTCGTTGCGGAGTCGCCAGACCCGGAGCGCATCTACCTGGGCTCGCCGGCGCTGGCCAAGCTTCCAGGCGGGCGCCTGGTGGCCACCTACGACACGTTCGGTAAGGCGATGCCGAGGGAGCAGTGGCGCTGCCACGTCGCCGTATCCGACGACGACGGCCGGACGTGGCGCGAGACAGGGACGGTCGAGAACTTCTGGGCATCTCCTTACGTGTCGGCTGGGTACCGCGCTGGCATGTACCTCATCGGCTGCCGCGGCAGTTACGCCGACGCGGTGATCTGTTACTCCCCGGAGGGAGAGCGATGGAGCGCGCCTGCTACACTCCTGGTGGGCCGCTACGCCACGGCACCAACTCCCCTCGTCGTACGTCAAGGCAGGCTGTACAAGGCGATGGAGGAACGCTCCGCCGGTGGCTTCCGAGTGGGCTTCCGGCCGCTGCTTCTCAGTGCGGCCATCGATGACGACCTGATGGACGCGACCGTGTGGTCGTCCACTCCCCCGCTCGGGTATCCCGGCGATCCGGACAAGTTCCGCTTCGGACTGTACCATCCGGGATCTGAGCCGCCGTGGCCCGCAGAGTCCGGGTCGTGGCTGGAGGGGAACCCCATGCTCGTGCGGGCACAGGTCAAGGTGGTCCTGCGAGTCGAGAGCGGCGGCATCCCCAATGTCGCGGCCGTCTGCACGCTGGTGGGCGACTCACCTGGCAACCAGCGCCTCGAATTCGAGTCGTTCGTGCCCTGGCCGGGAGGACAGTGTAAGTTCTTCGTCTTGCAAGATACGGCCGGTGCGGATGCGCTACAAAGTGGCGGCTACTATTGGATGGCGGCAAACGCGGTCACTGACCATCTACAGGATCCACGGCCGCTCGCAGCGCGCGGCTTTGCCGGCGTCCGGCCGTCCAACGAGCGGCGTATCCTCAACCTGTGCTATTCACTCGATGCCTACAACTGGTTCTCCGCCGGCACGGTGGCCATGAGTAAGGATCCGCTCGAGGCCTTTAACTATCCGTCGCTCCTGGTCGACGGCGCCGAGCTACTGGTGCTCTCGCGAACGAGCCTGGGTGGGAAGAACCAGCACGACACCAGCCTCATCACCCTCCATCGGATACCAGCCTTCCGGTCGCTCGCCCTCGATCTGCGACCTCGCCTTCGCAAGCACGGCGAGTAGCAGTACCTACCGTATAGGATCAGCAGAGGATCAGCAGAGGATCAGGTGCCCAAACACCATACCGGCCGCGAGCGCACGGCTGTCTGGCTGAAAGCATCCGGTGTGCACCTCTCCGGTATTGGGCGTTAGGTGTTGCTGGGCGAACCGGAGGAGGACACGCTCGACCGCGTGTTGACCTTGACGACGACCTTCAGCGCGCAGAAATGGCCAGTCAGGGAGCTGCAGGCGGCCCTGGCCGTCGAACAGCAGTTGCCGCTTGGCGAAGCCGGCACGCGAGCGGCGAGCGCGACGCTGCGCGAGGAGATGCACGCGCCGTTGAAGAACCAACTGCGACTGACCGCGTGATCAGCAGCGGCCACCCGCGGGTGGCACTCTACGCGATTCCGATACAGGACGACGTGACGATGTCGCCGTTATTGCGCGACGCAATTCCGACGGAGGCTCGACCGCGATGCGGTACGAGCCATCGGATGCTGAGCGGCTGGAGCTGTCATCTGCGCCCGCGCACGAGTTGCCATCGACGGTCTGAGTCGAGAGCGGTCGAGCCATCTAGCCTTTTCAACCTCGCGGCACCAGAGCGGTGTAGCCCGATGTGTCTATCACATGTACTTTCTCATCGTCTCTGCCACATGCACGGGGAGCACCCTTTGCAGCACTAACGCGGCCTGGAACGTCGGTAGCGCCCACCAGAGTCTTCTGGCATGTGCGATGGATGCCGTAGCGTGCCGTCGACGGCCGCAGCGAACCACTCTAACCAACGCTCGATGAACTGCTCCTCGTCTCCTTGATTAAAAGGGACTGGCTGCCACGCCACTTGGCGAACTGCCATGGCCGGCGAAAACGCGCCGGCGGCGTCCTTGTCAGTCGGTCGAAGGGCAAACGGGTCGATGCTGGAGCTCTGAGGCATGCCTGGCGTTACCATAAACGCCGTTTCAAACCAGCGATAGGTGCCTTCGTCGTGGGCATCGCAGAACCATAGCGAGTGGCTTCGCCCTTCGTAACCGTACCGATCCCGGAGCTTCCGCGCAGCGATGGCCGAATAGGCGATCACGTCGAACGGAGGCGGGCCTAAGGGAGACGCTAGGCAGTTGCCCGGTACTGACCTCACTTGATCGACGGCTAGCACCGCGTCCCCAAGCCGCACGACGCTATCCCCTGCTCGCGTACCTGTGGCAGACGGCGCCGCCTCCTGCACACGTGCGATGAGGCTGTCGATAATCGGCTCAAGCGATTGCCGAGCAGCGGCAAAGAGGTCCGTTCGCCGCTGCTCAGCCGACTTTTCGGCCGACGCCCACGCCGCTTCTTGGGCCTGCTTGTCGACGACTTTCTGATTAGCGGCTTGAAGCCTCGCAGCCGCCGGCGACGGGGCGCGTTGGCTCGCGTGCAGACGTGCGAGGATGTTGGCCGCCGTGGGCCGCGCCTGCGCCGCTTTGTAGAGACACTCCGTGACCAGACTGGCAACTGAAGGCGGGCATCCGATCAGCGCTGGTGGTGTCTGGGTCAGGTGTTGCTCCCGAAAATCGGGGAGATCGGGTCCGGGGAACGGTCGCTGCCCCTGGAGCAGCTCAAAGGCCATGACACCGAACGCGTACACGTCGGTTGCCGCGGTTGCCCGCTCTGCCCGCCATTGCTCAGGTGCAGCATACGCTGGCGTGAGGGCGTATTTCCGCGTATCCGGCGCTGTCGTGGCCTCGGCATAGCGTGCGATCCCGAAATCCGCCACGCACCAATGGCCCTGGTACCACAAGACGTTCTCGGGCTTTAGGTCACGGTGCACGACCCCCTGAAGGCCGACCAGGGCCTCAGCTACGTCGATGAGGACGCGAATGGTCTCCTCGGTCGTTAGCTTGCCCTCGGCTTCGCTAACGTGTTGACGAAGAGACTTCTCGGCGAGTGGCATCACCAGGACGTAGTAATCTTGCCATTCGCCGGCATCGAGGATTGGGATGACGTTAGGGAGGCCGGAAACTGGCTCAAAGAGCAACT
>JACQGX010000097.1 GCA_016199265.1 Chloroflexota bacterium | reverse complement strand
TTCCGGGGACCGCCACTGGCTGTAGGGGCGTATCGACATACGCCCAGGGGCGGCGGCCGGGCGTATGTCGATACGCCCCGACACGTCCTCCCCGCATCCGGAAGTCTTGCCTGTACCCCTTGCTGCCTCCCGGTAGGTGCGCCATACTTCGCTAGAGAGGTTTGACAGACTATGGCCACGCAAGCCGTCGCCGGGCGACGTCGCGGCACCGGCCGGAAGGCGGCCCGAGACGACGCGGGCGGCGTTCTCGACCGCATCCCTCGTTGGGTGAAACTGGTTGCCGCGGCGGTGATCGTGCTGGTGCTTGCCACCGGCGGCGGTATCTTCACCTATCGGTCGCTCGATCGGCTGTACCCGCAGGAGCTCTGGAAGTACTTCCGGCCCCACGTGCCGCTCGGAGCCGGCTCGCTGCTCTACCGCGACGGCGATGGGCAGTTGTTCCTCGCGCCGCTGAGCGATCTCGGCCGGGCACAGCGGCTACGCGATCAAGCGATCGCGGCGGACACGCATGAGATCGTACGCGACGCTACGACCTTGGCGGGCGGCAAGCTGGTCGCCTACTTCGCCACGGAGCGAGCCGATAGCCGGCGCGAGGCCGACTACGTCAAAGTGCTCTCGCGCGATGGCACGCTCCTCCGGAGGTTCGCCGGCGATACCGCCGGCGAGCCGCTCTACGCGGCCGTTTACGCCTCGGCGAGCGGGCGCTACGTCGCGGTGACCAACCGTGATCGCACGCGCGTCTACTACTACGACACTACCTCTGATGCGCCGCCGATCGAGGGCCAGGCCGATACTGCCCCCGAACGCATGCTCTGGACGCGCAACGGCGACCTGCGCACGGCGCCGCTTGCCGGCCAGCGCGCCTTCGCCGTCTCGCCGGATGGCAAGTGGCGCACGCAGGTACGCGCCGGACAACGGCGCTCGCCCGAGTGCAACGGCGGCAGGTGCGAAGCCGTCCAGGAGCTGGTCATCTTCCCCGCGACCATCGCCGGGTCCGAAACGCCGCCGGTCGTCGTTTACGGCGCTTTCGCCGATTTCTCCGCCGACGGCTGGGGCCCCATTCCAACGCAGCCGGCGCAGCGCTTCTTCGGTCGTCTGGTGTGGTCGCCGGACGGCACGCAGGTGCTCTTCAGCACGCTCGACGGCGCCGAAGTCTTTACCTACGCCGTCGGCGCCGACGGCAAGACCCAGCCGCGCCAGCTCCTCGCCGCCGAGGCGCTGGACTGGGTGCCCTAGAGGAAGAAGTGCTAGGTGCTAAGTGAAACATGTCGGCTGGGTCTCCTATTGCACCTAGCACCTGGCACGCTTCACTTTCCTACGTGGCCCACGTACCCCCACGCGCTGCACGACACGCCATCGGCGGCGACCTCCAGCGTCGTGATCGCGGCGTTTTGCAGCGACCAGTGGAGCTTGCCCTGGGAGACGTCCTCCCACAAGGTGGGGCAGAGGCGCGGTACCACCGTACCGACAATCGCGCCGTGCGTCACGGCGACCACGGCTTCGCCGGCGTGGCGAACGGCGATCTGCTGCAGCATCTTGCTGAAGCGATCGTACGCCTCGCCGTAGCTCTCGCCACCGGGAAAGCGTGCCGCGCGGTCGCCCGCGCGCCAGCGACCGAGCACCGTATCGTGCAGTGTCCAGCTCCTGCCGTCGCGCCGGCCATCGAGGTCGCCGACGCGGATCTCGTCGAGGTCGACCAGCACCTCGACCGGTACGTCCAGTCGCTCGGCGATCACGGCGGCCGTCTGCCGTGCCCGCAGCAGCGGCGACGCGTACACCCGGCGGACGTTTCTGCCGTCCAGCCACGCCGCCGCCTGGCCTGCCTGGCGGTACCCCAAGTCGGTCAGCGGCAGGTCGACGCGCCCGTTGGAGAACACCCGCTCCACGTTCGCCTGGCTTTGCCCGTGCCGTACCAGATAAATTGTCGCCATTCCCGCTGGATTGTATCTCTCAGGGAGCGGGGGAACGGTGGCCCAGGGGATGGCCTGCTCCCCTCCTCCGCCACGCGGGAGCAAGGGCCGGGGGATGAACGGGTTCCTTTTTGACGTTCTGCCCCACTTACGCCGATAATCCGTCGGGTATGTCTTCGAGTGATGTTGGGCATGCGCGCAACTGCCAAAACGTGTAGGCACATGCGACACGTGCGTGGGTGTGGAATGCCACAAGCGGCCGGCGAGGTGGTGAGATGGTGATTGGACGAGACGGCAGTCACGGGCGAGTGGGCCGCGATGCCGAGCGAGCCATGGTTGCGCGCGCGCTGCGACGCGTGCCGCTCTTTGAATCACTCAGCGACGGGCAGATCGACGAGCTCACCCGCGTCGCCCGCCGGCAGCGTTTCGACCGCGATCAGATCGTCTTCTATCAGGGCGATTGCGGCGATACGTTCTATGTCGTGCTCGCCGGCCAGGTGAAAGTCAGCGTCTCGTCGCCGGATGGCCAGGAAGCGATCTTGGTGATCCTGGATGATGGCGAGAGCTTCGGCGAACTGGCTCTGCTCGACGATCAGCCGCGCTCGGCGACGATCGAGGCGACGCGCCCGACCGAAGTGCTCGCCCTACGCAAGAGCGATTTCCACCGCTTGTTGGGCCAGCATCCGGAGATCTCGATCGCGCTCCTGCGCGTCATGACCAAGCGCCTGCGCGATACCGATCAGCTCGTCCAGGATGCGGCGTTCCTCGACGTCGCCGAGCGATTGGCCAAGAAGCTGCTCTTGCTGCTCGAATCCCACGGCCGCCGCACCGAACGCGGCTGGGAGCTCGACATCCACCTCACGCAGCAGGACCTGGCCGCGATGATCGGTGCGACGCGCGAAAGCGTCAACAAGCAGCTCGGCGTCTTCCGCGACCGCGGCATCCTCGTGGTCGATCGCCAGCGCATCACGATCGTCGATCGAGACGCGCTTCGCGAGCGCGTCGAAGCCGCCGGCATCTGACGAGAGGGCGAGAGGCGAGAGGCGAGAGGCGAAGGTTAGCGGACCCTCTTTTCGTCGTTCGTCGTTCGTCGTTCTTCGTCAAGGCTCGTCGGCCGCCAGCCGCTCGTAGATGTCGTTTAGCTGCTCGTCGCTGTAGTAGTGGATGACGAGCCGCCCGCCCCGCGCCGCCGGGATGAGCTCCACTTTGGTGCCCAAGGCGCGCTGGAATCGCTCCTGCAGCTCGAGCACGTCTTCTCCCAGACCGGTCTTTCGCGGCCGTCCGGGACGGCCGGGCGCGGACGGCCGTTCCAGCGCGCGGCGCACGAGTGCCTCGGTTTGCCGCACCGTCAGGCCGCGTTCGAGCACCTGCTCCGCCAAGCTGCGCTGGCGCGCCGTGCCCGGCACGCCGAGGAGCGCGCGCGCGTGGCCCTCGCTGAGCTGGCCGTCGAGCACCGCCTGCTGGACCGACGCCGGCAACTGCAGGAGGCGCATCGCGTTCGAGACCGAGAACCGGCTCTTGCCGACTCTCCGCCCGATCTCCTCCTGCGTCATCCCGAATTCGCCGGCCAATTGCTGGTACGCCGCCGCCTCTTCCAGCGGATTGAGGTCGGCGCGCTGCACGTTCTCCACCAGCGCCAGCTCGAGCAGTTCGCGTCCCGCTGCCTCGCGCACGACCACCGGCACGCGCACGAGCCCCGCGCGACGGGCGGCGCGCAGGCGCCGCTCCCCCGCGATCAGTTGGTAGCGGGGCCGGCTGCCCGACGCCGCCGGTGCGTCGACTGCTCCAGCCGCGGCGGGCTGCCGCGTCACTACCAACGGCTGGAGCAGGCCGTGCTCTTTGATCGACTCCGCGAGCTCGTCGAGCTCCTTCTCTTCGATATGCCGCCGCGGCTGCAGCGGATTCGGCTCGATCCGCCCGATCTCGACAACGATCGTTCCCGTTTCGCCCGGCTCGGCCGCCTCAGCGGCCGCTGCGCCGGCCGCGCCGCGCTGCACTGGCCCGGCCGCCGGCCCGATCAGCGCATCCAACCCTCGGCCCAGACCACTTCGCCGTCCCGCCATTTTCTTTCAGTCCCAAGTCCCAAGTCTAAAGTCTAAAGTCTAAAGTCTAAAGTCCAAGGTCACCCGCCAAATGCTGCACCCTGTGGACCTTGGACCTTGGACTTGGGACTGGTTCGCTCCTCGAGCTCGGCTGCCAGCGCACGATAGGCCGCTGCCCCTCGCCCTGACGGGTCATAGCGGAGGATCGACTGTCCATAGCTGGGCGCCTCTCCCAAGCGCACGGTGCGCGGGATGATCGTCTGGAGGAAAAGCTTCGGGAAGTGGCGCTGCACCTCGTCGACGACGCCGCGTGCCAGCCCGGTGCGGGCATCGAACATCGTCATGAGCAGAAACAGGCGCACCAGACGCGGATTGAGCGCCTGGTGCACGCGCCGCAGCGTCGAGAGCAGTTGCGTCAGCCCTTCGAGCGCCAGGTATTCACACTGTACCGGTGCGACGACGCCGTCGGCGGCCACCAGCGCATTGAGCGTCAGCAGACCGAGCGACGGCGGACAATCGATCAGCACGTACTCATACGACGGCAGCACCGGCGCCAGCGCCTGCGCCAGCCGTCGCTCGCGGTGCGGCTCGTTCACCAGCTCCACCTCTGCTCCCGCCAGATCAGGCGAGGCCGGCAAGACGTCGAGCGCATGCGGGAGCGTCTGGTCGCCGAGCCGGCCAAGCCCCTGGTGTGGCATCTGACCCGACGTTCCCGCGCCGTTCGCTTCCGGCCCACCGCCGGCGCCGGCGGCCTGCCGGGGCCGAGTGGTCGCCGCAGCCGCGACGTTTCCGTGGTGGCCAAACGTGCGCTTGACCGCCGTGACCTCGACCGCCTGGCAGATCTCCTTGGGCAGCACGTCGCCGAGCAGCAACTCGTACGTCGACGGCGTCTGCTTCGGCAATCCCAGCGAGCCGGTGAGATTGGCCTGCGGATCGTTGTCTACGAGCAGCACGCGGCGCCCGCGTTCGGCGAGCGCGGCGCCGAGATTGACCGCCGTCGTCGTCTTCCCGACGCCGCCCTTCTGATTGGCAACTGCAAGTACGATCGCCATGAAATGAAGTCCCCTCTCCCAGCGGGAGAGGGCTAGGGTGAGGGCTCCCTAATTGTGACGGAATTGCTCCGGGGAAGCCAAGCTCAGGGGTCACCTGCCCAGCAGCAGGGCGGCTATCCCGCCCAACGCCAGGCACGGCCCGTAGGCCATCGCGGCGGTGCGTTTGCGTCCACGCAGCAGCAGCACCGCGCCCGCCGCCGCGCCCGCGAACGCGGCGATCAATGCCGCGGTCAACGACTGCGGGAAGCCAAGGAACAGGCCGACCACCACCGCCAGCTTGGCGTCGCCCATTCCCAACCACTGCGGACGCAGGAGCGCCGGCAAGAAGAAGAACAGCAGCATGAACGCGGCACCCGCCAGCGCCCACACCATCCGGTCGGGATAGAGTCCGGCGTACAGCAGGCCGGCGACGATAGCGGGGTACATCATCGCATTAGGAATGAGGCGCCGCTGCAGGTCGACAACGCTGGCCCACACCAGCACGGCGAAGAACAGTCCGGCGGCAAACGCATGGACCGGGCTTGCCAGCCGCAGCGCGAGCAACAGCCCCAACGCGGTGCTCAGCAGGCTCACGCCGGCCGCTTGCATCCCCATCCGCGGCAGGGCCAGCCCTCGCAGTCCGCGGCTCAGCGCCAGCAGCGCCAGCGCCCCAACGACGCCGCCAAGACCGCCGGCCAGCAGCACATTCCACCCAGCGAACGTTTCGATCATCTCCACAGATCCTAAACCAAGTGCAAAGTGCACAGTGTAAAATGCAAAGTGAGGCGGCTTGCGGATGCCACCTCGGCTTTGGTTTACATCCCCGCGCCTCGGTGCTTCGATGTCTCCGTGGTGAGAAACGACAGCACGTCACCCGGCTGCGTGCCGGTCGCCTGGGCCACACCCGCCGGCAGCTCGATCACGCCGTGCGCCCGGCGCCGGTACGGCGAGAAGCGCCACGGGCGCAGACGATGAACGACGTCGACGACCACTCCGTCGCGATCGTAGAACACCAGGTCGATCGGGAAGCGCATGAAGTGGGTGTGGACGCCCTGCGTTCCCGTCAGCACCAGCGCGCCGCCCTCCGGCAGCCGCGCCTGCCCCATCAGCCCGACGAATCGCGTCCACGGGTTGTCCGCCGGCCGCGCTTGGTGCGCCAGTACGGCGCCGCGCGTCGTGTTGGCGATCACCGGCGTTCGCCTTCGTGTGTGACGAAACGGCGACAACATGCGGACACTCCTTCGCGCGTTTTGTTACTTACCTGGCGGCAAACAATCGCACAAGTGTATCTCCCCTAGAGCAGTGCTGTGTCACTACAGGACGCCGGTAGAAATACACTTTCCACAAGACAAGCTATGCACATTCTGTGCCGGTACGTGCGATCGTGAGTTACATGCCACGGCACTAATCGTGCATTAGTCGTGACCAGAAGCGTAAACGAAAGGAGCGAACGACGGTGGTCGCCCTGACACGTATACCGATCCGCGAGCACGTTGCCGAAAACAGCGTCGACGTCTCGGTCATCGCCCCGGTGTATAACGAAGAAGGCAACATCCTGCCGCTCCATCACCGCCTGGTCGACGCGCTCGAGCCGCTGGGCCGCTCGTTTGAGATCGTCTACGTCGACGACGGCAGCCGCGACCGGAGCGCGATGGAGCTCGCGCTCGTCGCGGCGCGCGACCGGCGAGCGCGTGTCGTCCGTCTGCGCCGCAACTTCGGCCAGACGGCAGCGATGACCGCCGGGATCGATCACGCGTACGGCGCGGTGATCGTCTTCATCGACGCCGATCTCCAAAACGATCCGGCCGACATCCCGCGCCTGCTCGCCTGTATCGACGAAGGGTTCGACGTCGTCAGCGGCTGGCGCAAGGACCGTAAGGACGCGGCGATCACGCGCAAGCTGCCCTCGCACATCGCCAACGGCCTCATTTCGCGCGTGACGGGTGTCCACCTGCACGACTACGGGTGCAGCCTCAAGGCCTACCGTGCCGACCTGCTCAAGCAGGTGCACCTGTATGGCGAGCTGCACCGCTTCATCCCCGCGCTCCTGGCGCAGGTCGGGGCGCAGATCGCTGAGTTGCCCGTCAACCATTTCCCCCGCGTGCGCGGCAAGTCCAAGTACGGACTGAAGCGCACGTTCAAGGTCATGCTCGACCTGCTCACGGTGAAGTTCCTGGGCAGCTACGTGACCAAGCCGATCCACGCCTTCGGCGCCGCCGGCCTGCTGTGCATCGCGCTCAGCATCCTCACCGGCCTGGCGATGGTCTGGCAGAAGCTTGCCCTCGGCGTCTCGATGATCCAGACGCCCCTCTTGCTGCTCTCCGCGCTGCTCTTGCTCATCGGCTTCCAGGCCATCCTGATGGGCCTGCTGGGCGAAGTGCTGATGCGCACCTACCACGAGTCCCAGGGGAAGCGGACCTACGTGACGCGCGAGGTGCTCAATCCCTGAGGGCTGACGTTCACCACGGAGACACGGAGACACAGAGAGGATTGGAGTTCTAAGAAAGCGCAGATGAACGCAGAGAGTGGCTTGTGGTATCGGCGGGAGGCGTGAGGTTCTTGTGTCTACAAATCTCTGTGTCTCCGTGTCTCCGTGGTGAAAGGGACCTACTGCTATGTGTGGCATTACCGGCGCTGTTGCGCTCGACACCCGGGTCGACGATAGCCCCATCACCGCCGCCTCGCTGGAGGCGATGTGCGGGACGCTCGTGCACCGCGGGCCGGATTCGGCCGGTGCAGTGGTGTTGGGCGCCGGAGGGTTGGCGATGCGGCGGCTGTCGATTATCGACGTGGAGGGCGGGCGGCAGCCGCTGGCGAGCGAAGACGGCCAGGTTCAGCTCGTCTGCAACGGCGAGATCTACAACTATCGCCAGTTGCGCGAGCGGCTCACCGCGAACGGCCACCGCTTTCGTTCGGGCAGCGATTGCGAGGTCGCCGTCCACGCCTACGAAGAGTACGGCGACGATTTCGTCTGCCGGCTCAACGGCATGTTCGGCCTGGCGCTGTGGGACAACCGCCGGCGGCGGCTGCTGCTGGCGCGCGATCGCACCGGGATCAAGCCGCTCTACTACGCGCGCCACGGCGATGTGTTCCTGTTCGCCTCCGAGCCCAAGGCCATCCTCGCCTACCCCGGCTTCCCGCGCGCGCTCGACGTCGTCTCGCTCTACCAGTATCTCACCTACGAGTACGTCCCGACGCCGCGTAGCATCTTCGCCGGCATCGGCAAGCTGCGGCCAGGACACTACCTGACCGTCGAAAACGGCCGGATCGACGAGCGCCCGTATTGGCAGCTCGACCTGACGCCCGATCCCGCGCTCGCGCACGCCTCGGAGCTCAGGCTGGCCGATCGGCTCTGGCAGACGCTGCGCGAGGCGGTGCGCCTCGAGCTCGTCAGCGACGTGCCGCTCGGCGTCTTCCTCAGTGGCGGCCTCGACTCGAGCGCCGTCGCGGCCGCGATGAGCGACTTGATCCCAGGCCAGGTCCGCAGCTTCTCGATCGGCTTCGAAGACCCATCGTTCGACGAGTCGGGGTACGCCCGGCACGTCGCCGGCTTTCTGGGCACGCAGCATTCCGAAATGATCCTCGAGCCGCGCCTGCTGTGGGAGCTCGTGCCGCGCGTCGCCGACTTCCTCGACGAGCCGCTCGCTGACGCGTCGATCATCCCGACGCACCTCCTCAGCCGCTTCGCGCGGCAGCACGTCACCGTCGCGCTGGGCGGCGACGGCGGCGACGAGCTCTTCGCCGGCTACCCCACGCTCCAGGCGCACCGGCTGGCCGGCTACTACCGGCGCCTGCCCGCGGCGATCCGCGAGGGCATCGTCGCCCCGCTGGTGCGCCGCCTGCCGGTCTCGTACGACAACATGAGCCTCGACTTCAAGGCCAAGCGCTTCATCGCCGGCACGAGCCGGCCGCTCGCCGAGCGCCACCACCTCTGGCTGGGCGCGTACAGCCCCGACGAGAAGCGCGCGCTGCTCCGGCCCGACGTCCTGGCCCAGATCGGCGCCGAGGACACCTTCGACGCGCTGGGCGAGCACGTCGTCCGCTGCGCCGCCTACGACGACCTGTCGCAGGCGCTCTACCTCGACATGAAGATGTACCTGGAGGGCGACATTCTGACCAAGGTCGACCGCGCGAGCATGGGCTGCTCGCTCGAAGTGCGTGTGCCGCTGCTGAACCGGCTCATGCTCGACTTCGCCACACGCCTGCCGATCGACCTCAAGCTGCGCGGCCTCACCCGCAAGTACCTCTTGAGAAAAGCGGTCGCCGGCCGCCTGCCGGACGAGATCATCAACCGGCCCAAGAAGGGCTTCGGTATTCCCCTCTCGAAGTGGTTCCGCGGCGAGCTGCGCGACCTGCTGCTCGACCAGTTGAGCGACTCGCGCCTGCGCCGCCAAGGCCTCTTCGAGCCGGCCCACGTCGACCGCCTCATCGCCGACCACCTCGCCGGCCGGCGCGACAACCGCAAGCCACTGTGGACGCTGCTGGTGTTCCAGTTGTGGCATCAGCGGTACATCGAAAACCAGCCGATCAGCTTCGGCTCAGACGGCACGGTTGCGCAGAGTGGGGCAAAGGTATCCGATGCGGTTCTGGGGGCGGTGTAGTGGTGCGGACCTCGCCCCCTGGCCCCCTCTCCTGCGGGGAGAGGGGGAACGACGGCCACGGGCCTGCAGTTTGGCCATGGGAGAAGATGCGAAGACGCTTGGAATTATCAGAACTGGCAGTTCGTTTTGCAGAATCGGGTATCGAGCCCCTGTTTCCGTGTAATCCGGAGACACACGGCTCCGTCCAAAGTCCAAGGTCGAGCGACTCGTATGTGGTTGTGAAGGTGTCAAAGAGGCCAACAAGCGCGAGGGCCTCCATTAAGGAATCTGCCACGTGGCAGCCGATTTCCAACGGGCGGCGCCTTACTCGAAACAGACCGTGCAAAGGTAACCGCAGCCCGATGACGACCACATTGCGTGAACGCTGGCGCAGACTGGAAGACGAAGCCATTGCCTGTGGCGAATTCTTCGACATGTCGGCCGCCGGACAATCGCTGGGCGACGCGCTCGAGCGGCGTATTGCAGAGCATCTGCGCGGACTCGTGCTCGACGCTGGCGCCGGGCGCTTGGCGCACCGCCCTTCGGTGCTGCAATCCCCCAACGTGCGCCGGTACGTCAGCATCGACTACGTCGCTTCACACCCCGAGCTGGGGGCCGTCGCCGACCTGCTCGCCGGTCTCCCGTTCGCGGATGAGACCTTCGACTGTGTCGTCTGTTCGCAGGTCCTCGAACACGTGGCCGAGCCTCGGACGGCGCTGGCGGAAATCGCCAGGGTGCTTACTCCTGATGGATTACTGCTGCTAAGCGTCCCTCACCTGAGCTTCGTCCACGGAGCACCTGAGGATTACTACCGCTACACACCATACGGGGTCGCGCATCTCTTGCGCCGCGCCGGCCTCGTCCCAGTCTCTGTCACCGTCGCGGGCGGGCTACTGTCGCTGCTGAGCACGCCTACCTCGATGGGCATGCTGCTGGCAGCCGACATCGCCGGCTTTTCGTCGCCGCTTCGGGCCTTGGCCAGTTCGCTGAACCGTTCGCTCGTTGCCGGCAGCCGCTGGTTGGAAGCGCGCCTGGACCCCAACGGGCTCTTTGCCCTCAACGTGGTCGCCGTTGCCCAAAAGAACGCGGTCAATTGAGCGGTTAATTGAACTGGAGGTCGCTCATGAGCTTGAGAGTGCTCTTCGTCAACTACGAGTTACCGCCCATCGGAGCCGGCGCCGGCAACGCAACGGCGAACATCGCGCGCTGTCTCGCCTCTGCTGGCGTCGACATGTGCGTGCTGACCGCCGCCTTCAAGGGTCTTCCTCGGATTGAACATCGCGACGGTTACCTGATCTACCGTGCGCCCGCCATCCGTCGCCGTGCGGATCAGTGCTCGCCGGCCGAGATGCTGTCGTTCACGCTCGGCGGCATGCCCGCGGCCATGCGTCTTCTTCGCCGCTGGCGGCCCGACGCTGTCTGCGCGTTCTTCGGTATGCCCAGCGGGCCCATCGCACTGCTGCTCCACCAGGTTCTCGGTATGCCGTACGTCGTCTCGCTCCGCGGCGGCGACGTGCCGGGGTTTATGGGCAGCGAGCGAGTGCTGCTGCACAAGCTGGCGCTGCCGGTCATCCGTACCGTCTGGCACCGCTCCACCGGGCTGCTCGCTAACAGCACCGGCCTGGCCGACCTGGCCCGCAAGACGTGGCCCGACGCGCCGATCACGATCATTCCAAACGGCGTCGACGTCGACACGTTCGCCCCGCCCAACCGGATTCGCCCTGAGACACCCTTGCGTCTTCTCGCCGTCGGCCGATTGGCGCAGCAGAAACGGTTCGACACTGCGCTGGCGGCGCTGGCGCTCAGCCGGAGGGCGGTGGTGCTGCGCTTGGTCGGCGACGGCCCAGAGCGTGCCGAGCTCGAGCGGCTGACCCGGGCGCTGCGCATCGCAGACCGCGTCGAGTTCGCCGGCTGGGCCGCCCGCGCCGAGTTGCTCGCCCACTATCAATGGGCCGATGCGCTGGTGCTGCCATCGGCGGCCGAGGGCATGTCCAACGTCGTACTCGAAGCGCTCGCCTGCGGTCTTCCGGTGGTCGCCAGTGACGTTATTGGGAATCGTGACCTGATTGAGAACGAGCACAACGGCTATCTCGTCGCACAAGGCGACCCAGGCATGTACGCCGAAGCGATCGACCGTCTCGCCGGGCAGCCCAGGCTTGTGCGGCAGCTCGGACAACGTGCACGCAGCACCGCCGAGGACTTCCGGTGGGAGAACGTCGCCGAACAGTATCGACGGGTCCTGGTGGCCGCCGCCCATGCAGGAGATGCGCTACCGCGGCAGTACGCCAGTGAGGTCAGAAAGGCCGCTTAGTGAGCAGCGTGCAGACGCTCAACCTAGCCGTTCTGACTCAGGCAGTGGTGATCTGGCGCCGGCATGCCCTAGTGGTACGAACAGCCGCGATGGTCGTCCTGCTAGCTTTCGTGCTGTGGCGCATAGACGTCACCCGGTCACTGGAGAACGTCCGCGATGCCCGGCCGGCGCCACTCGCCATCGCTGCCCTGCTCGTCTACTTCGCCTGGCTGGTCAACTCGTTCAAGTGGCAGCGTCTGCTGGCGGGCGCGGGTATACACCGTGGCCTCGCCGAGCTCTTCCGCTTGAATCTGGCGTCGATCTTCTACGGTCTGGCGCTGCCCGGCCACATTGCCGGCGAGGTGCTCAAGGCCATCCGGCTCGGGGGCTCGGTCGAGCGGCGCGGCGTGGTGTACGCCTCGGTGTGGCTCGACCGGGTAACGGGCCTGACGGGTCTCTCAATGGTCGGCATCGCCGGCCTGCTGTTCGCACCGCCACCGGTCGAAGCGTGGCGCCATCTCTACCTCGTCGTACAGGTGGTCGTCCTGTCGCTCAGCGTTCTGGTACTGCTGCTTCCCAAGCTCCCATGGCCGGCAGATGGCAACGGCGAGCCGGGCACGACAACTGTTTGGACAGCATCACTGGCCCGGCTGGCGCACTGGCGCTACCGGCTGATCACAGAAGCCGGCATGGATCACGGTCTCGCCGGCATGGCAGGCGCGGTGCTGCTTGCGTGCGTATTCCAAGCAGCGAACGTTGCCTCCAATTGGGCGATCGCGCAGGCCCTCGGGGTGCAGATTTCGCCGTTTGCAATCGCCTGGGTGACAGCTGTGTTTTCGATACTCCAACTACTGCCGCTGTCGTTGGCAGGAATCGGTCTAAGAGACGTGACATTCGTCGCGCTTCTCGGGCTATACGGCGTGGTCACGCATCATGCACTCGCAATGTCGTTATTGATGCTTAGTCTCGTGCTCATGCTTGGACTCACTGGATGGTTAGTTGACCTCCTACCCAGACGCCAACGGGATCAGCCCAGACGGTTGATCGCGGCTCGACTGTCGGAGCTTCGATCGTCGCGCGTCAATGCGTCACAGTGAAGTCAGAGAGGACGAATCAATGATTCACGGAAAGAAAGTGGTAGTGGTACTTCCAGCCTACAATGCCGAACGGACGCTTGAGCGCACAGTAGCCAAGCTTCCAGCGGATGTTGTAGACGAGGTTCTATTAGTCGACGACGCGAGCCGCGACAACACCGCTTCACTAGCCTGCTCTCTAGGCCTGCAGACTGTCGTGCACAACTTCAATCTCGGGTACGGAGGCAATCAGAAGACCTGCTATACCCATGCACTTGGCCTTGGAGCTGATGTTGTCGTGATGGTACACCCAGACTATCAGTACGATCCGCGGCTTGTCACCGCCATGGCGTCCCTAATCGCCTCGGGCATTTATGATGCCGTGCTCGGAAGTCGGATCATTGGCAATACGACCTTACGAGGAGGCATGCCGCTCTACAAGTACGTCAGTAATCGATTGCTGACGGCCTTCCAGAACCTCCTCTTAGGAGAAAAGCTGTCCGAGTATCACACCGGCTATAGAGCGTTCTCGCGGCGTGTACTCGAGACACTTCCACTCCAAGCAAACTCTAATGACTTTGTGTTCGACAACCAGATGCTTGCACAGATCATCTACTTCGGCTTCCGCATCGGCGAGATTTCCTGTCCCACGCGCTACGAAACCGAGTCTTCTTCCATCAGCTTCCGCAGGTCATGTAAGTACGGCCTGGGCGTCCTCTGGACCAGTCTGCAGTTCCGGCTTGCACGCCTTGGGCTGGCCACTCCAACTGTTCTCGATGCCGGTGGACCGCGTCTCAAATCCGGACCGGTCGATATAGGCGCGCGAATGCCGAAGACAGAGGTCCGCGGCTTCTCTCAAGCCGCTTGAACGATTCAAACTTCCTCAGCAACCCGGGATTGAGTGCAATTCTATGCCACCATCCTTTTCCTCATTTTTCGCCACTGAGACTTATCACGCGTACAAGAATGTACTATTTAACTACCTCCTTAGACGGCGAGGTGTAGCTGCTCTGCTAAACACACCAGACACGCCCGTTCTGGATGTAGGGTGTGGCATATCGCCCATGGTGCCAGACGGCGCAGACGCGTACTTGGGAGACTACTCCTTTGTGGCCATGCAAACAATGCGCCGTAACGGACACAGAACGCTAGTGCTCGACGTCATGGCCCTTGGGCTGCGCTCAAACAGCATCTCCACGATTGTTTGTTCCGAAGTCCTAGAGCATGTGGAGAACGACCATGATGCACTCCGGGAGCTACACCGTGTGCTCAGCCCAGGAGGTACGTGCATTCTGACCGTACCCCTGCATCAGCACTACTGGCATCGGGACGACGAGATGGTGGGTCACTACCGACGATACGATCTGCCAGAGCTCGCAGAGGCGTTGCAGGCCGTTGGCTTCGAAGTAGTGAGAACGCAAAAGCTTGGAAGTGCCTTCGAACGTTACCTTACGCTTGCCGCAGCCGTGGTCTTCCAGCAAGTAGGAAGGAACGCTACGATGCCAGGAAAGGCCTTTCTGGCTTTCTTTGCCGCTGTGAACTGGATAGCAGCTCAGTTTCTGGTATTGGCGTCAACGGTGTCCCCACAACAGTTAAACAGTCTCGAGCTTCTTCAATGTCGGAAGCGCGTAGCTGATGACGGGGCTCACTCGTCAGCCAATGTGAGGCAAGCGGAGGACCATAACGTTAATGCGTGGCCCGTTGCAGAGCTGAATGGCCGTCTACGTGCGGCATAAGGTGGAGATACCAATCATGATCGAAGCTTCCGCACCAGCGATCAACAGTGGCGGCCCTGATGCGCTCAGTCCATCACGTTTTCGCCAGGTAGCCACAGGAGAGGCCACTTCACCTTGGTCAGCAGATGCTCGCCGGTGGTGGAAAGCTCAGGTCTCGGACCGGTGGGCATGGCTATCGTACTTCTTGGTTACTGCAGCAGTTTTTCTCCTGCGGTGGCCAACACTCTCGAATCACATCCTCTCCTACGATGAGCCTGCGTATTTCATGCAAGCAGCTCGCCTTCGGTCATTCTATGACTTTGTTTACGTGTACTACTTCCGCGTGGATAGCAAAACGCAGGTGAGCCTGGTGCCATTCATCCTTGCCGAAGCTATTAATCATAGCAACGCGGTGTGGCTCGTTCACTTCTTTGGGCTGCTGGCGGTATTAGTCAGTTGCTACCTGATGCTGGCATACGCGCATCGGTTCTTCGGTAACCGACTGGCAGGATTATTGGCCTCCTTGCTGTGGGTCGTTTGGCTCAGTGTGGGGCCAGGTCCCGGCTGGGTCTTTACAGCCCGGACAGACTTTCTCACAGTACTGCTCGAGTACTTTCAGACGCCAATCATCCTTGCAGGACTGTTTGTGGTCTCGCGGGCAATAGTGGCTGAATCGATGAGTACTCGTTCTGTGGCATGGTTGCTCTTCGCTGCAGGCGGGCTCGTGTCTGTTGCCATGCTGATTAAGTTTTCCGTCGCTCTACTTGCTCCGCTTTACATGTTGAGCATCTGCTTCCTCTGGTCTCGTGCTCCGCGGTTGGAAGGCAGGACTAAGCGTTTCGCGCTGGATATTGGAAGCTTCGTGGCTGGCGCTGCAATCCCTATTGTGCTGATGTTGGTCCCTTATTTGTTCAATAGCGCCGCTCTCGCCGAACTTCGCTTTGTCTTTCTCGATGTGAACAATAGCTGGAATCAGGCTCACGGCAACTCCCTCTTGTGGCGCACGCTGACTCTCCTGAACGGCATGCCCTTACTGCCCTTGGCGGTTCTTCCAGTGGTGTCGCCGTGGATCGGCCTTCGTCGGCGCGGCCGGATCCGGGAGCCCGCATCTTGGGCACTGCCGCTGGTTACTCTGGCGGCCCTATCGGTGTTTGTGAGTTCGCTTGTGGGATACGCACATCTGCACTATTTGGTGCCGGTGGTTGCCTTGGTGGCGCTCGCGGCCGTTGGCTACGCAGCCGTTCTCATACAAGGTCTGGCACGGCTCGGGTATCGCCGTCTGGCCTTTGCCGCATCAGTGCTCCTTCCAGGGGCGTACTTCGGTGTGCAAATCCCTTCTCTTTCCCTCTACGCTGCAACGGCGCATTTTGACTATTACACGAATGACAATCGCGCGCGGCTTGATCTCGACGCGCTTCTCAGACTCATTCAGGACCAAACTCAGCCGGATGACACGATCTGGGTGTACTACCATGCACCGGAGATTTACCAACTGAGCGCACGGCGACCGGCAACTCGTGATCCCGACAGCGCATGGATGGCCACGTTCTGGACTGATTCATGGTTCCGCCGAACCGCAAGTGACTTGGCTAAGGAAAAGCCACCACTGATAGTCGGCATAGATAATCCTCGCTTTGCCCGCCCCAAAGCACGACCGCTGATGAACATCCCGTATGTCGGCGAACTCATCGAGCGCGAGTACCGATGTGACCCAAACTCAATTCGTGGTGTGGCTATCTGTCTTCGGCATAGCGCCGATGCCTAACATTTCACCCAGCGGCCCCGACCAGCCCTACTGTTGGAGGCTACGTTCACGTTGGGTACGCCACGCCACCATTGTAGTCGTTCACCGGGTGGCGCCACCGAGGCGCGCGCGTCACCGGCGAGCGCGTCGCGCGTGATGGTGACCATGAAGGGGCCACGTGGGGCCGATGGGTTGCCGGCGGCGCCGCCGACGGCCGCTCCGTCAACGCTGGCTCCCTCGCCGGCATGGGCCGCCTGGCGGCCAAGGGCGGCGGGAGCAGCGGTTGGGGTGGCGGTGGCGGCGGCGGGCGCATTTGCCAGCCTCTCGCCCAACCGGGGCGGCTGCTGGGGATCGGCCTCTGGCGCCGGCGGCACCGGCCGCGCAGCCGGGCAGGACGGCACCGTCCACGCCTCGTCGTCGGTGCCTGCCCGGCCAGCTTAGCCGCCGACGCGGCCGTGGAGTCGACCACCTGGTCATCGAGCGCTGGCCAGCCACCGGCCTGCCCGACCAGCGCCGCGAGCGGCGTTTCGCGACGGCGCGGCGCGGTGGTGCCCCACGCGGCCAGTTCGCGGACGACGTCTGGGAGGTCCCGCCGGTCCTGCGGGAGCGCCAGGCGGCGCCGCTTCGTCTGCCACGCTAGATCCCGCCACGGTGCGGCAATCCGGCGCCCTGCCCCCAGGACCGTTGGTTTTCGCCGCTCGCCGCGTAGATTCCCTTAGGGAGGCGTGTGCGGTTCCGTCCACCCCTCGCCCGTCGCACCTTCACCACCACATACCCCTCACGGGGCACCGGCCTCGACCCCTCCACCGCTCGCCGGCGCCAGAGGGTGCGCGTCATCCGTGTGCGCCGCTCCTGGCCCCCTCGCCCTCGTCCCTGCTCCCACGCTGACGCGGGGAGCAGGGAGTCCGTCGTTCCCCTCTCCCCTAGTGGGAGAG